>NZ_CP047243.1 GCF_009856605.1 Trichormus variabilis 0441 | reverse complement strand
AGTTAAGCGATCGCATACAACGGGAAAACCAGAAGCATGGCATTTGTCTATCAAGCTTAAAACCTTTGGCGGAGAAGTGAGATTCATCTTTCCAGCTTGGATAATTCTCAGTTGTGTCCGAGAAGTTCCAATTTCACCACCCCAAAGCTCAGGTAAGTATTTTTGTACTACTACTTCTCCAACCTGATATCGATGGCAGAAATCCCCAGTTTTTTCAAAGCAGCATAGTGTTATGTCTTGTGGGTTGTTCTTCTGTTTCTCCACCCACAACCCAATCAGCTGCTGCCGAGAATCTAAAATCTCACGGAACTGTCGCTTGTATTCCTGTTCTGCGATCGCATCTTTAGCCGAAGACTTCCACCAGTACAACAGTTCAGGAGTAGGGGCGAACAGAGGTAAGTGCCTGCCAGTCCAACCCTTGGGCGGATAAAGCGAAATCGAAACAGCCTCACCCTTGATTTCACCTTTATAGTATGAGGTATAAATTGTCATATCATACCTCCGTTAAATCATGAGGTGTGACCCAGGACAGCCGATTGATAAACTTACCCTGCTGTGTAGATTTGGGAAAAATACAAGCGCCTTCATCAGTTGGTAATCGTAGGGCAGGCGATCGCCACTCGACTTGATACAACCAAGCATTGTTGATGAGCGACATCCCCAAAATCATGCGAATCTTCGGGCCATCATTAGCAAAGCGGAAGTTGACCAACTGCCCTAAACGGAAGTGAGGCTTTTGAATGGACAAGGGCTGAAGTTGACCCCTAGCGATGATTTCATTGTCTGGTACAGAGATGATTCCGCGATCGCTGTGGATAGAATAATTCCATCCAGTGTCAGACCATTCTACGCCGCAGCAATAACCGGCGACTTTAGGAGAAGGCAAATAAACCTTCTCTAGTATGCTGATGGCAAGTGGTGAGAGTTGTTTGCCCCAAGGTGGGGATATATACCAGCAAGTTTCCAGCGTGTTGATAGTGTTAGTCAAAATGCCTCCTGATAAGAAAGTAAACTGCATAGATAATCAATGCGTTTCCAAGCAACGGCGGACTGTCGCGGAGAGCAACTCAACCCGTAAGCACGACGGGCATCATAGTTACCAGAGATGTTTTTAGCTACTCCAATGGGAATCCCATGAGCCACCGCAAGAACTCCGGGTTGATAGCTTCTTGTTTCGAGAGAGAGCCGTACTTGCGTAATGTGATTTCCAATTTGGTTTGTCCAGGGGGCCTGCTGTTGACGGTTGAATAGGCCATCGGGGTAGGCAATGATAAAGATTCGTTTCCTTTGGTGCGACAAGCCGACTTGTTGTGCAGAGATACAGTTCCATTCGCCCATGTACCCGATGCTGTCAAAGTCATAGATGATTTGCTCAAGTCCGCGATAGAGCAAACCTGTGGGGTTTTCGATAAGAGCGATCGCTGGTCTATCGGATTCAATGATGCGGAACTGTTCAGCCCAGAGCGCGGATCTGGGGTCAGAGAGTCCTTGTCGGTTGCCAGAGTTACTTGTGCCGGCGCAAGGGAATCCCCCACACAAGATGTCAAACTGTCCCCTGTTGCAGTGGTAGGTGGTAATGTCCGAGTGGATTGGGGTTTGGGGCTGTTCATAACGCAGTACCGATTGTGAATAGGGGGATATTTCGACAAATTGCCTTACTTGAAACTTGTGAGATAGACCCGCCGCAGCGATACCGTGATGGCACAGTCCGCCGATGCCGGAGAATAAGGAGAGGACTGATTTCATGCAACTGCCTCCCGAACCAATTCATCAGGCACATCGAAAAGTCCCAGTTGTCCGATGTAGGGAATGGGAGTAATGGCGCGTGGATTGGCCAGATGCCAATGAAACTGCTGTGGCATTCCCCAGCCAGCACCAGTTTCTGAAAACTGACAACCGACAACTGTAACGACACCGATGATTTGACCGCGACTGAGGCTGTTTAGCTCTGGTACGGAAACACCGATGCTGTGGCAAAATTCTTTTGCTTGCAGATATTCTTTTTTAGTACATTTTGAAGCCGCGTGGATGAGAATATCACCCCGATAATGAATAGGCCAAACTCGATTTTCAATATTTTTATTGGCGCAGATGATAGCCCATGCCCAAGGTTGTCTGACAGTAAGTGCTTTCATGATTCAATTACCTTGCAAAGTTCAAAAACCGAGAAGTAGAAAAATCACAAAGCATAGTTGCAGTGCCGAGTTTGCCGTAGAGTCGGTTTTTCTCAACAATCAACTCGATAGTTTGGTCACTAGGGTCTTTTGTATACACAGCATCGCGGTAAAGCATAATTAACTGGTCGCAAACCTCGAAAATTTCCCCAGAATTGCGGAGTAAATGACGGTTAGGGCGTTTGTCAGCAGTTGTTTGGTTGCCTCGGTTAATTTGACAACCTAAGAAAACGGGGATTTTGTGTTCTTTAGCGATCGCGCGAATCTGGCGAGTAATCTTGCCAACTTCATGGGCCATATTGCCGCCCCCCTCCAGAGGAATTTGCTGCAAGTAGTCCACAAACACAGCACCCAAAGAACCACCCGCTTCAGCAATAGAGCGACGAACGGCAGAAGCAATCATTGTGGGAGTTGGGGAAGAATGCTCAAAAATCTGCCAAGGCATTTCAGCCAGTTGACAAACACCTTGTGCAACTTGCTGCCAGTAAGATTGTGTTTGGGCTTGAATGTGGGCAGAGTCAACACCTGTAATTCTGGCTAACATTCGGGCATTGACTTGACTGCGATCCATTTCGGGAGTGACATAGAGAACACCCTTACCGAGCTTAGTCATGATTTCGTAAGCAGTGGAAATCATGAAATGGGTTTTGCCCATGTGAGACTCAGCAGCCACTACCACCAAACTACTGGGATAAAGACCACCAGTGATAGCTTCCAAGTCATACCAGCCAAATTTGTCGCCTTGCATTTGTCCCATCTCCAGTTTTTGGTAGAGTTCAATAGCCATATCAGCAGCTTGATGAACTTTGCATTGTTCGTCGGAGGAATTTTGAGTGACGCGGAAAACTTTTTGTTCGGCTTGCGAGAAGATTTGTCCTAAGTCGGTTTGGGTTTCGTAGCCCAACTGCATAATTTCATTGCCGATTTTGATTAACTGTCGGCGGCGGTATTTTTGCATGACTAAATCAGCCAGAACATCGATATTGACGGCAGAAACAGTGCGGTCAAATAAAGTTGCTAATTTGTTTCGTCCGCCAATGCGCTCCAGAAGATTGTGATCCATGAGCCAATTGGTCAAGCAAAGTAAATCTGTAGGCTGAAAAGAGGCACGCAGTTGAGTGAATGCTTGGTAAATAATGGTGTGTGCGCTCACGTAAAAAGCTTCAGGGACAAGGATATGGCTGATGCGGTCAAATGCTTGTGGGTCAATCATGATGCCGCCGAGTACAGATTCCTCAGCCTCAATGCTCTGTGGCGGTAGGCGATCCACATCTTGGGAAGCAGAAAAAGGAATAACGTTATCGTGGTTAAAGTGCATAATTATGCTCCGAGTGCTTGTTTAAGTTGGGCCTCGACTTCTAACAGGGCAGCAGCCGATAGTATTGAACTAGGGCGAGTTTTTTGAGCATTAGCTTTTTGAAAAAGCTTTTCTTTGATGCTGAGAGTTTCGGCACTGTGCTGAGGTAAAGCAGAATCGTTTTGCCTGGATAGCTCTTGTTGATGACGTTGTTCGTCTTGGGCTATGGCTTGCGCTAAAGAAATGTTTGCTTTGGCAGTTGGATTTGGAGTAGTTGGTGGGGTGTGGCGTTGTTGTTGATCTAGAGCTTGTTGATAACGCTGCATCAAGTTAGTCCAGCCGCCTTTGGTTTTCTCCCAAGTATTCATCACGGAGACTGCGTGGGTGATTTTTTCATCTTTTGTGCATGAGGCACTGCTAGCTAATTCCACAGCCACCAAATCCACAACTATCGGGTTGAAGTTCTGATAGTGAGGGTGTAACTTCCGTTGTGTTGAACGCCAAGGTAACACCCATCGACTCCACTTGATTTTTTCCCTGACAAGCACTGGCACACAATCCGAGGCGAAAGTAGTCGGGTCAGTAATCCAAGCCTCAATGAGTTCTTTGACATTCTGGGCTGATTTGTAGGGGTCTTTATTCGATTGTTCGTTTTTATCGAATGACCTCGCCGCAATAGAAGGTCTACTTGAGGGATTATCGGTTTGAGGTAAAGATTCTGGTTGGTTTAACAACGTAGTGAGAGATTTGGGGTTGGGTTGGTCTTGGTTTTGCGGCAAAGACTCAGAGTTATTTAACAACGAAGCGGGAGATTTAGGGATGGGTTGTTCTTGGTTTGGTGGTGAAGTTAATTCAGATTTTTCTTCACACACACATTCTTGGGTGGGGGGTGCGCCGGGTTTAGGGGGCGCATTGAGTGTAGTAATCTCTGAAGTATTCTTTGTATATATAGATGTATTGCCCACATGGGGCAATACTGTATGTCCAGATGGGGCATTACTGCCTGTCCAAATGGGGCATTCTGTATTGTCCTTTTCGGGCAATATATATTGCTCTATTGAGGCATTACATATTGCACTATTGGGGCTGTCTATATTGTCCTTTTTGGGCATTATGCGCTCCCTTTGACGAGACGCACTATCATCTTTTTTGAATTTACGAGTCCAAGCTTTGGTAATTTCTTCAATTGGTAGCTCGATATTGTTCATAAAAGCTAACCAACGCTGATTCAAAGCGTCTTCATCTAACCAAAACTCTACACGTCTGGGACAGCCGACGAATTTTTCTTTAAGTAAACCCCTGGCTTTTAAAGACTTTCGGGCTGTTTCTTGTTCTTTTCTTGTAAGTCCAGTTTCTTGCTCAATCTCAGCTTGAGATTTATAAATCCAGCCTTCAGGATTTTTTTGTTTACCTAGCCAGTAATACATTTGGCATAAAAATAAATTAGGTAAAACTCCACCAGTAACATCAACTAGTTTTGGATAGTAAGCAACAGCATTACCAAGGTCTACCAGAAAATCAGATAATTTCATAAAATCCCCCTACCCATAAACCCGGATTTAATCAGCCCAATTATTTTTTGTCAAAATTGCTCTTATTTGGGTATGGTGGTATCGATAACCATAAACCCTTAATTAAAAATCTCCATTCCTCCGACTGCTCTAACAGTCTGGGGAATTTGTTTTTAAGGATTAATAAAGTAAGAAAACTCCTTAATCCATAAATTTTGAGAAATAATTTAATTTCTCCGTTTAAAGTATTCATCCCTTACCTCCAACGTGTGGTCGAAATGTCAAGTTAATTCGCGTAGTCACAAACTTGTTGGTTTTCGGAACCTGATGTAAGTGAGTAGTTTGGCAACCGGGAAGCATCACCAACAAACTCCCATGCTCCAGCCAAAAGTCAGTAGGCTTACCTCCGATAGGCTTAATTTGGAATTTCCTTACCGCACCGAGACTAATGGAAGTGATCGTCGGCTCAACACCCATAGATGATTCCTTGTCCGCGTGCCAGCCTATACTGTCCTGTCCGCTTCTGTATTGGTTGCCAATGACGATGCGGAAACTGTAGCCAGTGAATGCGGTGATTGAGTCACGCAACTTAGACAGAGCGTCTGTCCAAGCTAGGGGTTTAAGCAGTACGCTGTTGGAGTAGAGGTAATCACAACCCTCATCCCCATAAATGCACTCTAGCCTGGGAACGGGCATAGTTTTCCCCAGCATCCTTATCTGATTTTGTTGCCATTGCAGTTGTTGACAATGCTGATAGAGTTCGTCAGCTTCTTGCTTACTTAAGAAATCAGGATGATAACTGACGGGTAAAACTGTAGTTGGTTCATCAAATAGTTGTAACTGTTTCATACATACTCTCCATTAGAGATCGCCCGAACAATTTCTTCTGCCCGTTGTTGAGATATTGCCTCAAGTGGATTTTTGTAAAAACCAACAATCTGCGACTTGGGACGAATGATAATCCTTTGCGAAGTCGTGCGTTTATCCCACACGAAGCAAGAGATGGTGATATTATCAGTAGCCCAACGAGTACCGTGTTTGTCCTTTCTGAAAGAAAACCTGGGCAATACTAATACTAGTGACGGTGGAAACTGCTGTAAGAAATCAGCCCGGTCATCACAGGGTTCAAGAAAACTGGTGAGGAGGAAAGCGGCGACACCTAAACGGGCCTTATTAAACGCATTTTTAATGATGGGTGCAGCGCACACTCCATAAGGAGGATTAGTACAGATCCAATCGCAAGGGGGAAACTTATCCCATGCTTCGGGTAAGGTTGCATCTTCGTGATAATTCGCTTGTTTATTCGGGTCAATATCGTTAGTCCAGAGAGAATTTGTGTAAGGCCATACTTGAAGTAGGGAAGAGATCGCACCATGTCCCGTGCAAGGTTCACCGATAACACCCGATAGTTTCACATGGCGCAGTAATTCAGTGGTGAACCAAGACGGAGATTCGTAAAAGTTGAGAGGGTGTTTACTGAAAGTCTCTCTTGAAGTAACAGTAATTTTGTGTTCTGGTGTTAGTAATGATGTGCTAATCATGCTGCATCCTCATCTTCAATATTCGTCAAGTTTTCATTGCTAATAATTTTGGCGCTGATAGATTCAAAATCGACTTGGAAAATGTTTAAATCAGGAGTCAATTCCCCAGAGTTATAGCGGTCTGTGATGTGTTGTTTCATTGCATCCGGTGATAACCCATCAGGGATATAAATATGTGCTTCACTGACAACTTTTTCGACAATTTGAACTATGACTTTCATACTTTTCACTCAAAAAATAGAAATGATTTGGTGTAGTGATGTTGTTAACCCGCTTTTAACTATGGGTTATTCCTGATTTCATCAACAAGCACTATGCTTTGTGTCGGTAAACTTGAATAGCACAGCAAGTATTAGTTGAGTAGCCATTAATTATCCTTTTGTAATGGCTATAAAACCGATACTTTTACTTTTTTGCTAGAGAACGCCCCCGCCTGTCTGAGTTTCGCCGCAGGTTCAGGGTGTGCGAAAAACTCTTCAATTGCTTTCGTTAGCCCAGCAGCCACCGCAGGGTCATGGCATGGGTAGACATATATTTTTTGTTGAGTACCTTGAACGATTCGTGTTTCTTGGCGATCGCTCAAATGAGAGTAAAACGTCCGCACCCAAGTTCCTAAATGTCCCCGATAGTGTGGGCCACTTGTAGGCACATTGCGACCTAGTTGACTCTCCGCGAAGTTCACCACGCCAAGCCAGCGTTCTTCTGAAGGGGTCAACATCTTGCGGTTATATTCAGCCAAGAGGTTCGCGGCGTAGTCCTTCATTTGCTGCTCCATGTACGGATTGAGCCGTCCGCCTGTGAGTTCAGCAAGGATTTTCATCGATTGAACCAAGGTATGCAATCGCTGTTCAACCGGGGGAAGTGCGGGTACAGGGGGTTGCTCTGACTGTTGAGTTGGGGTCTTTGTCCAACCCATGATGTCTTGCATCCAAGCACGAACACCGATACTTTCAAATGCTTCACAAGCTAACTTTGCTTGTTGACTGCATCGTTTACCGGCTTCATAACCGTAGTAGTGAAGTATTGCGGCAACAGCTATATCAGGAATGCCGGACTGTGACCAGCTTAAAATGTCAGCACCTCCAAACCCTTTACGGATAAGCTTTTCAACCAATTTAGAACCAGAATTATCAGCAGCAGTTTTGAGACTTCTGAGCAATCCGGCATCGTTGACATCAGCTAATCTGGCAGTTGCGCGAATACTAGCCTTACCCTGGCCATTGGAGTCAACAGTAATTTCTTGCTTTATCTGTTCAATGATTTGAGCGATTTCGATTTGTGACATAATCGTTGCTCCAAGTTGAAAAATACTTACAGATGAACTTGGACTAAATCTTTTTCACTAACCAACGCGAAACGGATTGGTGAACCCAGTGCTGGGGATAAAGTAGGGGAAACCATTTCAACCACATAAAACCAACTACCATTCACCAGCACTACACCCAGCACCAATCGCTGTTTTGTGGCGTGGCTGCTGAAACGGAGTAACACGCGATCGCCAACTGCAAACTCTGGTTTGTCCAAGCTGACGGATTGTATCTTTCCTGTACCAAGAATTTGATATTTAGTCATCTGGACAATAGAATGTTCGCTCAAGACCGAGTAAATCCACTGGTCATCCTGCCACACAACGCCGCAGCAGTAGCCGAATGTTCTGGTTGCTTTGATGTAAACTCGTTCCGACAAATCAATCTGAATTGGGGGCATTTGTTTACCCCAAGGTGGCGATAGATACCAACATTTTTCAAGCTCAGAAATTATACAAGTCATGACATTACCTCAACTAAATGTTTAAACTGCTTCTAATGTTTGTACTTGCTGCATCCATGCCTTGATTGCTGTCAATTCATCATCACCATTAGCAACCAAATCAACTACCTGCTGTTGATACAAATCTTCAGCCTGATTGGAATTATCAACTTTGTCTGCTGCCCAGGCTAAACACATGGTTTTTACCAGAGAATCAATCTTGCTAATGGGTAATTGACTAGGGCTACTAACTTCTTGAAACTGCAAGTATTCTTTGACTAAATCAAGGGGATAATTCAACAAAGTACGAATATATTTCACGCGCAAATCTTGAGGATGTGCTACAGATTTGGGTTGTGTTTGTTGTTCTGACATTAGTGGAACAGATGAAAATGAAGCACCCAAACGAGATTGGATTTCAGTAATGATTGAGAACCAATCAGCGTTCGGGTTCCATTCGCTGCGGACTCTAACTTTACTTGTCGCATCATAAAGCCGACAAAAAACTGTATTCTCATCACCGCTAGTAGCAGCAATAACTAAAGGGTTAGAAAAGTCGTAAACTTTTGAAGCTGCTAGTAAAAAGGTCTTAGCAAAATTGGTTTCTATGCCGGTTCTAATGATATATACTTCATCGGCAGAGACAACGATATCTAATTTAATACTGTCCTTACCTTTGTATTCTTTAGCAGTCACTCGTACTTCTGACAAATAACCAGTTAATCCTCTTTGCTGTACGGGGATAGTTTTATCTTGTTCTATATTGTAGTGATACCAGAGATAAGTTTCACCACTTGATTCCCCATTTTTAACGTATAGATAAATGGGTTCAGGAGGATTACAAAGACCTAGCTTGATTTCCTGGGACATATTTTACCTCTAGTGTGCGATAATAGTTTTTCTGTAGTAAGATTTAGTGTTTCTGAATACTAGCGATCGCCCGAATTAATCACAGGCAATTCGGGCGAGTTTCTTCTAATCGCAAGTATTAGCTGTGTTAGCAGACTGTTGATTAGTTTCTAGCTCATCCTTGAGATAAGACAGTGCAGTTTCAGCGTCACCAATTGTTAAATCAGGATGATATTTAAGTGCTAAAAAGTCAGGGTGTTTAGCAATTTTAGATAACAGGTATTGACTAGCTTTAACTAATTCAATGAGGCTGATATAGACATCAGTTAATCCTCCCAACTGTTCTTGAAGTGCTTTGATTTGCTGTTGATGCTCTTCAACTTCCGCCTGCAACTGTGCCTGAAGTTCTGCAACAGAAAGCGCCTGCATTTGGTCGTCAAAGTAAGAGCAAACTTCTTCTGAGTTTTTGTCACTCAGTACCGTATATCGCCAACCTGTACCGTATTCGTGTGCCAAAAGAGTATCAGCAGGATAGTGTTGGATACCGATGATTAGCCCTTGCTTTGTGTGCTGTCCTAACGTAAATCTGGGGTAATCCCAGCCCTTGGGTATGCTAATGGTGGGTTGCATGATTTTGGTGAAGGAAAAAGTGGAACTAATTGATGTTTTCTGTGGAAACGAGCAGGTAAGTGTTTATATTGAGAGCAACTAAACAGTTAAACTGAGTGGGCGACGAAGCCCACTTTTCCTTTAAACTGCGACTAATTCCCGACTCTCTGACGCTGGTTCATACTCTCGCAATCTTTCCCACTGTTCAAATGTGAGCAAGTGAAACGGCTGATTTAGCATTTCCTCGCAAGACAAATCTTCAGATAGCAATTCAGGGACTATTTGCTGAGGTTTTAAAGAAGCTCGTATATAGCAGCAAACGCCGTTCTTGTAGACAAATTCCACTAGTCTTTTGTCGTTGTGGTAAATCCCATCGTCAAGCAACTCAAGACCAAAGTTTTCACACGCCTGGGCAATCTGAACCATGATTTCGTTTCCTGTAGTGCAGGGTTCTACAAATGGTTCTTGCACTGGTAACGTGCTTTGTTGGTATTGCTGCTTAATATAGCTTTGGCATCTGGGGGCGGTGGTATCGCGGAAAATCTCTTGCCCGTTAATAATGACTCGCCAGTACAAGTCTTCGTGATTGTCCGAGTCAAAGCTGATGCTGGCTATTAATTCCCCATCAGCAAATGCTTCTTGCTCATAGAAACAGATTTCAGCAATGGTGGGGACTTCCGGTGTTTCACCTGGGATTGGCGGGTTGAGTGTCCCGTCTTTGTGATGCCATTCAATGAAGCGGTGGCATTGAGAAATAGCAAAGTGACGGAATTTTTCTTCGCCGTTTACCATAACTACCCAAGGCTGCGTCACATATTCGCTGTTGTCGTAGCTGATGTAGGCAATGAGTCTTTTAGCGGCATACACCTCGAAGTGGTGAGGGTTGATTTTTACTGTGGTCAGTTCTTCGGGAGCTACAGCTTCGGCTTGGTCAGCAATGAAATTCTCTAGTTCGGCTTGGGCGTTCGTCCATGACGTTGCCGGAGGCATCGCTTGTTCGTCAACTTTTTGAACTTGGGTGGACTGGTAGTCAGCGATCGCGCTAATCCAAGAATCCTTGCAGCGTCTGTCTTGTACTGTGGTTGTGCAGCCGATTTCGCTGTAGATTTGCTTGAGTCGGGCAATCGATTTCAGTTGCAGGTGTTGATGAGTGTATGTAACGTGGGTCATAATGGTATTTCCGTAATTGGAACAAGAAAAGCGCTTTAGATTGGTAGTCGGGGCGCTTTTTTTGTATATATATACTGTATCCTCTCACTTGACATTATGTCAAGTGTCACTCTACAATTTACATAGTTTATATGAAATGCTTGAATAAAGAAGGATTGTTTATGCCTATAGATGTGCAAATAGAAAGGATTATACGAGTTGATGCCCCAGGCATCGGAGCGAAAATTAAACAAGCTAGAGAGCGAGATCCACGGTCAGTAGAAGAATTAGCAAAGGCGGCTGATATGACTCGTGCTAATTGGTATCGAATTGAGCGTGAAGAAAATGATGTTCTGCCAGAAGTAACGCTCCGTAAAATCGAAGAAGTTTTGGGCGTGAATTTTGGCATCAGTTTTGATAATTAGTCAACATTGATTGCGAGTCTTGTGGTTTGCCCATTTTTGTTAAAGAGTGACCACTTCTGAATACTACACTCCCAGCAAATACCATTAAACTAAATGAGGTAGGCGCATGAACTCCCCACCCCGTAAGCGCAAAGCCACCTCTGCGTCATCTGTCAATCCAGAATCACCCAACTCAGACATCTCAACAGAAGATCCCGCTTCAGCAACGATTGATGTGGCTGCTGTTGAAATACCTGAATTGACCCCAGAAGAACAAAGCGATCGCCTGCTTTTGGAACGCAAAGTAGAACGGGCGTTTTTTGAAGCAGGGAAAGCATTGGCGGAATTACGCGATCGCAGACTGTATCGTTCTACGCACCGGACGTTTGAGGAATACTGCAAAGACAGATTTAGCTATACTCACCGCCATGTGAATTATTTAATAGCTGCGTCTTTAATAGTTGACAACATAATAATGGGAACTAATAGTTCCCAAATTGAGGAAGCACAAGCAGATGAAATGGGAACTAATAGTTCCCAAATTTTCCCCATATCAGAAGTACAAGTTCGTCCTCTCTCTAAGCTAGAACCCCAGCAGCAACGGAAAGCATGGCAAGACGCAGTTCAAGAAGCTGGGGATAAAGTGCCGACTGGTCGCATCGTTAAAGATGTGGTGCAACGCATTATGGAAAGCAGTAAAGCCCCCAATCCTTACCGTGTTGGCGAAGTCTGTCAATTCGTTGTCAAGGATAATCCTGATTTACGCGGTATGGGTAGCTGTTGGTGCATAGTTACTCATGTAGGAGAGTTTAGCTGCACAGTCACAGCGTGGAATGGTGAGTATACTGTGAGAACTGACCACCTCAAGCCAATGGATTATTCGGATTCGGAATGTCAGCAGATGCGAGAAATTTGCGATCGTATCCATAGGTTACGGGACGTTGAGAACTTGGAAGAAGCTGGTAGGGCTGTGTTGAAGTGTCTGGGGGAACTCAAGCGACCGTATTTGACTGCGTTTGAGGAAGAACTTTTGAGTTTTTTGGAAGCTAAATGTTCATTACAGTTATGATTCATGCCCACATAACTGTAACAAGTGGTTCAAAAGATGCCGCACAGTTTGGTTGCTAAATCAAGCGTAAAATTTTTAGGAATTACCATATAAAAGCTGCTACGTTTTTAATTTGATAAATCCCAATTATTACTTAGCTCTGCTTTGTTGTCTTAATTGTAAATGCACTCAATATTCATAGCATCTTGATAAAAGCATTGTTTTTAACCAAAGATAATTGGGAATAGTAAGAATAAGCTGATGCCGTATTTAGTCGATAGCTAAGGAAAGCAATAATTTATGACGGATGATTCCCATCGTAATTCTGCTGTTAATGCAGCTGCCACAACTAAGATTCAGCACGCTCAATTACAGGATTTATCTTTGAGTGCAGCACGCAGAATGTATAAAGGTGGGATTAGGGCTGGCGAACCGATAAGAACTAGGCTGGAAGCTCAACAAATGTTAGAGAAGATTCCCCCTTCTGGGCGTGCAGGTGTTGATGGTAAATCTGCGGCTAGTAATGTTGAGCAGTACCTATCAGATAAACACGCCAGCCATATCAAGCCTCATAGCAAGGGTGGATCTAATAATCCCAACAATATCAAATGGGAGAACGCCAAAGACAACATTGCCCGTGGTGATAAGACCATGACTTGGCAAGAAAAGGTAAGACTAGATGCCAAATGGCATTTTGATAACCTAACAGGTGCTATTAAAGCAGGTTTTCAAGCTGCACCGATGGGGGCTGCTGTGGGTGCAATGACATCTCTGCCTTTTTCGTTGTTAACTAATGGATTGCGTGTAGTCCGAGGTGAAATCTCTGCACAAGAAGCAGCTACGACAACATTAAAAGATACTGTCATGGGCGGTGCAGTTGGAGGTGCAACAGCATTTGCAACTGCAACAGTAGCAGCAGCTTGTCCACCGATAGCGATCGCACTAACAACAGTAGCACCAGTTTTAGCAGTTGTTGGTGCTACAGGCATGATTCATCAGTTTTTTAAGATACTTGATGAGCATAAACAGGATGTGAGAGTATACTACGAATCTTTAACACAGCAAGAACTAGAATATTTACAAGCGGTTGAGAATGAACTAATTTATGAACACAAGAAGAATTTAGAGTTTTTGTCTCAAGCAGAAGCAATTAATCAAGAAATAATAAATCGTCCGACCCTACCAGGAATAGAAGGGGCTATGCAACGTTTACGAGAATCAGTTGCTATTGCTCAATCTTTAGGTATGACATCAGCAGATAGTAAATTATTAGCTAATTCACAACCTCTTGAGCTTCCTCCTCATTTGTAACATTTAACTTTATTCACAAAACTGCTAGTTTTTATGATTCCTCTTGTGTTTGGTGCATTAGGGATGGCTGTTGGTGCTGTTGCAGGTGCTTTTACCGCTCATGCTGCTGGTGAAAAAAACAGGCAAGAAGCTAAACACCATAAACAAATTGCTAATGAGTTAACCAATAAATACGCTTCTTTGGCAGAGCAATATTATGAACTAGCTGATAAAAATAAGAAGGACGTAAAAAAGTTAACTGATCAACTTGCATTAAGTGAAGTAGAAAAAGACTTTTTAAGATTGGCAGTACGTCTACAGCAAAATCTTATTTTTCTCATGTGGGAAATAGATAGAGAACCTACAGTAAATGCTTTAAATAGCTTTCAATCAGCAGTTGAACAAACTAACCAAGTTCTCTCACAATTACAGGAAGAGTTAATTATTGTTCCTGATGATTACTATACACGTACTTTAACAGCAATAGAAGTCACTAAAGAAATTAACCTTATAATACCTAGTGATACTGATAGTACCAATATCCTTAGCGTTGATTTAGGTAGAGCTTTTACAAAAGCTTGTATTAGCCGTGAACCTAGTAGTGTAGTGTTTATTCCTGCCAATGTGAAGCATATTCCATTTGAACAAATTTTTACTGGTGCTATATATAAATATAGTAGTATACCAACTGATCCTTTAATGAATTTATGGCTGGAATATAAAGGCAGTGGTTATGCTGTTGGTCAATTAGGGGCTAAATTAGGTGCAAATCTTGGTGTTGGACAATCTAAAGTAGAAGATGCGTTGGCAAAAATATTAGCTGCAATTGGCTACTTTAAACTTAAAGATGAAATATCCGTTGTGATAAGTTTACCTTTCTTATGCTCAGAACAATTTGAGATAGAGAAAACAGAGTTAATTAGTATTATTGCTGGCCCTCATATAATGAAATTCCGTGGAGAATCAGTATATTTCAATATTACTAAGGTATGGGTAATGCCAGAGGGTTATGGTAGTTTGCTCTGGAAAGAAGCTCAACCTAAAAAAAGAGGAGATGTTCCTGATTTCACTAAAAATAGTGTAGCTATTATTGATATTGGATATGAAAGCACTAATATCATCATGCTAAATAATTTTTGCTTTGTTAAGGATGCTTCTAAAAGTGAATATTTTGGCATGAACAAGTTATATGAATTGATTGCATCTGAAATTGAAGGTGCAGATAGTCAATCTTTAGCATTAATTTCTGCTATTACAAAACCCAAGGAAGAACGCTTCTATCGTCCTAAAGGTGCTAGTAAAGCCATCAATCTAGATGATTTTCTCCCTAACCTTATAGAGTGTTTTTCTCGTGAAATTTGCTCTCGTATTCTTGCTTGGTTAGACGAACAAGAAGATTGGACAATGAACAGGGTAACAAATTTAATCATTACAGGTGGGGGTGGAGAAATTTTCTGGGAAGACGTGCAACGTCTACTTAAGGAAGCTAGGATTAATGCTCACTTAGCTGCACCTTCTCGTCAAGCAAATGCTTTAGGTCAATACATTTATGGTGAAGCACGATTGCGGAAATTTAATTCTTGAAAAAATTAGGAACTCAACAGTAATTATGGCGGCAAACAGTAGAAACAAGCTGGGGGCAAAGTTTCATGAAGTCGCATAGTTAAGGATCTAGTGCAGCGAATAATGGGACGTACCCAAGTACCTAACAGCTACCAGATGTGAGGTCTGCCAAATCTTAGCCAAGGACAATCCCGAACTCAGGGGTAAAGGCAGTTGCTGGGGTATCGTGACCCATGTAGGGAAGTTTAGTTGCACTGTCAGAACTTGGGATACAGAACTAACGGTTGGGCTGAAGCATCTAAAGTCCTTCGCTTACTTGCCTGCTGAGTGTGAGCAGATGCAGCAGATTTGCGATCGCCTCAATAGAATATATTCTGAATCATTGGAAGAGACAGTGAAAAATCTGTTGCAGTCATTAGGAAAGTTGAATCGTCCTTATCTTACTGCTATGGAAGATAAGCTATTGAATTTGATTGAGCTAGAATATAACGTTATAGCTTGAATTGTATACAATTTCTGAAACTGAAAAAGCTTGTGAATTGACCCATATGTAAGTTTGATGTGAGCTACATTTTAATAACCTAGCTGATTTAACTTTCATTTAACTCATCAGTGATAGAAGGGGTTGTTTCAGGAGATTTATTGTTGTTGCTACTACGTCTTTTTCTTTGACGACTTTGAGCAGCAGAACGCAATATTTTAAGCTTGTATGGATCAGCATCCTTTTGCCAAGATAATTGATATCCTTTAAGGATTACACAGTTTTCTTTAAGACATCTGAGCCAACCAGAGCGATGATTAATAAGTCGCCAATCATCAAGTAGCCCCCAATCTTCTTCTTTGCGAGTTAGCTTGGCAAACTGCTCATAAAGCGGATAATCAGTATCAACTAAAGCGTCCTTACAATGTAATATTGGTGGGTCATCGTCAGTGTTATAGTCACGGTAAGTTACCCGTAAATCAAGTAGGTCAATTTCCATGCTGGTTTGTAATGCGGGATGGGGATTATCATCAAACTCTGGATAAAATAAATAAGAAATTTTTGGTTTATTACTGTGGAATTTAATTACATTTGCTTCTTCTAAACTTCCTATAGCTCGGCTAGCACATCCCTCATAAAGACGTAGTAGCGGGTCAAGTTTTTGTAATGTCGAGATATGTATCCACAAAGAATTAGGGATTTTTTTTCCAATTGGGCTATTTTGGCAACATTTCGCAATATTTTCTAAATCTCCTAAACTACGTAACATTTGGTCAGCATTTAGCCAAGCTTGTTTGTATGTACCAAATAAAGCTAGGATATCTTCTTGAGCTTCTAATGCTAATTCGCCTAATTTTGGCCGACGATTAAATTGACACAGTGCTAAATAAACCATTAAATCTTGCCGTCGTTTTTCAGCAATTTCCTCCCATTCTTTAGCATCTGTAGCTTGCAGAATTAATTGAAATGCACGCCGCAAGCTGCCAAATTCCGCATTAATATCAGCTTCCTGTGCTAATTCCCCTTTACTTGGAAGACGACCACGTTCGGTAACAAAAGACATTAAAGGTGTCAGTAGTTCTTGATAATCTTCAAATCGCTTAATACGAGAACGGACTCTAGGCGTTGTAGTACGAGAACGGAAGCGAGAGGCACGAAATAACTGAGCTTGAGCCTCATCTCGAAAAATAAAATAAACGCCTAATGCTACAGGAATAGCATCAACACCAAGAACTTGGTCAATATAGGTTTTCAGTTCTTCCTGCTCGTAATATTTTTGAAATGTATTACGGGTAGTAACTACTCCATCACCATATGCAACTGTACCTTTATTTGTGTCAGCTAGTGTAACTTGAGCAGCAACAAGCAATACTTTACGGGTTAATTCCCAGGCTTTGAGCAAAGCTTCCCGTCGTTCACCTGTGTCTTCAATAACGTTAATCACATAACCAAGATTAACGATATCAGCAGGAATTTGAGGACTATTAGGAGAGTAGAAAGGGTCATAACCCATGCTGGTATATCCTTGTTGAGCAATGCGCTTAACATCACCCCCATGACCACAACCATAATCAAAAAAAGTTATATGTTGTGTAAATAAGCCTGCTTCTAAAGCTAAACGTACAGGACGGGAAAAATCATTACGAACAATAGCTGCTTTGTGACGGTCTATTTGTTGTATCCGAGATTCATTGTTAATAGTTACTGTTTGACGTTGAATCAAGCGATGTTCTTGAATCTCAATATTATAAGCTTGTAAACGCTGTTGCCATCCTTTTCTTGTGCCAATGCTTTTGGGACTATTGAGCAAACCTAAAGCTTCCTCAGCATGAGTAAGTTCAGCAAATTTTTGATAAAACGGATATTCGCGGGTAACAAATGTTTCTTTCCGATGAAGAATAGGAGGATTCTTAGAGTTACTATAGTCTCTGTAAGCGACTTCTAAAGTGTTAAGCTCGACTTGAATACTTGCTTTTAAAGCCGGATGTGCTTCAATATCAAAATCTGGGTAGAATAAGTAAGAAATTACGCTCTTTCTAGTATTAAATTTTACAAGCGTTGGTGTCTCAGTTTTGAGACAGGCACTTCTAGCCGAACTTTCGCATTCTTGTAACAGAGGTTCTAAAGCACTGAGTGCTGAAATATGAATATAAAAAGCATCTGGTAGCAGCTTACCAACTGGACAGCGCTTGCAAGCTTGAGCTATCATGCTTGGTTCAAGTATAAGTTGATGCTGTTCACTTAAATTCATATTTGCAACACTGCCTAGTTCATGTATATTAGAAGCCTTGGTTTCTTTTATTAAAGAAGTCTCCTCTGGCTTTTTAAAGCTGCCATTATGCTGAACCATTGCTTATTTACTGGATAGTATCCGTTTGTTAACCGCTCAATCAAATATCACTTAATATGGATTTTCTTATAATAGTTGGGATCTTAATAAATTTTATTAGTTATTCTATTAACGTCTAGAAATATTTATGGTTAAACAAATCAGCCTCAACTTAGATGGCATTGTTAAGGAAATAACTAATGTCAATCCAGCTTTTGCCCGTCATGAGACATTTCATCCACGTTATGGGTGGATAAAAAAAGGGTTTGATATGGCTCAAGTTAATCCCAAAATCTTTTTACAAGAGGATGCACCTGTAAGATTAGGTGTTGGGAAAAACATGGTAAGCGCTATTCGCTACTGGTGCAATGCTTTTAAGGTATTAGAGAATGATGAACCGTCAGAGTTTGGTAATCTTCTATTAGGAGAAGATGGCTGGGATATCTTTTTAGAAGATCCTGCAACACTGTGGCTTTTACACTGGAACTTGCTAAAACCAAGTTGTAATGCAGCTGCTTGGTATTTTACTTTTAATATTTTTAGAGAAAACGAATTTTCACAAGATGATTTATTTAATGCTTTGTGTACTTACAGAGATAGTATTGCACCACGTATTGCTGAATCATCGTTAAAGAAAGATGTATCCTGTATTTTGCGAATGTATGTAGAACAGGCAAATACTAAGGTAGGTATAACAGAAGAAAGTTTAGACTGTCCTTTTACTCAACTAGGAATCATTCATACCGCAGGAGATTCACGGCATTTTACTTTTCGAGTTGGTTATAAAGGAAACTTACCAGCAGAAATATTAGTTG
Source organism: Trichormus variabilis 0441 (assembly GCF_009856605.1). Taxonomy (NCBI): domain Bacteria; kingdom Bacillati; phylum Cyanobacteriota; class Cyanophyceae; order Nostocales; family Nostocaceae; genus Trichormus; species Trichormus variabilis. The sequence goes on along the minus strand of NZ_CP047243.1, from coordinate 343,223 downwards.
CTGCCTGTCTTGAGTATGCCAGCTTTGTAGGACGTGAGCAGAGAACTATTTCTATTTCCCGTCTAGTTTACGATATCGGCAGTCCTGGAATGATTTTCAAACTTTCAGAAAGTGCTGTGTGTGATGCCATTGAACAAGTTGCTAGGTGGTCAACCTCGATTTCACTTTCTGATTCATCAGGGCTAATTCAATTTTCCTTTACATCCGAGCCAGAAGCTTTAGCAAAGGATATTTTAGATAAGTACTATAAACACAGGGTTAGTTAGACAGATCGATGAACAAAGCCTTATCTGATTATTTTAGCCTCAAACGTCGTTATTCTCGTTCTATTAACCTTGAGCGAGACTTTGATAAGATTGAGTCCTTGCAGGGTTATATTTTGACTGAAAGGTCAGTAGATGCAACTAAACGAATATTAGCTGGACTAACTGGAAAATCCGAGAATCGTGCTTGGACTATAACAAGTGTTTACGGGACTGGAAAATCTGCGTTTGCTCACTTTTTCGTTTCCTTATGCGCTCCTTTAAACAGCCAATCACACCAAGTTGCGCTTGAAATTGTAATCAAAACATTTGGTTCTGATAGTTCTGAATATTCAGCAATCCAAAACACCTTACCTACCCAAGGTTTATTCAGGGCAGTAGTTACTGCACAACGAGAACCATTAAGTAATACTATTGTTCGAGCTTTAGAGCGAGGTGCTGAAACTTTTTGGTCGCGCCAGCAGATTAATAAAATTAAAGTAGCAAGAAAACTAGTAGACCTTGGGGCGCAGGTTGCAGATGGAAAAATTATAGACAGTAAAGAAATACCTAGTTTAATTAGAGAAGTCGCTAATTCTGCTTCTACAGGAATTGTCCTAGTTATTGATGAGTTAGGTAAAAATCTTGAGTTTGCTGTTCAAAATCAAGGTGCAGAAGATTTATATTTATTACAACAGTTAGCAGAACTGCCAAAAGATAAAGACTATCAAATCTATATAATAGGTTTGTTACACCAAGCATTTGCAGATTATAGTGAAAGACTAGCTTCCATACAACGTAATGAATGGTCAAAGATCCAAGGTAGATTTGAGGATATTCCGTTCAAAGATTCTCCAACACAAATGATGAGGTTAATTGGGAAAGCAATTGACCAATCAAAAGCCATAAATCATCAAGGAATAATTGCTGAACAAACGAAAAAATGGATAGAAAATCTACCAGATGAAATAAAGGATGATTATACACATGAGATTTTAGCAGATACTTATCCTTTGCATCCTATTACAGCATTAGTAATGCCAATGCTATGTACAAGATATGCTCAAAATGATCGTTCTCTATTTACTTTTTTGACAAGTGATGAACCATATTCTTTTAAGAGTTTTTTGAAAGAAACTCCTATTGATAATATAAGTTTACCAGTTTTAAAATTAGATAGAGTTTATGATTACTTCATTGAAGCAGTTGGTTCTGGATTAGGCTCACGTCCAAATCTTCAACGTTGGATAGAAATCAAAAATTTGATTGATGATGCTAAAGGTAAAGACATTGATAGCTTACGAGTATTAAAAACTATTGGAATTTTAAATCTTGTTACTACTACAGGTGCAATGAGAGCAACTCGTACTTTAGTAACAATGGCAATGTGTGATAATATCTTAGATAAAAATAAGAACCATTGGGAAGGAGTGATTGAAAATCTTCTTCAAAAGGGGATTATTACATATCGTCGTCAATTAGATGAATTACGAATTTGGCAAGGTTCAGACTTTAATGTTGACATTGAATTAACAAATTATTTAGAAAGAGAACGTTCTCCTTTAGTTAATCTCATCTCTGATATTCGTCCTCTTAAACCTATAGTTGCTCAACGTCATAGTTATCAAACAGGTACTTTACGTTACTTTGAAAGGTGTTATGTAGACGGCTTGAAAGATTTGACTAAATTATATTGTTCCAGTAATGATTGTGATGGTTTAATAGCTTATTGGGTAGATGAAGTAGAGCCAACGCATATCCCAGCAAGTACAGCCGATGGTAAGCCATTGATTGTACTTAATCCATCAAGATTAGACATATTGCGGATTAGAGCTAGAGAATTTGCAGCGTTAAAGAAAATTCAAACTACTGCTGCTGAGTTGCAAAGTGATGGTGTTGCAAGACAGGAAGTACGATACCGTTTAACACAAGCAGAAAAGTTATTGGATGAAACTATTACTCAAACTTTCGATGTAGCAACAAATAATATATGTTGGTTTAGAGGTAAGAAAGAAAAAGTCAATTACATTACGGATTTCAATGCCAAATTATCAGATATATGCGATGAAATTTATCATCTAGGTTTAAAACTTAGGAATGAATTGATAAATAGACGTGAGTTGACTTCTCAAGGTGCTAAAGCTCGGAGAGAACTAATCGAAGCAATGTTAGAAAAGCAAGATCGTGAAAGGCTTTGCTTAGAAGGGTTTGGGCCTGAAGTTGCTATGTATTATTCTGTACTTAGTGAAACGGGTATTCATCGTCAAGAGAATGGAGACTGGGGACTTTATTCACCTTATGATAAATCTGGTATATCTACAATTTGGCACGCAATAAATGATTTTTGTTTGCAGGCTAAAGACAAAATACAAAATTTAGATAAGCTCTACAAAATTTTGGAAGCTCCTCCATATGGTGTAAAGCGTGGGGTTATTCCAGTACTGATAGCAGCAGTTTTGCTGTATCACGTTGAAGATGTGGGCGTTTATAAAGATGGTACATTTATTCCAGTTTTAGGTTCTGAGCATTTCGAGTTATTGCTAAAAGAACCATCCCGGTTTGGTGTTAAATACTTTGAAGTCATGGGACTGCGATCGCAAGTCTTTAGAGAGCTTGAGTTAATTTTACGTCAGCAGAATATTACTAAAGCAAGAGGCGTACGAAACTCAACTTTACTAGTGGTTGTAAAGCCTTTATTTCAATTTGTTAAAAAGCTGCCATCATACACTATTAAAACAAAACGTTTAAGTAATGAAGCATTGGCAGTTTTGCAAAACTTACAGAAAGCACAAGAACCAGACGAACTTTTATTTACTTCATTACCTTTAGCGTGTGGGCTTAATCCGATTGTAGCTGGTGAAGAGGATGATGGTACGGTAGCAAAAACTCTGCGAAAAAAGCTTGTTGCATCACTGCACGAAATTCAAACAGCTTATGACCGTCTGCTTAGTGAGTGCCAATCCCTTCTGTATGCTGCTTTTTCAGTACGTAGTGGTGAAGAAAAATTACGAGAAGATTTGAGGGTTAGGGCTAGTTATTTGAGTGGCCAAGTGTTAGAACGTCGAGTTAGAAGCTTTGTACAAGCAGCAGTAGATGAAAATGCTACCGACACAGAGTGGTTAGAAGCATTATTAATGATCGTTGCTGACAAGCCTGCTGAATCTTGGACAGATGAAGATGCCACAAATTTTGAACTAAAGCTTTCCGATCTTGCTCGACGGTTCAAAAATCTTGAAGCTTTGCAAAAAGATTCTCAAACTCGAACTTCGGAAGGCTTTGAAGCACGTAAAATAACTGTTACACGTCCAGACGGACAAGAAACTCATTCATTAGTCTGGTTTGATAATGAAAATCAACTTCAAATTGATAGTGTATTTGAAGAAATTTTGGCAATCTTGAAAAAATATGATAACCCGCAATTACACCAAGCTGTTGTTGCTAAGTTGACAGAGCGTGTGCTAAGTGTATCATTTAATGATAACAATTCTCAAGTTAGAGCTAAACGTAAAGAGCGAGAACATGAACAAAAAACCAGTTAGGCACATATTAGGTTTGTCTGGCGGTAAAGATAGTACTGCATTAGCGGTACTAATGCGCCAGAAATACCCAGAAATTAAAATGGAATATTTTTTCTGCGACACTCACAAAGAGTTACCAGAAACCTATGAATATCTTGAGCGTATTAAAGCACGTCTTGGTATTAAAATTCATTATCTTAGTGAAAAACGGGGCTTCGACCACTGGCTAGCAATTCATGATGGTTTGCTGCCTTCACCTCAAATGCGCTGGTGTACTGTCAAGATGAAAATTAAACCTTTAGAGGAGTTTGTGGGGAATGATGAGGCTATTAGTTACATTGGGATTCGTGCTGACGAAAATAGAGAGGGGTATATTTCCAGGAAACCTAATATTAAACCTGTTTTCCCTTTTAAAGAACATGGCTTAGTTAAGGCTGATATCATCCGCATACTTGAAGAAAGCGGAATTGGACTGCCAAAATATTACCAATGGCGTAGCCGCTCAGGCTGTTTCTTTTGTTTCTTTCAACGTAAGTATGAATGGGTAATGCTGGCTCAGGAACATCCTGAGTTATTTGCTGAGGCTGTTAAGTATGAAAGACAACACAGTGATGGCAGGCGTTTTACATGGTCTGAAGGAGAATCGCTGTTAGAACTGCTTTCTCGGAAACATGAAATTATTGCCGAGCATGAAAAAGCAATAGCTAAGGAGAAAAAAAAGACACCAAATAAAACTCTTGCTGAAGCGTTAGAAGAAGTTCTCGACAGTGAAGATGATGAACAACCTTGTTTTGCTTGTCACCTGTAAACAACAGGATTATTACTGGGTACAATAGAGTAGCTAATTAACCAATTTATGGATATAACTACTCAAACGCAATATCAAGGTTCTCAAATAGCACGCATCCCACATCAGCAAGGTTTATACGCTTGGTACTATAAACCTGGCGTAGTCGATGAACAGGCTATAAGTAAAACCCTATCGTCTTTCTTAGGAACAAAAATTGAGATTTCGACAAGTATATAGATGCGTTATGGTGTTCGATTGATATCAACATCACCTCTAAATCTAGTCTGTGGGGTTCAGCAGCAAACAGCGTCAAAGGTTTTAGATGAGGCGATCGCTAACTCTAATAAATTTTTTTTAGATTTTTTTAAATCAAATGCAGTACAAATTTTTACTCGACCAATTTATATTGGCATAGCAAAAAACCTACATAAGAGGGTGTATCGTCAACATTATTTATCTTTAACAGAAATGTGGGATGACAACCACCCAGTAAGTAGACATTTAACAGCTTATCCCCAAGCTACGGTGGACTCTGTTATGCAGCGTTTGAGCCTATCTCACACATTTGCACTTGAAGCTAGGGTAAGACAAATAGCTGCACGAGATTTGGTTGTCAACATTTTTCCTACTACTACACTTCCTCAGAACATTGGCCCTGATAGTGATGAACCGAACCAAGATACAGTAGCAAGGCAAGCATTAGAAAGACTTTTACAGTTAGTGGCAGATCCAATTTGTGGGAGGCGTTAAAAATGTTTGGTGTACAGAAAAGTCCAGTATATGGTACTTATGGTGAATTTACAGTTGGCTCGGACGGAGATCGTGTACGCGCTCAGTTTCTATTAACAAAAATGAAACCGGGTTCTGAGGGAACCTGGGAAAATGAGCTTGCTTCTCAAATGGTACCTTGGCGTGAAGTATTTGATATAGAAGAGCTAACGTTCGATGAATTATTGCAACGTGACCTTGATGATTCTCGTGTTGCTCATGACCTTATTCCCTATTTGCTAGGAGAGAAAGAAGCATCAGCGAGATTTTTTCCACCTATACTTGCAGTTCTTGTTCCTAAAAATAGCAACTATACAGGTATTCAGCCATACTATCCAGAACCAAGGACTTTAACTGAAGAAGCTATTACCTTCGGAGATTTATTTGACTTTAATAAAATAAAGTTGGAAGAAATAGTTACTCCAATTGGTGAAATTAAGTATAACCGCCAAAGAACTGCATTTGTCATTGCAGATGGGCAGCATCGTGCGATGGCTATTTTAGCTTTACATCGTCAAATCAATAAAAGTTGGGGTGCTGATCGCTATGCTTCTTTTTATAACCACATTTCATTAAATGCAGAACAAATTAAACATATAGAATTACCTGTATGTATTATTTTTCTGCCCGATTTACATGAAGCAAATCAAGAATATATACAAAAAGGAATAGATTTAAAAAGAGTATGTCGTGAAATATTTTTAGTTGTAAATAAAACTGCAAAACGAGTTAGTCAATCACGAGAATTGCTATTAGATGACGAAGACTTTGCTGCTCGAATGATGCGGACAACCTTATCAAAATTAAAAGGAAGAGGTGAAGAAAGCTCTTCAATAGCACGTATTTATTCTTTTGCGTTTGGTGATTCTGAATCTGATTTAGGTAAGCAAGTTGTATCAGGTCAATTACAATATTCTTCTGCTGTTGCTTTATATAAAATGCACGCAGCAGTTGCATTCGGAAATCCAGACGCTTTTAACTTTGATGAGCCATCTAATATTACTGATGGTAGAAGTATAAAAAACACTGCTCGTCCTGTAGAAATTTTAAGAGGTACGCTTCTAGAAAAGTGGCAATCGCTTTCTCGTACCTCTGCCAAATATTATCCTCCTAGCGAGGTCGAACTAGCAGTTGATTTATTGGCAACAATTTCTGATATAGCTTTGATCAAATTATTTGATGGATTTAAACCATTTACTGTCCAAAATGCAGAAATGAGAGCATTGCGTACTCGCTTGCTTGACTCAGATGCGCGTGCTGATTTAATCCAAAGTAAATGTTATAGTTTGATGTTTGAAGGTAGTGGAGTCAGAAATGTATTTGAAGAGCATCGTCAACGCCTGCTTGATAGACATAAAGACCTCACCGATGAAGGAAAATCAGTTGGAGATTATATTACTAATCAGCTGAATGATGCGAATGCTGTAGTGAAAGCGCTTGATAAACGGGAAGACGAAATTAAAAAACTTAGAGCAGCACAGTTGTTCAATATTGATTATAAAAGGTTCTTCTCAACAGAAGGTAATGATGAAGACATCAAAGAATTACTAATACGCTCTAAGTCTATTTTTGATACGATATCTACACAAGCTTTTCAGCTTGGTTACTTAATGACAATTCATTCAGTTGTTGAGCTAATTTTAGAGCCAAATACTTCATACGATAATCGTATTAAGCATATTGAATTTATTTCAAACCTCTATATAGATGCCCTGAATATATTTTTCTCATCTAATTCAGATGTAGAGCATTATACTCTGAATGGTCTAGTTAAAGAACCGAGAATTAAAGTATTTGATACAAGTGATTTGGGTTTAAGAAAACTGTTAATGTTTAGTGGTGTTAAAGAGCTAAATGAGAGACAGTGGGTATTTTTTCGTTATGTTATTTTAGAAATTGTTCATTCAAAATATGCTTACAGAGCAATATATGATGGATTAAATCGATCTGCTGATTCAACAATTGCTGATGCTTATAAATATAAATTGCCAAGTTTAATTGAGAGTGTGCTTAAACTACGGGAAGAATATATTTTAAAAGCTATCCAAGCAGGGTTGAACTCATCAGATTTCAAACGCGAAATTGATCTAATCAAAGCTGAATGTCGTGGTCAAGGAAGAAGCGAGAACGAAATCGAAGAAATTGTTAAGGAAAAGGAAATACAAACAGGTAAAGATATACGTGATAAATGTGAAGATAATATTAAAGCTAGCTTAGGTGAATTTGCTAACCATAGTAAAATTATCCAGCGTCTTATATTAACAAAATCGCCAAATGAAGAGCCATACTAAGATTATCTTATATATGATTTTAGTTTAAAACTGTTGCCAAAAGCAAAATATGAAAATAGATGGGGGTATAATTGCAATTTGATAACTTGCTATCAAGAGCAGACGATGGAACACTACAAGTTTTACTCGGAAATGCTGCTGTCCGGTTAATCAAGCTATTAGATCCTAGTCTTGTAACCCCTAGCCGTCTACGAGAAATTTTGATGGAACTACATACTCCTGCTAGTCTTCTTTTGACAAAGGATAGCCGGGCCATGCTTTTAGATTTGCTACGTCCAGAACAGGCTAAAATTCTAGCAACAATTATGCAAGTTCCGCTTACAGGAGATATTTTTGAGACTTTAAAAAAAACATCAATACGTCATGGTTCTAACAGAGAGCGTGCCTTATTTGACTTCTTTGAATTGGAATTGCCACAACCAGAGGATTCAGTTCAATCGTCTTCATTAGAACTAGCAGTATCTAATTATCCCTTATTTGCCCATCAACGTATTGCAGCGCGAAAAGTTAAGAATTATTTTAAGCAGGAGCCACGTCGGGTTTTACTGCATATGCCTACAGGATCGGGCAAGACTCGAACCGCTATGAATATTATTGCAGATCATTTACGCTCAGTTGAACCGACTATAGTTGTTTGGTTAGCGTATAGTGAAGAACTGTGTGAACAAGCCGCAACCGAATTTCAGAAAGCGTGGCAATGTTTAGGAGATCGCCAAGTAAGTCTCTATCGTTTTTGGGGTGAGCATGAAATAGATGTAGATAAGTTAGAAGATGGCATAGTAGTAGCAGGGCTTTCAAAAGTTTATAATCGTACAAAGCAAAGCATACAATTTATCAATAGACTTGGTAAAGTTTCATCGTTAGTAATTATCGATGAAGCACATCAAGCTATTGCAGAGACTTATAAGTTAGTTCTTGATGCACTTGTAGTACCATATGAAAACACCGCCCTTCTAGGTTTAACTGCTACACCTGGTAGAACTTGGTCTGATATCAATGTAGATACTGAATTATCAGAATTTTTTGCAAAAAACAAAGTAACTCTTGAAGTTTCGGGGTATAGCAATCCCGTCGATTACCTAATATCAGAGGAATATTTAGCAAAGCCTAATTTCCGCTCTTTATTTTATAAAAACGGCTTGAAGTTAACACAGAAAGATTTGGAGCGAATACAACAAGAATTAGAAATACCTCAACATATTTTAGAACAGTTAGCTGATGATGAACAAAGAAATCTCAGCATCATTATAGAAGTAGAAGAATTAGCCAAACGTCATCAAAGAATTTTGATTTTTGGAATTTCAATAAAACATTCAAAATTACTTGCCACTGTACTCCGAGCTAGGGGTTTACAGGCAAATGTAGTTACTGGTGATACTCCATTATTGGAGCGAACGCGCTTAATTAATAGTTTCAAAGATGATTCTGATGAAACCAAAATTATATGTAATTACGGTGTTTTAACTACGGGTTTTGATGCCCCTCGAACAAGTGCAGCAGTCATTGCGCGTCCCACAAAATCTCTTGTACTCTACAGCCAAATGGTTGGACGGGCTATTCGAGGTGTAAAAGCAGGTGGTAATGTAACTGCTGAGATTGTTACCGTTGTTGACAGCGCTTTACGGGGATTTGGTTCTCTTGAAGAAGCTTTTAGTAATTGGGAAGATGTTTGGCATAAAGAAAAAATTTAGAAAATTATTAATTATAACTTACTTATTTTTCATATAATTCAGGTTTAAATTGATACATGGTTTGAATCTTAGGGAATCCTAGAAGTAGAACTCGATTACATCAACTACTCAATTAAGGTTATTAGGTAAATGCTATGACTACCAATCCTCATGATATAGTTCCAGCACACTTAGCCGTACAAGCAATGCGAGACAACGGCTATAAAAATGCAGCTTATGCAATTGCTGAATTGATGGATAATTCGATACAAGCAGGTGCAACAGAAGTCCAACTTCTTTGCGGCGAAAAGCAAGTTTTAGTTGATCAGCGTCGTAGTTCTCGAATCTATAAACTTGCAGTTTTAGATAATGGTTGTGGAATGGATGCTACAGTTCTGCGTCTAGCATTGCAATTTGGTAATGGTACTTATCTAGATGCTGCAAAGCATATAGGAATTGGTCGCTTTGGTATGGGACTACCATCTTCTTCAGTTTCTCAATGCCAAAAGGTTGAGGTTTGGAGTTGGCAGGATGGTATAGAGAACGCTATATATACTTATTTAGACTTAGAAGAAATAAAGCAACAACGACAAACCGAGGTACCAGAACCACAACCAAAGACAATTCCTAATATTTGGCAAAGAGTTAGTAACAGTTTTGGACAAAGTGGAACATTAGTAGTTTGGTCAAATATTGACAAGTGTATTTGGAGAACGGGCAAAGCAATTATTGATAATTCTGAACTCTTAATTGGCAGGATGTACCGCAGATTTTTAGATAGTGGTAGAGTTTCTATCCGTATGATGGCATTTGATTACGATAACTTAACTAATGTAATTATTGAAAAGTATGCTTTACCTAACGATCCTGGTTATTTAATAGCAAGAACCTCTTGTCCACCCCCTTATGATATTACTTCAATGTTCCAATATTGGGAAGGAAAAGATACATACGAAGTTGAAAAAATAATAGATTTTCGTGGTCAACAGCATTCTGTAAAAATACGCTTTTCTTATGCAAAAGATCAAGCACGCCAACCTTTGGATGGGAAACAGCCAGGAAGTCTCCCTCATGGACAACACGCAGCTAAAAATGTTGGTATATCTGTTGTAAGAGCAGAACGTGAACTTGAACTTGATAAAACCTTAGTTAGTGGTTATGATCCAACAGATAGATGGTGGGGAATTGAGGTTGAGTTTCCCCCTGCCTTAGATGATTTATTTGGTGTAACTAATAATAAACAATCAGCAAGAAATTTTAGTGAATTACTAAGTATTGATATTGAATCTTTATTAAAAGATGGAAAAACCATAACTCAACTAAAATTAGAGTTTGAAGAAGACGGCGATCCAAGAGGCCCACTATTAGAAATTTCCCAAAAGATTAAGAGCCAGCTTCGGATTATTCGTGGTTGTTTAGACGCACAAACTAAGGGAAGGCGCGGAAATTTAAAACGTCATTCTGGGTCGAAAGCAGAAGAAGTAGCAACGGCTGTTACACAAGAAAGAAAAAAAGAAGGACACACAGGTGAAAGTGATAAACAAGAAGTTTTATCAAAACAAGAAAGACAACAAGTAATTGAAAAAACCTTAACTGACGAAGGATTAACAGAAAATCAAGCAGTTCAGCTAGCTGCAACTACCATTGATGATGGTTTGAAGTACATATTTGCAGAAGCTGATTTAGAAACGCCAGCTTTCTTTTCTGTCAAACCTAGAGGTGGTGCAATTATAGTTACCTTAAATACTAACCATCCTGCTTATAAAAATTTAGTAGAAATTCTAGAGAAAGACGTAGATGGAGTAGATCCAGAAACATTACGATATCGTCTGACCAATTCATTAGAGGGATTAAAACTTTTATTAATGGCTTGGGCAAGATATGAAGACGAGCAACCTGATGGTAAACGTCGTCAAGCCGCTCAAGATACTCGTGTAGATTGGGGACGCATTGCTAGACAATTTTTAGAGAAAGAAGAGTAAATTGGAATAAATTATTTATGATTCTTCCAGCAATTCAGTTAGAAAAATTATGTGCGGAAGCTCATAAAGATATTTTGCTTGCTGCACCCTTTATTAAAGTTTCCGTGTTAGAAAGATTGTTTTTAAAGATATCTAATGATGTTAAAGTTAAATGTATAACACGTTGGCATCCTGAGGAAATTTTAGCTGGTGTAAGTGATTTAGAAGTATGGAATATTATTAAAGCACGTCCTAATTGTTCACTTTGGTTAAAACATAACCTACATGCAAAATTTTATCGTGCCGACGAAGAATGTCTCGTAGGTTCGGCTAATCTAACTGCATCAGCTTTGGGATGGTCTAATCATCCTAATTTTGAAATTCTCGTAGTCCTTCCAGCTACATATAATAATTTAAAAACATTTGAGGCTGAACTTTTAGCAGGATGTATCCAGATTGATGATGGTTTATTTGAGCAAATGTCTATAACAATAGAAATTCTCAAAAATCATCATTTGCAGCAATTACCTTTACCTACTGTTGAAGTAAAAGAATCAAGTTTTGAAAATTTAGCCCAGGCACAAGCCAAGATTAATTATTGGTTGCCAACGTTACGTAATCCAGAAGATTTATATTTAGCCTACTCTGGACAATTAGAAAAGTTAACTACAATTAGTAGAAAAGCAGCACTATTAGATATACATACATTACCATTAACTCCTAATCTGCCAAAAGATGCTTTTGAGTCTTACTTAGGTCTTATTTTACTAGAAATGCCAATAATACAACAGGTTGATGAATTTATTGCAACTCCAAAACGCTTTGGTGCAGTACGTGATTTTCTTTCGTCGCTTCCATGTGCAACAGTTCCTGATTTCAATGCAGAGCATGCTTGGCAAACCCTGATGCGTTGGCTACGTTATTTTTTACCTAAGCGCTACATTTTATTTACTCCGAATCACTCAGAAATTTTCTACCGTGTTCAAAGGAGTTCATAATGATTATTTTTGAATTTCACCTTAATTAAAATATGAAAAAGATAACTAGTACTAACAAACTTGATTGTATATATTTCGATTATCACTCAACAACACCTGTCGATCAACGGGTTGCAGAAATGTTGTTACATTATATGACTACAGAGTTTGGTAACGCTAGCAGCATTGATCATATTTATGGTGATATGGCAAAAGAGGCGGTTGCCCAAGCATCTGTTAATGTTGCTAATTTAGTTGGTGCATCTTCTAAAGAAGTAATTTTTACATCAGGAGCTACCGAAAGTATTAATTTAGTTATTCAAAGCAATGTCTCTAATAATAATTCTACAAAGATAAGACCTCGTATTGCTGTTTTACCAGTTGAACACAAGGCTGTTTTAGACACTTGTAATATGATTGCTAAGAAAAATTTAGCTGACATAATCAATTTGCAAATTGATTCAAAGGGCAGATTAAACTTAGACTTTCTTAATAAAATTTGTGATTCAGGAATTTCATTAATATGTATAATGGCAGCAAATAATGAAATTGGAAATATTTATCCTATCCAAGAAATTGGACAAATAGCAAGAAAATATAATATCCCTTTTTTATGTGATGCTTCTCAAGCTGTAGGAAAAATCCCTATAAATTTTGAAGAATGGGGCATTACTTATCTAGCACTTTCTGCACATAAGTTATATGGGCCAAAAGGGTCAGGAGCCTTAGTTGTAAGAAAAGGACATCAACTCAATCCCATTTTGTTTGGTGGAGGACATCAAAAAGGCTTACGTTCAGGTACTCTTAATGTTCCTGGCATTGTTGGGTTGGGGGAAGCCTGCCGTTTAAGAATATTAGAAATGGACGAAGACGAAAAAGCGATCGCTAACCTTAGAGATAAATTACAAAACTTGTTACTGGATAAAGTTCCTGGTTTAGTTATTAATGGTGACGTTAATAACCGATTATCTGGCAACCTTCATATTTCTATTCCTGATGTTTCTAACAGTGCAATTATTGCTAGAGTCCGTCAAAAACTAGCGATTTCTACAGGAGCAGCTTGTTCATCAGGGGTACAAGCACCTTCGCATGTACTTCAAGCTATGGATTTGCCCACAGACATTATTGATGGTGCGTTACGTATTGGTATAGGTAAATTTACAAAGCTTGAGGAAATTGAACAGGCAGCAGAAATTTTATCATTAGCTGTTCAGCAGACTCGTCAAGTTATGTATTGTTAAAGTAATATAGCCATTTGTACATCCTGTTATAAGGTATAAGAAAGTAATGTCACAAGATTTGCTAATTTATAATGGACAAAGCAATCGCATTGACCAGCTTATTGGCAGGTATGGTGCATATCTTGAAGCACTCACTAGAGAAATTAAACTCTTATTAAGAATTACGCTTTCAACTTATGTTTTAATGCAGCAAGAATACAGTTCAACTGAATATCCAGTTTCAGAGGCATTGGAAGATGCACTATCTCAATTAGTGATTCCACATAACGTTCCTCAAGATTTGTTCGATATCTGTTCTCAATTAGAAGGCTTAACTGTTGACGAAGCTGAATCACTGCTAGATGCTTTACAGTATCAGCTTTATTGGGGTAATGCACGGATAACAGTGAAACAATAGCTGATTTTAGTAGACATAAAGATATTTAGATGGATATTAGGTGCAAGTAGCTATTAGTTTATTACTATCTTGAGTTAGCTGGTTAATCTACTTGCCATACTTTAACAGTTTTATCATACCCCCCACTAACAAGAGTTTTTTCATCTGGACTAAAAGCTATTGACTTGACATAAGATGAATAGCCAGAAAGACTCATTGTTTCTTGTTGAGCGCTCGAAGTTTATGGGCGATCGCATCTACCAGGATTTCCAGAAACTGAGAATACCCGTTGAATGGGTCAATGCCAACAATGACAGTCGCAACTATCACCCGGACGAACAAAGTATCAAACTCATAACCATGTTTTCATCCAAGGGGCTAGAGTTTCCAGTGGTACTTATTCCCGGCATTGGTTTCATGCCCCACCAGTACAACACGCCCGAAGAGGAAGCACGGTTGCTGTATGTGGCGATGACTCGCGCAATCGACCAGCTAATTATGACTTGCGATCGCACCAGTGAATTTACTAATCGTTTGGAGATGGTATTGGGTAAGGTGGCAGTTAGATAATGAGGCTGAGGAATTGGCGATCTCATTAACTTGAAAGCCAGTTGTATGAGTTAGTCTTGTAGTCGCTACAAGATTGATTTAGCTATGGTTTAGTGAGATACGAAAATTTATGGTGTAGTCGGAATGTGAGATTATTGATGATATGACCATTTCTATGCCTGATATCATAGACAACTAGAAAGAATATGCAAAAGATTAAAGCTAGTTTTCAAACTAGAACCACAATAAAATACAAGCAAGGTCTAATATTATAGGTTTAATAAACTTCAAATGGATTATTAATATCATTCATATAACCATAATCTATCCAAGCATAGTCATTATCAAAATTAATACATGAATTGTTGTTCTCCTCCTTTAAAAAATCACTATCATCATTTACATTAATTAAGTTATTACCGTTTGTATCATTTTCTTCGTGTTTACATATATATTTATCAAAATCACTTACTTTATTTTTGATATGGATATAACTGTAATCTCTAAATTCTTGAAAAATTTTAAACCATAGACTGTAATTCTCATATATTAATGCTCTAGCAAAATTATTAGATGGCCTAAGTATTATTTGCCATTTAGAGCATTTCATATTCTTAAGGTATTCTTTCCACCTTAATTCATCCTTTGCTAAAAAATCAAATTGTAGAGTGTTTTGCCCATATATTTTTACAACGCTAAAATTAAAATCTGCTTTTTTTACTTGCTCAAAATATAGAAAATTTGTAAGGATTCAGGTCTAATATTGCGGAAGTAAAGAGGGGCGAGAGTGAGAATTATTAGAATCAGCAATTAGAGCTTGCACAAAAAAATCAATAACAGACCTACCTTGACGGCGACAAGTCTGCACTACCGTCAACAAATTGGCAGTATGTTGAAACCGCTTCATCGAGCGTGAACCACCACTAACCTTACGTTTTGTCACAGCTAAACGCAGCGAGCGTTCAGCGAGATTATTATCAGGAGGAACTTCAGGATGGTCAAGGAAATACCACCATTGGCTTGCTTTATCGCGCAAAGAACGTAAAAGGTTTCCAGCCGTAGCTCCTGCCAAGTTAATCCATTGATCAACAGAAAATTGCAACTTGAATTTGAATTGATTTATCCAATCGTTATAACTGTTTGAGTCAAGAGTTTCAAACCATTGAGCATAACTTCTGAAGGCTTCATCAATTAAATTGACAAAGGTTTCGCCGATAGCTTTGTTGTGAAGACCGGGAAGTTGAATCAATTTTTTGAAGTGACGACGTAGATGAGCCAAACATTTCTGTTGGGCAACAGCTTGATAGCCATTATAAACACTAAAATCATCGCTGCTGAGTACACCTGTATACTCAGTCCCTAAAATTGCTTCTAGTTCGGCTCTAGAACGAGTATCAGCCGCAGTAAACAGGCAGAATTCAGAATTAGCCACTACCCACAACCATTCTTTAACCCCTTTAACTGACCAAGGTGTTTCATCTACATGGATGTTAGGTTGTGTCTGTTTTACCCAATTACTTAACTCATGAATACTCGGTTCAATTGCTTGTTGTATTCGTTCATTGGTGGCGACTAAAGTTCCCAATCCAATTTCAATCTCACCAAGTTCCCAAAGCATTTCCTGCTGTTTTTCGTAG
The DNA here is from genome assembly GCF_009856605.1 of Trichormus variabilis 0441. Taxonomy (NCBI): domain Bacteria; kingdom Bacillati; phylum Cyanobacteriota; class Cyanophyceae; order Nostocales; family Nostocaceae; genus Trichormus; species Trichormus variabilis. Next base: position 327,203 of record NZ_CP047243.1, on the reverse strand, counting down.
GGCATATGTGCATAGTTATTTGTCCACCCTAAAAATGCTTGTAACGACGTTCCTAAATCTTGTCCTGGAATAATTTCTTGGGGCCAGGCTGCTGTTTGTATATTTCCACAGCATTCACACACGCACGTATGGCGTTGATACTCAACTATTTCTATGGGACATTCTACTAGTTGCGCTACCGCGTGTTTTTCTACTTTTACTGCTAGGGGTGCAAATGCTTTTTGACCACAGTAAATGCAATCCGTTGGACGTAAAATTTCATAGCGATCTACTCTGCCAAAACCCTTTCGAGTTTTACCTTGATGTCCTGGTTGCCCACCTGGTTTCTTTTTCGGTGGGTTTGATTCCTCAAGGTGAGGCACTTTTTCTTTTTCGCTTTTTTTGTGAATGTCTTGTGATGGAGGTTTTGATGAATTAGAACTATCTAAATCTCTGCTGACTTTTAAACGCTCTATTTCTTGCTGTAGTTCTAATATTATCTTTTGTAGCTCACGTATTACCTTGCTCTGCTCAATGATGATGTCCACCAGTTCTTCTTTAGATAACTGGCTCAAACTTTCTCTGTCTAAATCTTGAGGCAAGTTTTGGTTCATATTTTTGATACTCCACCTCTACTGTCCCCTTTGTCAATACTCTGTTACCTGAATCCTTACGAAAATTTATTGTATCTTTATTTGAGTCTTCAATTTTATTTATTTCTTTCCATAAATTAGCTGCTTGATTAAAATAACTAATTGCAACTTCTTTATCTCCAAATTCATAATATATACATCCCTTTTTAAAATAGCATTCAGGATTTATAGAGTTAATTTTTAAAGCTGCATTGTAATCAGTGAGTGCTTCATTGTATTGACCTATTTCATGATAAACGCTACCTCTCATAAAGTAAATATAATCACAATTAGCGTTTATCTCTATGGCTTTATTGTAATCTTGGATGGAATCAATTTCATCTCCTAAATAAAAATGTATATCACCTCGTAACACATAAGCATTAAAATTATTAGGATCAATTTTTATAGCTTGTGTATAATCTTCTAATACTTCATAGTCACAGCCTAAATTATAATTACAACTACCTCTCAGTATATAAGCATCGATGAAGTTAGGATTAATCTCTAAAGTCTGGCTAAAATCATTTATAGCACCTGATATATCACCTAATAAGTAACGGCTTTTCCCTCGCATAAAGTGTATATCAGCAGATTTATTATTTATTTGTAATGCTTGACTATAGTATGTAATGGCATTAGTATAATCCTGTTCTTTAAAATGTATGTTGCCTACCTGTATAAGATTATTAATTTGTGATTTTTCTAAAGTGCTTAAGTAGTATTTTAAGCCACTAAAATATAATAAATCTTCTAATTTAATACAAAGAATAGTATTATTAATGACGATATTATTTGTTGTAAACCCAGCTATTACTATATTATATACATTTTGTGGTATGGTTAGGTCTTCTAGGATTAAAACATATAATATTGCGGAAATTTTTTCAATTTCTTTTTTTTGTATTGACCATTCTATATGGTCAGGTTTGTATTGACATGATTTTATGAGTATTTTAATTAATGGATTAGAATCAAGTTTAAAAATGAAATCATTGGCTTGTATAGATTCATTATTGGATAAATCTAAAATAAAGTCGTCAAATTTAGATTTAACGGATTCTTCAATTAATTTGAGTTTTAAATTATTACTAAATGACTCACGTATATAAGATGATTGTTTGTTTTTTTCGGTTGCTTCCCAGCAACATTCTATCATCTCACATAACTTATCGCCTGAAATAGCAATTATTTCACTATATTGATTCTGAAAAGAGCCATTTAATAGATAGCCTGACTTAAATTTTTGAATAAAATCAGCCTGTTGAAAACTTAGCAAGCTTACCCAATCCATATTTTCCATAAGTTTTTATCTTTTGTTATATAAAAATAGAAATTATACTTTTATATGCTTTTTATCTTAATGTGAATTATTTAGCTCAACAACTATAGGAATCTTACTCAAATTTTGCTAAGTATGCTGAAAAACAAACCTTTGTATGGCGGGCAGGCTTCTATGCAGTTTGGTTTTTCAGGAATCAAATATGAGTCTTATAGAAGGATTGAGGAATTGCATAATAAAACTTGTTTTTAGAACCAAAATAGCAATCAACGCATTCCATCAAATGGATGCCTCAACTGCAATTCCTCCAGTCAACCAAAATTTTGAGCGATCGCTACCCGGTCATAGGAAAACACCTCAACTATGGGAAAACTAACTCAAAAGTAGTGCCTTTAAGCTTTGGGTAGGGATGAGTTTGTACATAAGAGTTGATAATTTGCTGAAAAGCCTCTGCATAGCTTAAAGCTGCACCTAGTTGCTCCCAACTAGGAGTACGAGAGAATTTAATGCCTCGTTCTTTAGCTGCTTTACGGCAAGCATTGTAAGAACCATACTGCTCAAGTAGTCTAGCTTTATCAATTATTTCTAATGAAGGAGGTAAGGCGGCAAGTGCAGGTTTCTCAATCTGCGAACTCTGTTGTTGCAGTTCATTAACAGCGACTTGTGCAACAGTGTAGATGGCTGCGGAATTGTGCAGGTCTCGCAGTTGGTTTTCCTTTAAGCCCTCTAATAGTTGAGTAATTCGTTTTTTTCCCATGAGTTTACTTATCTAAAAGAGAGCGACCTTGAGAAGCTTGATCTGAGTGCATTTGTGGTTTGTCTAATTCCTCATCATCATCTGCAACTGTACCTGAAAGATAAGGCTGAGAGTCATGTTTTGGTTTTAAAGCTTTTGCTTCCTCGCCATTATCATCACGCCACCATAACACAATTGCTTTGATTGCGTTTAAGAACTTTAAGAATTTGCCAGGAACAGATAACACACCCCAGTAAGCTTTGTCTGGATTATCTACATCTGCAACAGAATCAAATGCTGTTGAAAGTTGATCTAGATATCCAGCCATAGAAGCAATTTCTTGTTCTAAGGCTGTGACAATCTGTCTACTATCAGCAGCAACTTGTTCTTTTTCGCCTTTGAGTTGGCTAATCATAGATTGTAGACGTTGTACATCTGCTTTTAACTTTAAAGCAGACTGCTTGTGTTCTTCATTTCTGCGAAGTAGTTGAGAACGACTACGGTTAGTAAAAATTAGACAATCTCGCATTTCTTTATACAAGTTATCTGCCTCAGCAGTGCTTTGGCTTGCGATTGTCTTGGGAAATTCTGTTGCAGAGCGGAAACGAGCAGATGATTGATTTGATTCAGTCATAGTGTTGTTCAATGAATCATCATTTTGTTTGATGAGAAAAATAATTTTTAACCACTGTGGGCCAAAAGCATTAATGCAGATATGACAAGCTAAAATTTAAGGGAACAACAGAATTAAACGTAAATATATCATTTTTACATAAGTGATTAACTACTCAACAAGAAGTGTCTCATCTTGTCGAAATTAGAGTTATAAGAAATATAAAATAGGGAAGCTAATGCTGCTGATGAATATAGCGTAACAAAATTAACTATAAAATGTAAATACTACAGAGAAACTTGTTGCCTTTACAGACTGGTCGTTAGAAATATCTCTGCTAAGGGAATAATCAAAATAAGACCATCTTAGGTAAACAGCTAGATGGTAATTCGTTAGCCGGATATGACCGATTACAAGAATACGCCTCAGAAATGCAGCGTGTTCAAAGCTAGAAAGGATAATAACCTTCTCGGAAAGATTTTATGACATCCCAAATCCCAGACACATTTTTATACAAAGGTGAAGAATACGAGTTAGTTGGACTAAACGGAGAAAGCTTGGTAATTCCTCAAGACTACGGTATGCAGCCGCAGATGCTTCACACAGCTTGCTATCGTGGCTTTTACTCCACCTATGAAATTACCGATGAAGGCTTATTCCTCACACAAATGGTCATTGGTGAAGTCGAAGGAGGTCATAAACCAATTCAGGGCATCATGCCAGAAATACCTCCAGGGGAGAAGTACGGCTATCCAACTTACCAAGGATTAAGACTCCTAACACCTTTCACCGGAAGAATCAGTCTGGGTAAAGACTTTATTCGAGATTTCTACGTCCACATGGGTTATCAAAAGGGGAGTGCTTTTGAAACACTTTTGGAGTTCAGTTTTGAAGCGGGTAGGGTGGTGAGTGTGCAGGATATCTCAGATGAAAACGCGACAAAGCGAGGGGCTTTCAAGGAACGGCTTGAGACAGGCGAAGTTACGCAAAGTATTTGGGCTGCTTTTTCTTTGGATATGGATGTTGAGTGATGATGTTTGATTCTACAACCGCAGCGATCGCCTACAAAAACACTACAATATTTGGTAGGTTTAGCCTCATCTGTTTTTAAAAACATTGATAAAAGTTAGTAGCGATCGCCAACAGCAAGGAATTAAACTATCACACATTACTTTGGCAACGACTACCGCAAACAATCTCAAGATTTTCTTTAGCTACACTGATGGGGAGCAAGTCAGCATCATGTAATTCTACTGAATGTTTCTTCACAGAAAAATTTTAAGCTTATATTCTATTTACAGTTTTTGCTTTTAAAGCATCTAAACTTCACATTTTTGAATCTATTTAAGCGATTCATTGCAAGTTTAAATATAAAAGCATTTTCTTGATAGCTTCTTAATGCTAATTTGGTTAGATATATCCTGGTAGTAACAGTTTAGATGATTGATATTGGAGGAGTAATTCATCAATATAGTTTGCTCTCCATGAATAAGAAATGGGCTGTTAAACGGCTGACGATTAATCTCACTTCAAGTGAAGTAGAGAGATTAGAAAAATATTGCTCAACAACAGGAAGACCAGCAACAGATGTGATTAGAGAGTTAATTCGTTCTTTGACTGTTGAAGAAATATCAAACACAAATTAAAACCTTAAACCTGATACAAATTACAGGCTGAGACATCAGCAAAGCTAACATCTAAATCATCACCAACTGAGCCTGCTAAAAGTTATTCTGACTCTCAAAATAACTCCATAATTACTGGGCAAATCAAACAGTACAAAAGTGAAGATGGTAAATTGATTTCCTTTATAACTTAAAATATATGTATTATTTACCAGATAGCCAGCGAACTAACGAATCCTTACGCTGTTGTTCTTTTTCGGATGGACTCAGTTCAAAAGGGCTTTGCTTTTTGAAGGCTTGAGGATCATACATTCCCGTTTCCCAGTTACCGTACATAGGATTGGGCAATGTAATATAAGCAGGCTCTATAGCTTTATTATTAGGAACAGAGTCAAATATCCCATAATAGTCTGAGTATTTTTCTACAGATTTACGCCGTTCTTGATTAGTGACACCAACCTTCTCATCAAAATCATTGAGATTGTCGCCTATTAAAGCAATTACAGTATATTTTTTGCCGTCAGCCTTACCATTTTCTATAGCTTCTAGTCGCCATTGCTTTGAAGTGTTTTCTTTGCCATCAATGATTTTGGTAAACTCACCTTTGAGTAATACGGTTTTAGGATTGACACCTTTGAACCCGACTGATTTTAAATTATTGATGGTTGCTATCTCCAAATCATTATTTTTGCTACCCTTTTGACTGCTTCTATCCCGGTTAGAGATAAAAAAGACTGTACCACCATTGTCATTAACGTAATTTACAAACTTAACTGCACCAGGGACAGCCTTAGCTTTGGCTGCTGCCACCCATTTATTCCAGGTTGATGTTTCAAAACCATTATTAGTACCAATTAGACCACCTTGGTAAGCACTATTGTCAAGAACTGTCTCATCAATATCAACAATAACGGCTGGTTGCTTTACCCTTTTGGCTTTGGCTTGGTCAAAGACAATTTTGGCGATGTTAAATGCTTGGTAAGTCAGGGCTTGATACTCTCCCGACTGCTGTACCCAGTTAATAGCCAGTACGGACTGTTCATTTAGCTGTGCGTTAGTGATTTCTGCGGTATCTTGCTTGAGTCCCACAAGAAGGAGGCTTGTGGTGAGTATTGTAGGAAATGCAATCAGCTTCAAATATGGGTGGTACATTTTAGTGGCTTGTCCTTGACCTATGTTGACAGGTTATTTGCTGTTAGCAAATGATCTGTACCCTTATAGCACACTGAGCAGAAATGTCACTCAATTCAAATAGCTGGGCGATTCCGTTCAGCCGATGTCTTGGCGATCGCGGATTATAGTTTACCTCGCTCTACGAAGTGGGAATTATAGAAGTAGTTAAATTTGCGATCGCCATGAAGTTCTTGAATTTCCTTAAACTCAAACCAGCGCAACCGACGATTGAAAGCTATGGGCAAGCTAGTAGCGGACTTGAGCAACAGCAGATTCAGTCGATAATGGAATGGCTGTTTGCAAGTTTGCTCAATGTGGGGTATTTCGGCAAGTCACATATCATCTGGCATAACGGCGGCTTAGACTCCGATTTAGAGCAGGTAATTAAGAAAGCTATGCGCCGGGGTGAGCCAGTTTTTCTGTATCGCTGTGGTGATAGGGTATCGCCATTGCAAGAAGGGTTTTACTGGCGGATGATGGACGAACACCCATCGATGCGGATTTATCAGTTAGAGATTAAAGATAACGATTAGTTCCATATTTTACTTATCTATATCATTTGCCACTGATCTAGATCACAGGCTAAGGGATAAATGGTGGTTACACTAGATACATAAACAATACTTAAATGAAGTTTGTGTAATCGCCTATTGTAGAAGCTTTGCCTCATTGCCTAATGCAAGGTGTAGAGCCATCATGCTAGATGAGCGATTTTTGGATGTTATTTAACCTAGAACAATTTTGACAAACAAAGTTATAGATAATGAACAAGCGGATAAAAACTTGGTTATTCATTGCGATCGCTTCATTTTTAGGTTGGGTAGGGATAAGTAGAATAGGTGCTATTACACAGGGATATTCAGGACAGCAAGAAGCGTTAGCTCAAGCCCAGAATTTAGTAACAACAAGCAATATTAATAGATTAGATTTGGATTCTTTGAGAATTAATGATGCTAAAGTTAAACAAATAATTGCCACTTTAGAAAAAATTCCTAACTTACCAGGACTACCCTATCAAGAAGCACAAAAGAAACTAGCTCAATTACGGCTTTTTTCAATTGAATTAGAATCAAAATTGAAAATAGAGGAACCAGCATCAGCAAATTTGGCAGAAGCTCTAAAATTAGACCAAGAAGCAGCCGCACTTGTTAAAGGTCAATATTACCGTTCAGAGTCTTGGCAAGAAGCAAAAGATAAATGGGAAAAAGCTATTAATTTGTTGAATCAGATTCCTGCTAATACTAATGTTTCCGATGTAGTTAAAAAAGGTTTAGCTGCTTGCCAACGCAACTATTCGGATGTTGCTAAAGTTATTGCAGAAGAAGAGAAATCTTTCCAAAATTTAAAATCAGCCATTGAAATAGCACAAAAAGCGGCACAACTGACGGCCAATTCGCCTTATACTTTACCAGACTTAATTAATGCTAAATTGCAATGGCAATTAGCCATTAGTTTATTATCTAACTTATCTCCTGGAAGTATTGCAGCTACAAAAGCAGAATCGCAAATTGTTGAATATCGCAAAAACTACCGTAATATTAGTGATGCAATAGACCAAATAGAAAAGTGTAAAAAAAATAATTTAAGCTTTGAAAGTTCTTGTACAGATAGTATTGCATTAAATATTACTGCACCCAGTAATGAAATATTAGCAGACAATGATAATCAAGAATCTACTACAGAAGAATCTGATGTAGCATCATCTAATTATCCTAGTAGTGATGATGAACCTTATAGTTATCCTTCAAGTTATAGCGGATTTAGAAGCCGCTCAGTTTATGTTGGTTCTTACACCCGTAGAGACGGAACCCGTGTTAGCGGACACTATCGTAGTAGTCCAGGGACTAGAGTAAGTGGTTTTGGTAGTTTCCGTTCTGGAGGCTCTAGCTCATGAATCTTACGAGAAAACAGTTTTACGAACAATATAAAGACATCTTTAGTTGGTATGATGCCGATGGATATGCCTGCTATGATGTGCTAACAGTTTCCCCACAAATAATCGAAAAAGTTAAACAAGCTGCTGCTAACGTTTGGCCAATCTTACTTCAAGCAGCAAATATAATGAGGTCTTTAGATACTGATACACTACTAAATTTTGATTATCCTGCTGAGACATTACGTCTAATTAAATCGAGTATACAGCCTCCTTTTATTGCTAGATGTGATTTTGCCATAAATAATGATAAAGTTTACTTACTAGAATGTAATGCAGAGGTGGCTACATTTATTGCAGAAACATTCAAAATAAATGGCATAGTTGCCAATCATTTTGGTAAGACAGATCCTAATCTAAAAAGCGAACTAATACTACAACAGCAGCTAAATAAATACATTGAATTAGCAGCAGAATATCTTAATAAGTCTCCTCAAGATTGTCATATTATTTTTTCTGCCTTATCTCAAGCCGATGAAGATATCGGCACTGTAGAATATTTACGGTCTTTGTGTCAATACAAATCTGCCTATTGCCCTATAGAAAAAATTACAATGGATGAGCAATATGTTTATGACCATATAGATAGAAAAGTGGATATTATTTATCGCTTATATCCTACAGAATGGATGGTAGAGGATAAAGATCCTAATTTGGGTGTGAGCCTTTGGGATTACTTGGAACCCTTGGTTTATGATAAAAAAGTAGCCCTAATTAATCCTTTAAGTTCGTTTATCATTCAGAATAAAGCTTTGATGGCTTTGATTACAGAACTAGGATTAGATAATTCTCTGAAAAATAGTCAAAGTGGTTATAGTCATTTTCTTCCTACGTTTATGAAAGATTCCCACATTAGTTATCCTTTTGTTTCCAAGCCAACCTGGGGACGTGAAGGTAAAGAAGTAGAAATCTTTAAGTCAGAAATATCTCTAATAAATAATCCCTCTCCTGATTACAGCCACTTATATAAAGTATATCAGCAGTATGTAGATATGCCTTTAATAAAAATGGAAGAGGATACTTACACTTTACAATTATCCTGTTTTCTCATCAATGGAATACCCGAAGGAGTTGGAGCAAGAATAGGAAAAGATTTAATCACTAATACTTCTAAATTTTTACCAATAGGGTATTAATCATATTCACATTCCATAAACAGCAATCTTTATCTGTAACAGTTTCCCCTCGAAGATCAAGGAAAAGTTACTAACCACAAAAATAACTAAAGCATACCCCTGCTACCGATCCAAATCACAGCCTAGAGGAAAAACACAAGTTATTTTTGATACTAAAAGCAGCCAACCCTACACATACCAATGAATAAAGCAGTTATTCTTGCGGCATTTCTAATGCTCATTTCTGGAGTGCCAACAATAGCACAGACCAGCTTACCGAATATGACAGTCGTGAGCATAGGTGATGGAGATACACTAAGAGTCCGCAATCAACAAGGGCAAGCCATAACCATTCGCCTAGCTTGTGTGGATGCGCCAGAACTCAAGCAAACCCCTTGGGGTCAGCAGTCTAGAACTCGCCTTGGGCAACTATTGCCACTGGGTCAGTCTGTGCAAGTTCGGTCAATTGAGAGCGACAAGTACAAAAGGCTGGTAGCTGAGGTGTTTGTAAGCAACCGCTCTGTCAACCTGACAATGGTGCAAGAGGGACAAGCTGTGCTTTACAGGCAATATCTCAAGGGATGCGATCGCACCAAAGACCAATTTCTGCAAGCTGAGGCTAATGCCAAACAACAGAAGGTGGGTTTTTGGAACCAATCGCAGCCCGTGATGCCGTGGGATTTCAGGCGAGGCAAGAAAAATACTGCGCCTACTATAGAGCGATCTCAACAACAACAGTGCGATCGCTCCTACCCAGATTTTTGTATTCCACCCAATGCGGCAGATTTAGATTGTCCTGATATCCCTTACCGCAGATTTAGGGTGAATCAGCCAGATCCGCATGGGTTCGACAGGGATAGGGATGGAATTGGTTGCGAGAGTTGACTAGGTGGATTTGAGATGGTGAGCATCAGGCTATCATCTGACTGAACAAACTATGAAACTTGTAAGGACACAATGGATACTCTACCTCTTATGCGTGATTTGCCATCTCAGTTTGAGCCACTGCGACCTTTTTTAGAATCTAACTTGCAGCCCTATATCAAAATTCATGTTGGAGAAGAGGTAAAATGGCTGGATGCTGCTTGGGAAGAAGATCCGTTAGAACCCTGGCAGAGCAAAATTGGCGGCTACCCTTACCTGCCGAAAGGAACAGACTATCCGCGCGATCGCCAAACAGGTGAGATGATGATGTTTCTGATGCAGGTAAACTGCGCTGACTTGCCAATCATCGATGGGTTTAGATTACCCCGAAAAGGGATTTTGCAGTTTTACTCTGGCTTAGATGTGCCGATGGATCAACTCAGTCCTGAACAATATCGTATTCTCTACTTCGTTGAAATTATTCAGGACAGAAATAAATTAATTACTGACTTCAGCTTTTTAGCAGAGTTTGCCAGCCAGCGAGAGTGGTACGAGCAAATTTACTCATTAAGCTTTTCTGCACAACAAGATGTGTTTTGTGTTACTCGTGATGGATACGCTAAAACCTTCGATGTTCCTGAAGAATTAAAAACACTCTTTCGGGAATTTAATGATTGGTTGAATGAGGAAGATGACCAAGAAACTATCAATCGCCGCATCAACAAACTTGGTGGGGAAGTAGAGTTTCACTCGTATGTCAGGGAAACGGTAGGAGACGCGAAAGGACAATTGCTCTTGGAACTTAACCACCCAGATAGTGTTGATGATTATTTTTATTTTTTTATTGAAGATAGTGATTTAGGCAATTTAGACTTTAGCAAGGTTGAGTCTTATTTTTTGCGGGAGTAAGAAGACGACGGGCGTGATAAAACGGTAAGTATAAAAGACTTGTTGCAAACAATCGCTCAGTTAACCTGACAATGGTGCAAGAGGGGCAAGCTGTGGTTTACAGGCAGTATCTTAAAGGATGCACCAACACTAAAGACCAATTCCTGCAAGCTGAGGCTAATGCTAAACAACAGAAGCTGGGCTTTTGGAATCAATCGCAGCCCATGATGCCTTGGGATTTCAGGCGAGGGAAGAAGATTCAGCCTACAACTACACAACAGGTGCAACAGTGCGATCGCTCCTATCCAGACTTCTGCATCCCGCCGAACTCGCCAGATTTGAATTGTCCTGATATTCCTTACCGCAGATTTAGGGTGAATCAGCCAGATCCGCATGGGTTCGACAGGGATAGGGATGGTGTAGGTTGCGAACGGTGATTACATCAAGAATATTCCAGCTAGAAACTGCTTCAAATAATGCTAATTGCCATATTAATCAAAAATTTACTTAAATTGGGAATAAAACAGTTAAACTAGCTTTATAGTCCAGGGTTTACCCAGCTACATACTAATTTTATAAATTCCTTACTATATCTTTAACTTTTTCTTGGCTAATTCCTGATTAATGTTGATGTATTTCTTTGTTTTTTAGAGACAATTTGGACTAAATAATAAATCGTAAAAAATAGCAAGTTACAAAAATATGAATTTCATAAACAAAGCACGTAATTTAGCAGATACGCTAAAAGATAAAGTTCAAGAAGCAGCAAATGGCGTAGAAAATGTAGTTGATGGGATCAAGAATACTACTGTAGAGATTACTACCTCAAGTATTAATGCAGTGACTGATTTACAGGTAACAGCCCAACAAGGGTTTCAAACTGTACAAAATTTCAGTAAAGCATTGGAAGGAACTGCTATTGGTGTGACGACTTCAAGTGTAGCCATAGCTGAGGCATTACAAAACTTGCCCAGGACGGCTGCCGAACTAGCATTAGAGATGCCCAAAATTGCGAGTAGATTGAGGTATCGAGCTGGTCTGAGAGTTGACGATTTGCCTCGCTCTGATGCAGATGTAATGCAACTGTTTGATAAAATCCCCGGTACATCAAAGTTAGGGGCTAACGAACGAACTATCCGGGAATTTCTGAGCGATAAACATGGTAGCCATATCATCCCACGTTCCCAAGGAGGCTCAAATGGTGCTGACAACATTGTGTGGGAAGTAGGTATTGATAATCTTCGTCGTGGTGCTGAAGTAATGACTGTGGGGGAACAGTTGTATATTCGGGTTTATAATGCGGTAGATTCTATCATCAGCAATTCAGGGACTATTGCTAGGCTGGGGATCACTGCAACTGGAACCGCTATTCTCACCCAAGTTACAGTCACAGCAATTTCCTACTCCTTGGATCTTTATCGAGGCGATATTACTGTTGAAGAATATAAAAATTTAATTTTAAAAACCGCAAAGGCAGCAGGTATTGCTACACCAATTGTTTTTCTGATTTTAGTGGCTGTGTTGGCGTTATTTCCAGAATTTACGGTTGTGTTGTCAGCACCAGTGGTTGTTGAAGGTTTCAATGCCTTATTTGGGATGAGCATTGCCATGCCAATCATTCAATCGCTACTTCGTCATGCCAAAGCAGGTGGTTTTGGTGAGGAAACTGCTGAGGTTTATAGAAATGTGTTAGGTGGCTCTGCATCTGCTTGAGCAATATATCTGCAACAAGTTTTAATAGGCATACAAGCGTCCATCATTTCAAGATAGCAATAGTTAAATTATGCTTAACTTAAATCAATTTGATTATTTTTTAGTGCTTGATTTGGAAGCGACTTGTTGTGACAAAGGAACTATCAAACGGCATGAAATGGAAATAATTGAGATTGGAGCCGTTATGGTTGAGGCGCAAACTCTAAAAATACTCGATGAGTTTCAAACGTTTATCAAACCTATTCGCCATCCCATACTCACCGAGTTCTGTAAATTATTAACCTCAATTACTCAAACACAGGTGGATCATGCTCCTGAATATCCCGAAGCGATCGCCATGCTCAAACAATGGCTGTCGAAATATCCGAATGCTGTGTTTGGTTCGTGGGGAGACTATGATCGAAATCAGTTTAAACAAGATAGCAAATTTCATAACATTCTCTTTCCTATTGCTTATCCTCATATCAATCTCAAACAAATGTTTAGTGAGAGCCAAGACTTACCCAAGCGTTATGGTATGGCAGAAGCGTTGCAACTGGTAAACATAGAATTGGAAGGAATACACCATCGCGGTATTGACGATGCTAAAAATATTGCCAAATTGTTGCCTTGGATTTTGAACGAAAAAATTGTAATCATAAAAGGCTAGAATTTTAGCTTGAACTGACAGAAGCCTCTCACCTACCCGTTCGCGTAGCGTCCCGTAGGGAAGGGAGGTGATGAGACGGACACTTTGCTCAAGTCGGCAAAGCCGCCCACGCCAGTGTCCTCATGAATGGCGTTTGCTTGTTGACGACAATCTTCCGACCGATGCCGATAGGCAAGGGAGGAAGATATGGAGGAAACTAGCAATTTCTATGTCATACTTTTTTATAGCAAACGTTGTTTACTCTAATATGTTAAGAGTCGTCAAAGTCAGGTTATATCCAGACACCCAACAGCAGCAGTCACTAGCACAAGCTTTTGGTAGTTGTCGTTGGTTATGGAATTATTGCCTGAACTTGATGAACCAGACATACAAGGAGACTGGTAAGGGGTTATCTGGATACGAAGTTAAAAAGATAATTCCCCAGTTAAAAAAAGAATATGAGTGGTTATCGCTAACTTACTCACAATGCTTGCAACAAGTTTGCTTGAATCTTGGAGTAGCTTTTAATAATTTTTTTGAGAAACGGGCTAAATATCCTAGATTCAAATCAAAACATGGTAAACAGTCAATACAATATCCTCAAAATGTCAAAATTAATGATAATTCTGTGAGTCTCCCAAAAATAGGAGATGTCACAGCGATGATTCATAGACCTATTGAGGGAAAAGTTAAGACTGTAGCCCTATCTAAAAACTGTTCTAATCAATACTTTGCGGCTATTCTTTTTGATGATGGTAAAGACAAACCAGAATCAAATACAGAAGGTAAAGCGATAGGTATTGACTTGGGATTAACTCACTTTGCAGTTACTAGCGATGGTTCTAAGTTTGATAATCCTAGAATACTCAGCAAACATGAGAAGAATTTAAAACTTAAACAGCAGCAGTTATCTAGAAAGCAGAAGGGTTCTAATAACCGTATTAAAGCCAGAAATAAAGTTGCTAGAGTTCATAGGAAAATAACTAACTGCCGTGAGGATTTTCTACAAAAGCTATCTCGTAGAATAGTCAACGAAAACCAAGTTATAGTGCTTGAAAATCTAAATGTTAAAGGCATGATGCAGAATCATAAACTAGCCAAGTCTATACATCAAGTTGGATGGGGAATGTTCTGTACCATGTTGAAATACAAGGCAGAAATGGAAGGGAAGATTTATCTTGAAGTTGATAGATTTTTTCCCAGTTCAAAAACTTGTCATGTGTGCCTTAATCAAGTTGGTGGTTTGCCACTTGATGTAAGATTTTGGACTTGCGATAATTGCCAAACTAGGCACGACAGGGATGTGAACGCAAGCATTAACCTCAGAGATGAGGGTCTACGAATTTTGACCTCTGGAACGGGGGATAAAGCCTGTCGCCCAGATGTAAGTCGTAGTAAGGGAGGACGCAAGAAATCCACTACTGTGCTTTCTGTTGGACAGGAAGCCTACACTGTACCGTCAGGTCAGTGTAGGTAGTTCACGCACTCATAGATTCAGACTTGAGCAAACCAGACATATCTAAAATTCGCTCTGACCAACCAGAAGCAACATTCGTAATATTTGCCGTTTGGCTTGATTGAGACTTAATGTTGTCCCAATTGCGCTGCCAACCTTGTAATATATCTTGAAGTTGATTTAATTCTTTGTGATAGACCTGGGTATTTTGCTGTATTAAAGATAAATACAACAGGCTTTCTTCTAAGACTACCGGGACTACTTGTTGACAATCGCTACTTTGTACCCAAGACTTCAGGTGTGCCAGACTTGATGCTAATTCACCCAGTTGATGTGGTTGGTCTAAAGCTAAGAAACTAGCTTTAATTGAACTCCAGTTAGGCATTATGAACCTCCTAGCAACTGCTGAGTAATTTGGCTAACTTGTTGTCGAATTTGCAGTGATTGTATGATCATACTCCGATTGTTCTGGCTAGGGCGAATGTTAATGATAGACTCAAATACGATTTCTTGAGTATAAGGCGACCAGTCAGCTCCCCAAATATCACGTTGTCTGCTTCCATCCTTGAGTAGTTCTTGTTCACACTCGTAATGACGAACACCCCCGCCTGCCAGAATTTTGCGTTCGATGTCTACTGCTATTTTAATAAATACATCCCAAGTTTTTAGCATTTCTTCTATCTGCTGTGGGGTAGCAGGTTCACGAATGATTAAAACCAACTGCAATCACCCTATTTAACAATTAACAATATCAATTTATACAATACTTGGTTTCACCTCAACTTCAACGCCCTTATCAATAAATCCCGCACTTAAAAATGGGCAGGAGAATGAGCAGATATCACAATAAAACCAACAGAATCAACTTGAAGTTGTGGTTGATAGATACCTTGGACAATAGCAGACTTCAAAAGCCTTTCGATTTTCAATTCCTCAGCTAGAGTATTATCCCAAGTTTGTGTATTCAAGCGTAAACTTAACTGCTCTATTTTAGGAGCTAACTTCTGCTCTGCTAAATGAGCATAACGTTGACATCGTTGAATCAAGTGTTGACGTTGGGCGAGTAATCTCCTTGATATATTACTAACTTCCTGGCAAACTTGCTCCCAATTAGTAGGAGCAATAAAATTGTCAATGATTCCTAAACGTTCTTTAGCAAGATTATGATCTTGTACTCCATGAGAGGTTTTATCTTTTTGATATGGGCGTTGTAATATACTCAAGAGTAATTCATCCTGAACTTCACGGAGCATTTGGGAACGAGCATCAATAAAGATAGTTTCAATCAATGGTGGAAATAAAGCATCAACCTGACGCTTTAAGACGTTAAACCGAGAATTATCAAGTTGATAATCGGTAAAAATCTGCTTGACTTTTTCCAGATTAAATTCAACTAAATAATTACATTGAAAACCAAACCATTCCATTCCCCCACGACTGTCCCAAGATGAGTCTTGTCGCCAAAGAGCAAAAGCTTGACCCCGATCATCCCATTCTATATATCTGGAAAGTGCATCTACCAACCCTTCTCCTATACGAAAAAGTTTGATACCAGGATTGTGGTTTGCTAGTTGGCGGTCATAAGTACCAAATTGGTTGAGATTGCTATGGATAAAGCAAGATTTCAACTCGTTGAGAGGTACTAAAGTATACTTAGTTGCTTGATAATACTTGACATTTGCTAAATCTGGGTGATACACAGATTTGAATTTTAGTGAATTATCAATCCAACCTTCTATAGCTCGTTTAATTTCCAGATGATTAAGATCGTAACTATCTAGCTCTGGAAAAAATGTATCGTCATTCTCTCCAAGCAGAGCCTTATTTAGTTTATGCTCTGCAATCACCTGGGATTGTGCTTGAGCAATTGTGTTTTTGATGGATTCTACTTGTTTGAGCAAACCAATAGCGCCTAGTTGAAACAAGCTTTGTTCTAGATGTGATAATTCATTATCTAATCGGAAACTAGCTATAGACTCAGTAAAAATGGAAAATCCATCCTTTAAAAGTTGATACCAAGCATAATGAAAACTATCATCTAAATCAGCGCCAACTAGTACGGTAAAATCAATATTTTTAGAACGCCCAATTTGGTCGAATCTAATAATTCTCTGTTCTAATTGATGTGGTTGCCAAGGGAAGTCAAAATTAATTACCCAATCAACAAATCCAAAATTATGACCTTCTTGTGCAGAAGCATCACAGATGAGGATAAAGCAATTAGGATTACTGTAAAACTGCTGTAAGTTTTTCTCGATTTCTCCCCAACTTTGTTCTGATTGATGGACAGCAATAGTTTCTGTACCAAAAGCATTTGCTAGTGAACGAGCGATTTCTAAGCAGGTTTGTCCAAAACTGGTAAATATCAATATCTTTGGCAAATAATCACCAGGAATAGGTCTAGAAATTCTCTGCCGGATTCTCTCGCTTAGTTTGCTAAGGTCGCTGCGAAATGATTGCAAACCAAAAATTTCTGATAAGCGGTAGAGAATGATGATTTTTAATAGTTCAATCCGGTCTCCGTCTTCTGAAGGTTGATTAATAATTTGGCGTAAAGAGATTAAAACCTCTTCTTCACCTTCAAACTTGGGAGTTTCAGTTAAAAGATTGATATCATTACTACTAAACTCTTTAAGTAGCAATGGATGACGCACTCCACTCTGGCGTGCGGCTATTACTCGCTCTAAAATACCTAACCACGTACCAGAAGCTAAGAACAACAGTAGGAAAATGCGTTGATAAGCTTCTTGTTTGGGTGCAATAGTACGCCATTTCTCTAGCAATTCATGAATATCAGGCGATCGCTCATCTAAATCATATTCTTCCTTGGGTGTAATATTGCGCCTAAATGTGTCATCTTCTAGACAAGCACGACTATTAGACAGTATTCGCTGATACAGTCGATAGTTTTCATTAACATACGTGCAAATTTCTTTAAGGGTTTTAGTATGAGCAGACGAATCAGTGTTTAAGCCATCTTCCCATTTACCTAATAAAGTTAATAAATACTTGTCTTCGGGTAATAATGTTTGTAATTGCTTTAAACCATTGTGGACATTAGAAGTATTTTCCTCATTTATTAATGAGGAGATAAGTTGAGCTAGCAGTTTATCTTTATTAATTTTTAGCTGAAAATCTTCTAGATTATTGAGTTGATAAATTTTAGGCTCAAGTAAATGCAGCAGGACTAGTAACTCTTGCTCACATTGAAGAATATGACTTGCAGATAGTAAAAGTAAGTGTTCGCTTCTATGGGCTAGATACTTATAGATTTCAAAATTCTGGCGTAGTTTGCTATCTTGGGAATTAGCCATTGCGGCAATGTGGTGGGCTTCATCCAAAATTAGCAAGCCAATATTTTTCTGTGCATTAATTTTGGACGAATCCTCGTATGCCAGCACTACTACTCTTGTAGGAAACGAAGAAATATAGAATTTATTCTCTAACTCATTTTTCCATTGTTGTAGTAATTTCCCTGGAACCAAGACTACTACTTTTTTTTCTGGCTCATCAAGTAGATATTGGCGCAGAATTACACCAGCTTCAATAGTTTTTCCCAGTCCGGCTTCATCAGCTAATATGTAGCGTTGAACTGAATCTTGTAATACTTGCCTGATGACTTCTACTTGATGAGGGTAAAGATGAATATTGGATGAAATTAGTCCACTCATCCCACGACTTACAGCCCTCTGCTGGATTAAGCATTTAACTAAAGCTGACCTTCTGTCGTGTAAGTAGGGGGTTTCGTGTGCCTTGATTGCTAGTGTTTCAACCGGATCTTTTATTGTTAAATTACAACGGACATAAACTTCTTGTTCTGATTTAATTATAGATTTCTGCCCTGGCAAATCAATTTCATACCTTTGGATGTCTTCATCCCATCCAGAAATTCTGCCAATTACCCATTTATATTTATCTTGCTCTTTTAATTGAACATAACATCGCGTTTGAGGTCTTAGTATAACCCCAGACAACGATTGCAAGGATAAAGTTTTTTGGCAGCGCTGTCCTATGGTACTAAAATACTCAACAACAATACTGCCACCAGATACTTCAATTACTTTACCTGTCCCCAAAGTATTATTTGAGGACTGCACTAATGAGCCAAGCTTAATCATAGTTTTGTCCCCTACTCCTGAACTTCTCAAATCCCAGCCAAAAATTTCGCAGAATTTCAATTCTAACTGCTTTTTGTATAGAAGTGTTTCAGGAATTTATTGCTTCTACTCCAAAGCGAGCGCCTATACCTCTTCAAACCAACCACTGCACCCAATCGGGAACCTGCGCCACCAGTTGCTCAAACATCACGGGCGCTTGCTCATCAATCGCCATCATCACGCCCCAGCGCTCGTCACTGGTGAGGGTGGAAAGAAATTCTTTGACTGATTCCAAACCATGTTCAAAGAGTTCTATAAACTTTGCACTATGAGATTTAACCTGTTGCCACCATGAATCAGTAGAGTTTTCTAGTCCGTCCATGTCCCCGCAATTATCATTAGTGGGGAGTGTGGATAACCTTGTTGTGTCACTAACTTGTGTTAGTACATTTATATTACTGGTGACTGACACCAACTCCCGATTTAACCACTGTTGGAAAATCACATCACGCCCATCATCAGCTCCAACAAACTTATAGACACTCTCCCGATGACCCCTCGGCCCTAGCCTTCCCACATAAGACAGTCGCAAATCAATCTTATCGAGTAGCTTCTGTGCGATCGCCACAGGTGTCAATTTCTCCGAAATAGTTACGTTCAGATAGTTCTTGATCAGGAACCGATGCTGTAGCGCGATCGCCTTAAGTTCCTGCATCCCTTGATCTGAACCCCGCAACTTCTTCCCAGGCGTAAACATCTGCAATAGATTCAGTTTTTCTAACAACAGCACCGACGACAACATTTGCCCCTTATTAAAGTCAGGTTTCCAAATAGCATTCTCTCCAGCCTCAGCCTGCGCCTTAGTCCGTTTGCTATCCCGCTTCGTCAGGAACTCTCGCCCCACCGTCAGATAATAGTGCAGCCTTAGCTGTGGATACCAACTGTCATCATCTTTCTCAACTAAATCAGGCGTTACCTCAACCTCATAACGTCGAGACAATTCCGCCTTTCGCTGCTGATGACGTTCTTCTTTCGTTTTAACGCGTTTCTCCTGCAATTTCTTCAGTTCGGCATCAGACACCTCTTCAGCTTGAGAAATCCCCAAGCATTCCCCAGAATATAATTCTTTGGAGGCTGCTTTCACCTCATTAACAACTTCCTTGGTTTCGTCGGGGTCGAAATCACCCGCATCAATAATCGTATAACCGTCAGCAGCCAAACCCTTCAGCACAAATTCTTGATAGCGGCGCATTTCAACATTGATGACAGCCCCACGCTTGCCCCAAGTCTGCAAAGATTCGGGCTGAAAATTCTGGTCAATGAAAGAGTAGTCATCATTATCAGAAGCCGACAAAAGGGCAATGTTAGCCTGGGTTGCAATGTCCTGACTCCGCAACAATCCACCCATAGAAGTTGAACCATTGCCCACAGTCCCCATACCGTACCGACTAACCCAGATGTGACGGTCAACAGTTTCTCTCAACCGTGCCAACATCTGCCGTACAGAGTCCACAGGCTGAACTCCCTGGAATATCCCCCAAACCGAATCAAAATGACCTCGAATATCGATAGAAACGCCTGTTTCCAAGCTGGGCGAAGCAATGACTAAATCATATTGCGTGAGAATTTCGTTGAGATGGGCAATACACTCAAAGGCATGGTGTTTCGGGTCTAAAACAGAATGACTGTCAATTCGCAGAATCCGTAGGTGTGGGAATTTCTGCTTAAACCGTTGTTCTAAGGCTTGGGTTCCCCATTTAGATTTTGCTTTTTGAGCAGAACAACATAATAAATGGTGTCCCCCTTTCTCAATCGCCTTGTCTAACGCCGCGATTAAATTCTTGGGGTTGCTACCAGAATAGTTGTAACATTTGCCAGACACCGACTGATAATTGTTGACGATCACAAACGGGTTAACTTTATATTCTCCAGCCAGAGACAAAATGTACTTGACATCTGTATCTGACACGTCGGCAGAAGAAAGGTAAATTTTACCGTGTTCGCTACCCAAGACATTCTGTACCAACTGCTTAAAGTTGCGAAGAATTGACACCCGCCGCTTCTGCACGTCTGTAGTAGAGTTGAGCAGATGCCAAAAAACTTGGTCACATTCATCTATAATCACAACATCGTTAGACCAGTCCTCTGGGTCAAACCGAGCTTGACTGTCTTTGTGCAACGAGTCAACGCATACGCCATAACCGAGTAAGCCGCCCGTGTCAGACGTGTAGAGTTCACTAACGTAATCAACACCGAAGCGATCGCATAACGCCTCACCCAATTGAATGCGATGAGTGATGATTAATACTCGCCTTCCCTGGTCATGTGCTTTAGCGACTTCCTGGGTCAACCACTCGGTTTTACCTGTGCCTTTGGGTGCTTTGAGGACAATCAACTTTTCACCAACAGGTGCAATCAGCCCACCCAAGAATTTTTGGTTTAATGTGATCGCTGGGGGATAAGTTAACAGGGTGAATAACTTGATTTCCCATAATTCCAATGGTTCGGCGGTATTGTAAAGTGCATGAAACGCTGGCTGACCATGAGCCACGATAAAATCATCAACACCTTTTTCTTGACCAAAAGGTAAATCAATCACTCGTAAAGAACAGCCTTCGTTTACAAGCAGCCGACCCATACGACTAATCGCTGTTCTCACCCTTTGCACGGTTTCAGGCTTGCTGTCCTGGTCAAAGCAAATGTTGACTTGTCTATTCTGTGTTGCAAAGTGTTTTAGGTCTGGGATAAGAGATGGCTTACCGATAGCAGTACCGTACTCATCATAAGGTGTGCGGTATCCTGCATTTACACCAGAAATGGCGATCGTCGCGTAGCCTGCTGATAGTAAACAAGCTGCTTTTTTGGCTCCTTCGACAATTATTACTGGCACATTGTTTTTCCAAACCCAATGCCAGAAACCACCGGGATGAAGCAAATCTCCATCAGTGATAGAAATACCACAACGATTCGACACTTTCACCCAAATTTTCTTGGTGACTTGCAGGAAGAAAGCGCGTGTTTGCTCTCGGTAAGGATGCTCGTATTTGATGAACTTGTGAAACTTTTGGGGATCTCGCCGGGGTTTGTCGGGTTTAAAGCAACCCCAGAGCATTTGTTGATGATCGTTGAGTGGGTCAATACCACTACACCACCAGCCGCCGAGTTCAATATGTTGGTACTTTTTCAAATCCCTGTCCCGCAATCGTCCATCGTTGCGGCGGGAGATATTCGGGCTGTACAAGAGGTATTCATACGGTACATTACCGTAAAGCGACCTCATATTCAGGGCAATTAATTCTTCATCAACGTCACTATCTAGCCATTCTTGCAAATGATGTGATTCAATGCCCATATTTTCCTTCTTAGATGCACTACAGAGTTAGCGGTATGACCATCAACCTCTTTGAAATGCTTAAAAACAGGCAGTGATTAGAAAACTAAATCAGACTGATAAATTGTCAGTGCCACCTCTTGGCTGAATGTGGAATTAGACATTACGTACAACCACGTTAAAAATTTTTTGAACAACGTTCCGAGAAATCAGAGATTTTGTTGTTGAGTGATTGAAGCAACTAGCCATCATTTACATTTACTCTGATACTAATAGTTGCAGATAGCTATTGATTTTGTCAACTAAATATTGCATAATATGGCAAGCCAAGAAAGAACACAAGAGGTTGTAATGTTACCACTGAGCGAAGTGGGATCTATTAAATGGACAGAGGAACGAGGACAGAAAATGCGTTCCTTACGTGGCGATATGCCATTAGTAAATTTGTCTAAAAAGCTTGCAGAACATGATGTAGAGATTTCACGGCAATATTTACACAAAATGGAGACAGATTCCGATGTCAAAGGAGCTTCTCCAGAAATGGTCACTGGCTTATGTAAAGTATTTGGCTGTAGTTTAGCTGAATTACTGTGTCTAAAAGAAACCAAAATTGTGCAATTAGGGGTTGACAAATGCAACTAAAGGTTGCACTATAGTAATCAAGGGCAAAGGAACAGCGAACCGCCTGCACCAGAACGCAATCAAGGGTTTGCAAACCAATCAAAGGAACACGTATTTCAACAAACCAACAACCAACAGCCGCCGGGACAAGCAGCCGGGAGCCTAAAACTTGTAATGCTCAAGCCACCGGAGATGATTCCGATGACCCGCCAAGTCTAAAAACTGGTACTGAAGGCCAAAATCCTAGTAAATCAAAGCGATTGCTGCTCCTAGTAGCGATCGCTTTTTAAACAGAAACTCATGGCTGCACAGAAGACAAATCCTCTCTACAGCCCTGTGCTGTTGGTTATGAAAGTTTTCTACAAGGCGATCACATTAATTGTGTCCGCCATTTTAATTACTGCTACTGCTTGTTTTGACCAATTAAGAAACGGCTACGCCGAAATCAAATGAGTGCGTTGTGGGGAAGCCACAACGTAGTCAGCAAAAACAAAGGCAATCGCTCTGTCTGGTAAACTCCGCGATCGCCTTTTATCCAAGTAAATGGAGATTTCCATAATGACATACGCAACAATAAACAAGCAAGCTCAAAACCCGTTAACCGAGCAAGACAAACAGATAATTGCAACCATCATCCAACGCACTCCAGAGCAAATCAAAACTATTTGGATTGAAGGTGGCATCACCGTCTGGGTGCAGCTTCAGGACGGCGGAAGATTACCCTTTGATCGCAACTGGTTCGCGCAAAGAGTAGCCCAAGAAAAGACTTCTCTAGAAGCGCAAGAGAGCCTTCACAGGCACAACCAAAGACTAGAGGACGAGTTAAATCAAGCCTGCGCCCAGTACGGGTTACAGCATGGTGAGATTGACTATTTAATGTTCTCAACGAAGGTCTATCGGGGTCGTGATTTGGTGGGCTTTGTTGGGTTCCACAGGTTCAGCCGAATGTGGACATACAGCCGTAGAGCGACTGAGCCTGACCGATACGCCCATAGTGCTGCTGATGCGCTCTTCAAGTTAGGAGTTAGGCAGTTAGCAATGGTGTAGATGGAAATGCGATCGCTGCAAATGGGTGAACAGCAATCGCATTAAAACGTACTCTTGATAAACATCAAGCTAATAACATACTAATACATTCTGTCTTGGTATACGGTATACGCAAAAATTAGCGAATAAAGGAATTTTCGATAATGTCCGCCACAACAGGAAACGAAATCATGGCGCAGATAGCCTCTGGCTGCGAAAGCCTGGGGCTAGAACTACTAGAAGACGGGATTTACCAGCAAGAAACAAAGCTGGTCGAGTTCGTTCACGGCAATGGTCAATGCTACTATGTCCAGACCTTGAAAGAGCTACCGCAAATCTCATGCGAATCGGTTGGTTTGCTGGATATCCCGATTGGTCAGCTAAGTCCAGAGCAAGTGGAAATTCTGTTTGAGACTTCTGAGGAACTAGTGGTGTAGTTTGGGGGGTGCGATCGCGCGGGTCAAGATGTTGAGCGATTGCCCCAAACTCACGCGCCGAATCCAGCAGACAAGTATAATACTGTCCGGTTAACAGTAAAAATATGACGACAAAACCGCACGATCAGTTTGCAAAACAGTTCTTGGAAGAGTTATTGTCACCTCTGGGGGAAGTACGGACTAATCAAGAAGTAACAGATGAAACAAGATTTGTGGATGTGTTGTTTTCTCCTTCTCCCGAAGCGCAAGCCCCGAACTTAGGATTGTTAGGCAGAATCGCTCTACTGAATACTGCACTGTTAGAGCCGTTTCGCAATCAACCTAGTTCAACAGAAATACGCAACTGTTTTCTGAAGTTATTCGCTGTTATAGCCAACGCACAACGCAAAGCCAAGCGAGAAAGAAGCAGATTACCAGAAGATAGCTTGGCGCGACTGTGGATTATATCGCCCAGTGCTAATAAAACTCTGTTGGCAGATTTTGAGTTTAAACTAGACTTAGAAAACTGGCCTTCTGGGGTCTACTTTTTCCAAAAGGGTTTTCGAGGGGCGTTGATAGCAGTTGATCAGCTACCAGTAACAACAGAAACATTGTGGCTGAGAATTTTGGGTAGAGGAGAAACGCAACGCCAAGCTGTGAATGAATTGTTGGCGTTACCAGAAAGCAATCCACTAAGGCAAAATGCTCTCAGGTTGATTACTAACTGGCGTATTGTTTTAATTCAGCAGCAAGATACTTTAACAGAGGATGAGCGGGAGTTAATCATGAATTTGTCGCAAGCTTATCAACAGTGGGAAGATACTACTAAGCAACAGGCAAGATTAGAAGGACAACGCCAAGTAGTAGAAAATCTGTTGAGATTCAGATTTGGGGAAGTGGATGAAGAACTATCAAAAGTAGTCGATAGTTTACTACAGTTATCAGCAGAAGAATTTACGCCAATGTGTCTAGAATTATCGCGTGAAGAACTGTTAGCCAGATTTTCGCATTAAATCAGCACCACACATCAAAAACGTAAGCGGTTTGTTAACAGCAGACCGCTTTTTGTATGAGGTAAACATCATGTGCGAACAGATATTAGAGAAAGCCTTAGCCACCGACAATCATGATTTAGAAACAGTGCATGAACAACTAGAAAACATCTGGAGTGCGCTGATAGATTTCAAAGAGCAAAACCCCCAGGTTTTCAAATTCATAAATGAAAATGGTGGCGAATTAACACTTGCTGATGCCATCCAGGCATTAGCTCAAGCTTTAGATGTTCTAGAAAATTAAGCCTAATTGATGGGAAATCTACCATGCAAGTAACAATCACGATTCCACGGGGTTGGGGATATCCACGATTCACATTTGGGCAGCGTACAAAACAAGGTACTGTAGTGGGGATTGAGTATATTTCTAGTGATAGTTTGATAGGGAAAGAAGGTAATGCAGGCTGGCAATATGGTTTGCTACCTGACAAAAACAGCAAAGATATTGTTTATCTTAAAGAAGAGGAAATACAACCGTTTTCCGCCAAAGAATCAGAAGAAAAAAATTTGAACGAGATTGACGCTTATCTTAATGAAGTAGCAATTCTTCAAGCGCAATTAGGAGTGAATTTAGATATTCAGACTCTCTTTGGGGACGTAAAACCAACGACTTCTAAACCAATGCGAAGACAGAGCATATCAAGAAAGTCAGCAGCATAAAATGGCTACGCCGAAGCGAAAGTGAAACTCAAACCTCATTATCTAACAGGAGAGCGAAGAAGAAACTCTCCTGTTTTTTTTGATTTAGTCTTAACAAACTTAATCTAAATCATCAAAATATATGGCGAAAACAAAGCATATTCGGCAGAATTCAACGGCTGTATGTCTGCAATTCTTGCGGCGTTCTGGTGGCAAAGCAAGACTAAAACAATTTGCAATTCGCAATTCGCAATTCGCAATTGTGGATGTAATTAAAGATTAACTCGCTTAGGGTATAAGCCACTCCACTTAGCTCAAACCGAAAACCTGTTCAAATCAGTACTTTCTTGATTCCAATCATGAGAAAAAACAAAACATATAGTATCAATACTCTACGTGAACAGTTATGTGAGGGTAAATTGCGAATTGCGAATTGCGAATTGCAAATTGGTATGGGGACGTAGAACTATGCAGTTAAACCGAGTGTATGACAGTACCTTGTTATCTTTCTCAAAAGTATATCAAATACAAAGAACGCTGTACCGGTACTTATATCAAACTGGGACAATTAAACATCCCCAATATCACTTTAAACCAATGCCAGGACAGCGCAAAAAGACTAATTTGGTGATTAATCACAAAACCTTGATTAATCGGTGTGAGGAAGTTGTAGGGATGCAAGTTAACGCCACAGTAATTGATGAAAACGCGACGCAGATGAAGTTGTTTTAATAATATGAGTAAGTACAAACCCCGGACTATAAAACATCCTATCCGGTTGCAAAAAAATAACGCTCAAAAAATAATTTACCGGACAGTTAGAGATATTCAACAACTCAAAGATAGTTCCCCGATTGGTACAGCCACAATCAACAAACAATCAGTCATGGTTCGGAAACAGGGGATGTATTGGGCTGTTGTTTAGTGAGTGAAATACTGTGAAAGCTACGCTTAAGCAAAGCGAAAAAATGAGGTACTGAACAATGGTACAAGCGATCGCTAACGAAACATTTCTAACAGATGCAGTAGTTGAACATTACAACTTTGCAAAATTAAATAAAACTCGGATTCGTTTCAAAATTCAACTCAAGAAAACCACTAAAAGTAACGCGCCAAAGTGGACTGATGTTTTGCAGGCTGATAACGAAGAAGAATCAGATTTACTCAAAGTAAAATCCTCTGAAGTTGGGTTAAAGGGCATTAAAGTCTTCAAAGCACTGGACGAAGCGGCAAGTCAATTGCGCTCTGAGATTGCATCGGTGCAAGAGTGGATGAGCAACGATAACGGGGATTGGATTTGTCCGATAGACCTAGCGCCCCTGGTGTGGAGTCAGTTGCTCAACATTAGAGATGTAGTTGCTCCTGGTTTACGTACTGGTTTAAAAGATAGTTATGAGGAGGGACTAGCAGATTACACCGCACGTATTGACAAATTCATCTCGTTAAATGTTTGGGATTTACCAGTAGAAAAGCGTGATGAAGTTAAGGCGAATCTCATCAAAGCTTTTCCACTACTGTCAGATTTGGAAGAATATCTGCAAGTAATTATCGGTCGTCCGGTGATTATCCCGGCGCTGTCTGAACAGTTGAACTCCGAGCAAGCCAAGTGCCTTCAACAGATAACCCAGTTCATCCAGCAGTATGACCAAAACCTAGAGCAAAGGTTGAGGGAATCAGCGATCGCTGGAGGTGAACAACTAGCCGCACAGTTGCTAGAAGAGTTAGCCGATTGGGAGCCAGGACGCAAGCCAGTACAGTTCAAACGCAAAATGGAGAAACATCTTCAGAAAGTGCGTGTGCTGCTGGCGAATGCTAGTCCCGAAGCTGGCGGTAGTCTTGCTCAAATGATGGAACATCTGGATTCGATTGTGAATGACCCAGCGATTGAGTCTAAGAATTTGGGGTCAGAAGGGCGATCGCAACTCCAGACGAAAGTGGATGCAATCTACTCCAAATTGTTGGACGAGCAACGCAATCTGCAAAGGCTGGCGAGTGAGGATATTGGGTTAACTCAAGCCACTGTGAAGTCGTTCAAGTTCCGTTAGAAAAAAGCGATGCCCTGAGAATTTCGGGGCATCACGCTAATGCTAGTATTTTTCTCTTAAAAATATGTCACATTTTTCAACAGTTAAAACCAAATTAACCAACGGTAAGTGCTTAGTCCAAGCTCTAGAGGATCTAAAACTCAAACCCCAAGTCCACGAAACAGCACAGCCACTCAGGGGGTACTACGGGGATTCTCAAGGGCAGAGTGCAGAGATTATCGTTCCTGGGCATAGTTTCAATGCTCGTGCAGACATGGGTTTTAAGTGGAACGGTTCTGAGTACGATGTCATCCATGACAAGTACGAAACTTCTCCCCGGCTTGGTGAAAATTTCTTCAGCCACAAGTTAATGCAGACTTACGGGCGGCGAATGGTTTTAGCCAAAACTGGAGAATTACGCGAAAAGTTTGGCGAATGCACGATTAGCGAAGAAACCAAAGGTCAAGTGCAAACCCTACGCCTAACATTTGCCGGACATCAGGAAGTTAAACAATACGCCAGGAGATAATCAATGGAACGTTCTATACTGATACATTTCGATAACAAAACTGGTGAAGTGCGAGTAGAAGCTCTTGGGTTTGAGGGGTTGTCGTGTTTGGAAGCGACGCAGCCCTTTGAGGAAGCTTTGGGGGTTGTGGAAGGCGAACGAGAGTTTAAGCCGGAAGTTCAACAGCAACGAATGACTTCAACACAACAAACACGGCTACGGCAGTAAAACTAACGGGGGAAAGTGAACACTTCCCCCGGCACAAAAAATTATGAGCGAATTACCGAAAGAATACGCGATGGTTCATATTTACGTAGCTACGAAAGAAAGAGAACCAATCGTGATCAAAGGAAATGCTGAAGGTTTATGTGTATTGATTAATGCTTTAGTTTCAGCGATTGCCTTCAGTGATGGAACTGCGGAGATTTTTGACGGCAAAGCCGAATTTTATGAAGTGATCGTGAGACTTGTTAATACTCACGAAGAACTCGCACCATTACCGTATAAAAATGTACAACAATGAACTTAATTAATCTCCTGAGAACAATTGATTCGCAGATCCCAATTGTAGCTTTGGATGTCATGTCCCCAGAAGAAGCCACAATTGTACAGTGGCTATCCTCTCAGGCGCGAGAAAAACTAGACAGTCCCGTGTACTTCTGGAATCTGGGAGTATCGGGGCTGGAACTATGCCAGATTGCTGAGGATGGTGGATTGGTTTTCAAACCAGTACCAGAGTACAAAAGACCACCCCACGCAGATCCGTTGGTGTACATTTTCGAGTATATCAACAGTTTCGATGGTGCAGGGGTATTCATTTTGGGTGATGTGCATCCATTCGTGGGGAAGAACTCACCGCAGTTATCCTGGGAAATACTCACCAGGATTAAGAATCTTTACCACCGGCTCAAACCCACCGACAAACGCATCATCTTTCTGGGTCAAAATATTGAACTGCACGAGTCTTTAGTGCGGTTAATTCCACATTTTGAAGTGCCTTTGCCTACTGTTGATCAAATTCAAGATCACCTAGAAAGCTATCTTTCCTACTTAGAACAAGTAGCACAAGAACAAGAACAAAACTTCACAATTGCCTTAACTGGTGAAGAAACAGAATCTTTGGCACGGGCTGCTTTAGGGTTAACCCTGGAAGAAATTAGCGATTTTCTGAGATTGAGCGTCAAACAAATCTGGAATCCTACCAAGGGAGTTGTGATTGATCAGCACTTGACCGAGAGGGTGGTTCAGTACAAAACCCGGCTGCTGTCTCAAATGGGCATTGAGTTGGGGAAACCTGCAACTATCCCGTTTGGCGGATTAGACCTGTTGCGCGAGTGGTTGCAACGGCGGCGGCGTTTGTTTACTACTGAAGCGCGAAGTCTCAATCTGCCGCAACCCAAAGGTGTGCTACTGGCTGGCCCACCGGGTACTGGCAAATCCATCTGCGCTAAGAACATCGCCAGTATCCTGAATCTACCACTACTTCAGCTTGATATTGCATCAATGTTGGGTTCTTTGGTGGGTGAGTCTGAGGGCAATGTTCGCCGTGCTTTGAAAACTGCCGAAGCTATTGCCCCGTGCGTTTTGTGGCTTGACGAAATCGACAAAGCCTTGTCTGGTCAGGGTGATAGCTCTGGAGTCTCCCAGCGAATACTCGGAAATATCCTCACGTTCATGAGTGAATGTACGGCTGGGGTATTCGTTGTGGCCACCTGTAACGACCCGTCAGCGTTGCCTTCTGAACTCAAGAGAAAAGGCAGATTTGACGAGAATTTCTTTGTGGATTTGCCGTCTGAGGCTGAAAGAGCGCAGATTTTGAAGATTCATCTGGAGCGATTTGGCATCAGCGTTGAGGACGAGTACCTTGAGGCGATCGCAGCCAATACCGCAAAATTCTCTGGCGCAGAACTCGAAGTGCTTGCAGCCGAATCTGCATTGTTGGCATTTGACGAAGGGCGACCGCAGCAGGTAACGCTCGGTGATTTGGAAGCTTGTCGCCAAACTATCATACCGCTTGCTGTCCAGGATGCAGTGGCAGTCGAAAGAATGCAAACTTGGGCGAAATCTGCCAGGGCTGCTTCTAGTGCTGTGCCGACAAAAGCAGCTAAGTCGTTGCGAACTTCTCGTTTTAATTTGAATTAATAAACAGGCGATTGCTCCTCTCAAATAGTGAAGGCAATCGCTTCGCGCATAGTTTTTGAAGTTACTCAAAATTCAGGAGAAATTCAATGGCTAAATATTATCTTTGTGAAGCTCAATCAACAAATGAAGGTATCAGTAAAGTTACACCCTATGAAAAACCAGAAGAAGCCTTAGAAGCCGCATCTAATAATACAGCTAAAGTACATTTCATCTCTACAGTTAACCCTCTGGCTCAAGATGAGGAGGATGAAACTGAATAAATAGTCTATTGCGGGTGAATATTTACTCAAGGATATTCACCCGCAAGTTAATTAAAATATTAAAAACTATGGAAACATATCTTGTATTTGTGGATGCTGTCCGCAACAGTAACAAATTCTGGTCAGCGAAAGCCGAAGGCACTCAACTGATCGTCAAATGGGGGAGAGTTGGATATTCATCTCAAACGAAAATCCATTCTTTGGCAAGCAATCAACGAGCGATTTTCAAATATTATCAGTTGGTAGCTGAGAAAAAAGCCAAAGGTTATCAGGAAAGCCAATCTGAGATGGACGGTAGTCGCAATGTTTCGGAAATCAGACGTGCGATAGAATTGCTCAACATCATGCGTTCTTGCCTTGATGTGAGGAATTTTCATGAGGGCTACATTGCTGCATTAAATGAGTATTTGCAAATCGTTCCCACACCCCTCGGAATGCAGATAGATCCTACCAGGGTCTACAGAACTGTTGAGGATATCGACCACCAGAAACAAATCCTCAACTCATTATTATCACTCACTCCTACAACGGTTCCACAACCTACAGAAGCTCCAAAAGCTGAACCGCAAACCGTCAGTCTCAAGTCTCTGCCTAAGAGCTTCTGGCGACATTTTTGAGGGTTACTGCCATTTAAATCGCAAGCGGTTTGTTATTTGTTAATAGCAAACCGCTTATTTTTGTTAGAAATTAGGTAAAAATAATGACTAAAAAACAAAAGAATTGTTCTGAATTAACGGCAGCTAGTTTACTGCATTCACTTCGGGTATGCGGTGGTTCTACTCCTTTGCATCGGATAGGAGTTTCCATGTCTGTTATTCAATCTTTGGTGGATCGTGGAGTAGTAAAAGTCAGAAACACTGGATGCGGTTTTTTACTAGAAATTGTCGAAAGTAATTGAATAAACAAAGCTACGCTAAATCTCCAGAAATTCTAAAATATTTTTATGGAAATCAAAACAATCTCCGTTACCTATCAAAGAAAATTCAACTTGGGCGATTATGAATCAGTAGAAGTTGGTTGCTCATTATGGGGGCAAATTGACCCAGAAGAAGATGCAGAAGGGGCGACACAGTTTCTATTTGAACAGGCTAAAGCATCAGTTAAACAAGCAGCAATGCCACTGCTGAAAACTTCTCAATATCAAATGAGTAAATACAAACAAACTGCAAAGCAGAATACTCATGATGACTTGGAGAATTTCTAATGAGTGAAATTAAATTAGGGTTAGGGAATCCACCGCTACCTGTTTATCTGTATGTAGATAAAGAACTGGCTGATAATTATACTTATGGTTGGCATCATTATGACCCTCAACAAGACAAAAAAACTCTTGTCGCAGACAGAGCATTGACTGGATATATCAGTGAAATAAAACTGACCAGTAAAGATTTCAAGGGAAAAGAAAACTTGAAATTAGATATCGTTATTTTTGCAGACGAACTATATGTTGTTAGAAGTGGGATTGAGACTATTTTCACTAAGTCCTTTCTACTGGCAGCGTCTCTCATAGAGGATTACAACAAGCCACTAACAATCGTTGCTAATCCTGGCGATGAGAAAGTAGTGTTTTGCAGTATCTTTGATCCCCAAACCAGAAAAAGAATCCGCTATCAATGGGATGCAAATTCTGATTGGGCTTTCTTAATACAAAGCATTCAATCAAGACTATCAACTAGTCCAAAATATGAATTAGAAGAAGAGAATATTTCTACCCCTGCACCCCCTGCTTATCCGAACCGTATTGCTGCACCACCCCCAATCAACCCAAAATCTGCGGCGGTACATCCCCAAGACTTGCGGGTGAAACAAATTCGGACTCTGATGGATTATCCAGTTGACTTAATTCGGGAATGGCTTCAATTCCAGGATGTGAAAGCTCCTAGTCAATTGCCCATTATCAAGGTAGATGAACTGGTGAAAACCATTTGTTTGGCTTGGGCGGCTGACAAACTTGACCCCAATCATGCAACAGCTTCTTATCAGCAGCAGGTGTTGAATACCGTTGTCTCTGGTACTCCTGAAATACAAGCTATTCAGGGATGGATGAATTATGTTGCAGGTTTGAGAACTCCTGTTAGTTCTCGGTAGATATTTAATTTAAGCAGCTATATCGGCTGCTTATTTTTTCAAGGAGAAAGATGAAGCTATTAATAATAGACACAGAAACCGCAGACAACGAAAATACGCCCTGTGAAATTTCTGCAACGCTCTACCAAGTTGGAGAGTATTCGGGAGCGATTGCCACTGTTTCAACTTTGATTCCAGTTGAAGTCAACAACGCCCAGGCAATCAATAGGATTTCCCCAGAACTAACCCAGGCGGCACATCCCATTTATCAGCGTTCGCTTGAACTTCTGCGAGAAATATCCGCGATCGGTGATTATGCTGTTGCTTTCAATGCTGAGTTTGATTCACAAGTGGCTGACAAATTCTTCCCTGGTATGGTTTCAGTTCCCTGGCTTTGTGCAATGCGCGACTTTGATTGGGGATACCACAGCATCAATTCGCATGGTGGTTACAAGCTGACTGACCTCGCCCTTTGGCTGGGGATTGGTATCAGCACTGTCCATCGTGCTGGGGATGATGTGCGGTTGTTGGTTGAGTGTTTGAATCGCCACAAGAACTTACCAAAACTGGTGGAGGATGCAATTATCCTTGCTGAATCCCCGATGGTAGAAATCAAAGCACTGGTTAGCTACGAAGACCGCCACAAAGCGAGTAAGGCGAAGTTTGCGTGGGATGGCGAGCGCAAAATTTGGTACAAATCAATGCGTGAGTGTTTGTTGGATGATTTCATTCAGTCGCTTGATTTTGATGTAAGTTTATTCCGGGTGAAAACAGCAGGTCGTTAGTAAATAAGGAGATAACAAATGCACTCAGAATTTTTCAGAAAAACGGTGATAGGTATTCCCTATGAGCAATGGCAAAGTATGTTGGTGAATCGATTTTATATAGTGCAACTGATAAATTTAGAAACCAATAAAAGAGAAGCTCGCATTCTGTCTAATTCTGCCCTCAAAACTTACTTTCCCCGTCATTGGAAGGAGTTAACAACAAAGTTAGGAGAAAAATCTACATGGTTTCCAGTTAAAAAGCGCAAAAATTACGTAATTACTACAGCAGTATTAGAAGCTGGCAATTAATTAATTGAGCTTATCAATTTGTTTCTCAAAGGCAGTTTTATACTGTCTTTCTTTTTTTAATACCTGAAAACCATGAACAAAATCACTCACCAAATAACCCAAACAAAACATTTAGAACGCATTCAAAAAATAGAAATAATCACCAGGAAACGACGTACTATGAAGCGATTAAAATCACGCTGTTTTGTTAACCAAACCCTGACAAAATTTGCGCTTTACTCGATTGTGACTACTGGGTTTTTAGGAGTAGCAGCTTTGGGCTGTTGGGGATTTGAAATTATTGATGCCAACTCCAAACCAACAATATTTCGGGGAGATGATTGGCAAGCCCACAAAAATGTTTGCTTGGGCGGCATGGTGGTAGCATTCTCTGGGTTTCTAGGGAGTGCGCTGTTGGGGGTGTGTTTGGATGGGACTGAGGTACAAGAACCAAAAAACTAAGCACTTAGTGCTTCCGGCTCTGTATCAGCTATTTCCAAGACACGATGCAACCAGCTTTGGGTTTGGGAAGCCGCCAACTGTATTTGTTCGGTATCAGACCAAATTTCGTCCCAATCGAACAACCAATTAGTCATTAAACGTACCAAGTCAACCAACTCACAAGCTCGGTCAATATCCTGAGCCTTCACCATGTCAGGAACAGTCCATTCGATAAAGTACCTGCTTTCTTTTACCAGAGGCAGCATCAAATCCTTCGATGATTCCCTAGTCCACAGAGAATAAATTTGCGATAGGTGATTTGCCAAGCGATGCAGACGAGTGGAGACATCATCTTGCATGAAAATTTGTTGCTCAGGTGTCGGTTCAATCATACATCTCCCAGGAACTCAATAATAATTTGGGCTACTCTTTGTCTAATATTAGGATCAATTATCTCCATTGTACGGTTTTGGCGGGGACGAAGGTTGACCATTGAATCAAACATTATCCTTCCTGTTAAAGGCATGAAACTAGCAGCCCAAATATCTTGTTGTCTACTCCCATCTTTCAATAACTCCTTTTCACAGTCAGCGTGTAAATCACCACCACCAACTAATACTCGACGCTCAATATCTACTACGGTTTTGATATAAAATTTGTGTTCTAACAGCATTTGCTCAAGTTGAAAAGGGGTAGCAGGTTCGCGCAATAGTAGAATCAATTCACTATCCTCACTAAATCCTCAGTTAGACATACTTTATTTGGTGGTTTTGTCTGAAGTTCATTTAACTTGTTGTACGTGTTTGAGCAAAGCGATCGCTAACTCCAAAATATTATTACTATCCCAAGAAGGAATTTGGTCAAGTACATATTGGATAACGGCTTCGGGTGGCTCATCAGGAAGTGAGCCAACACGCAGCAAAGCATCATTAGTGCTTTTAATCATCCGCTCTATTTTTTCTGCTCTGCTTTTACCTGGCATAGTATCTAGCACAGCTATAACTTCATTTTTGAGGGAAACATTTTGATAACCCTGATTTGGCATAAAAATTAAATTATCACTTAACAAACAGAGTACATAGGTCAGAATCAATAACTACTTAAGAGAGTGAGAAAGGTTGCTCTTTGTCGAATGACATTCC
This sequence comes from Trichormus variabilis 0441, assembly GCF_009856605.1. NCBI lineage: Bacteria > Bacillati > Cyanobacteriota > Cyanophyceae > Nostocales > Nostocaceae > Trichormus > Trichormus variabilis. Next base: position 291,745 of record NZ_CP047243.1, on the reverse strand, counting down.
TTGTGGAAGTTAAAAGTGCCTGTAGTCTTATAACTTTTAAGTTCCGTGTTTTAATATTACTGTATAAGTCAAGTATTTCTAAAGGAATCTCTATTCCCTAAAAAATTACAGTATTATTAATATAATTCCTGCAACTAATTCAAAACATTGTTGGGAAAAGTATTAAATAATAAAAGACCAAGGAGAAACAAAATAATATGAATTTATTAAAGTTATTGTGCAGATGACAAATCAAAGCGATCGCACTCCGGCAAAGAACTGCGATCGCTCCCACCCGAAGGCAGTTCCCCCCAAACAGACTGGAGGACAATAAATATCATGACACCTCAAGAGTACGCACAGAAATACAATTTGAAAGCAACAACTGTGGCACACGAACACTGTATTAGTGAGAACGCCTACCGTAGACAGATCCTGTCCACAAAAAATAAAAACAGACCAGCCGCTACAACTTGTCGCATTTCTCAACTGCTCAACTTCATCCGAGAACATGGACTAGAGCCACCAAACCCCATTTTTTTTGACTGATTCTTAATCAATTACAAAATCATTTACCTAGTCAATTGCCTGCTGTGTGCAGGTTTTTTATTATCAAGGAACAAGGTCAAGAGACAGTCAAAACACAGTCAAAAGACGATGCTCATGGACATCATAATGACATTCATGTTGCTACGGATATGACACGGATATTGACTATCTTTTTAAGACTATTGACACAGATAATACTGAATAGGGAAAGGTAGTATCATTTGAAGCAGAGGGAAAAAGGCTAGAAAAATGGTACGTCCCAGGATAAAACTAACAGAGCATCTATCAACAGAAGAAATAGAACAAAGTTATCGCCGATGTGAAGATGCACAAGAGAAAACCCGATGGTTAGTGATTAAATTGCTCAATCAACAACCACAGTTGTCAGCGCAAAAGGTAGCAGAGATTGTGGGATTCTCAGGGGACTGGGTGAGAAAAATCGTGCGGCGATACAACAAGCTAGGAGCAAACGGAATCATCAATCAACAGAAACTGAAACCAGGAGGAAAAAAACTTGCACTCACAAACGAGCAACAACAGTGGTTGCGCCAAAGGTTAGCTTCACCACCAGAAGATGGGGGGTTATGGAGTGCGCCAAAAGTAGGGGAATTGATCCGAGTACAGTTTGGAATTACACTCCATGTCACTACAGCTTGGGATTACCTCAAAAGGCTAGGATTTAGTCTGCAACAACCACGACCTCTGCATACTGAGGCGGCAACTTTTGTTCAAAGACAGATGTTTAAAACTGAGTTAACGGAGTTTGTGCGATTGTTACGTTTCCTCCATCCGCACAAATCAGTTGAAGTTTGGGCAGAAGATGAAGCTCGATTAGGCCTCAAACCCATCGTCCGTCGAGTTTGGACACCAGTAGGTCATCGTCCCAATGCTGTGCATCGCACTCGTTACCAATGGCTTTATACTTATGGATTTGTCCATCCAGCTACTGGCGAGAGTTTTTTCTTGATTTTACCCAGAGTCAACATTGCTGTCATGCAAATGGCTTTAGATGCTTTTGCCGCTGAAGTCAATCCTCATCATCACAAAATCATTGTTTTGCTTGTTGATCAAGCTGGTTGGCATACCAGTAAACAATTAATGTTGCCAGCTGGTATCATTCTGTTTCCTCTGCCTGCTTATACACCTCAACTCCAACCGACTGAGTGTGTTTGGTCGCTTCTACGTGAAGCTGTTGCTAATCAGATGTTTTCTACTCTCGATGAACTAGAAACTGTGTTAATTTCTCGTTGTCAATGGTTAATGTCTCACCCTCAAATTGTTCATGGCAAGGTTGGGTTTGATTGGATTTGCCAAATTTGACCTCAGTTATTCAATTAATACTTCCTTTCCCAATTTAGTATAAGACATAGTGAATGAAATCAGGATGGAAAGAACAACTTTTTAATCTAAAACCGAGCCAATCAGGGGTAGATCCTTTGATTTTACCGATGTCAAAGACAAAAGCGACCAAGATTTTAGGTATTTGCCCTCGCACATTAGAAAGATGGGCAAAAGTCGCCGGACTCATACCTGAGTATAGATTAATACTTATGAGAATGAAGACTTTTGCTGACCAAAATAATCTAAAAGCACCACCAATCACACCTTATCAAGTGTGGGTGGTAGGAAAGATTGGTGAATTGTTTGGAGATTTAGAACAGGGAATAGATAAAAAACCTTTTGTCAAGGCAATTGTGGAAACAAATAAAACCGAGTACACACGCTCAGAATTTGAAAAAGACCATCTGAGATTCACATCAAACGTATTAGGAGAAGCCAATGTCTGATAACAAATTCACCCGCCAAGAATTATTTGAACTGTTAAGCGCCAGTTATCCCCCAGAGAAAATCATTGCAGGGTTACAAGAGTTAGCCAAAACAGATGCAAGCATTGATCCAAATGGAAAAGAGTTTGATGTGGAGGTGAGCGATCGCTTGGAGAAGTTATTCAACCTAGCCGAGACAGTGATAGACCAAGCCAAACTATTAGGAGCAGGAGGAAGTCTAACAAATTTACAAACTCAGGCAATAAATACAGCCGTGCAACAATTACAAGCGCAAGGAATCACACAAGAGACATTCAAAGCATTCTTAGAGATTGCGGCGGGGACAACTGTTGCTCAAGCGTTTGCCGTTCACAACTTCAAAACACAGTTGTTTGACGACATTTCACAGGGACTAGATGTTCAACTTTTGCAAGAGCGTACACAAGCAGGTGTCGAAGAAATTTCGCTCATCTACCAAATCATTAAAGATCCTCAAACTAAAGAGAAAATCATCTCTGAGTACGGTTTAAAAACGCCCCAACAGCTTAAGAATGAGTAAGGATTCAGGTCTAATATTGCGGAAGTAAAGAGGGGCGAGAGTGAGAATTATTAGAATCAGCAATTAGAGCTTGCACAAAAAAATCAATAACAGACCTACCTTGACGGCGACAAGTCTGCACTACCGTCAACAAATTGGCAGTATGTTGAAACCGCTTCATCGAGCGTGAACCACCACTAACCTTACGTTTTGTCACAGCTAAACGCAGCGAGCGTTCAGCGAGATTATTATCAGGAGGAACTTCAGGATGGTCAAGGAAATACCACCATTGGCTTGCTTTATCGCGCAAAGAACGTAAAAGGTTTCCAGCCGTAGCTCCTGCCAAGTTAATCCATTGATCAACAGAAAATTGCAACTTGAATTTGAATTGATTTATCCAATCGTTATAACTGTTTGAGTCAAGAGTTTCAAACCATTGAGCATAACTTCTGAAGGCTTCATCAATTAAATTGACAAAGGTTTCGCCGATAGCTTTGTTGTGAAGACCGGGAAGTTGAATCAATTTTTTGAAGTGACGACGTAGATGAGCCAAACATTTCTGTTGGGCAACAGCTTGATAGCCATTATAAACACTAAAATCATCGCTGCTGAGTACACCTGTATACTCAGTCCCTAAAATTGCTTCTAGTTCGGCTCTAGAACGAGTATCAGCCGCAGTAAACAGGCAGAATTCAGAATTAGCCACTACCCACAACCATTCTTTAACCCCTTTAACTGACCAAGGTGTTTCATCTACATGGATGTTAGGTTGTGTCTGTTTTACCCAATTACTTAACTCATGAATACTCGGTTCAATTGCTTGTTGTATTCGTTCATTGGTGGCGACTAAAGTTCCCAATCCAATTTCAATCTCACCAAGTTCCCAAAGCATTTCCTGCTGTTTTTCGTAGGGCATATGTGCATAGTTATTTGTCCACCCTAAAAATGCTTGTAACGACGTTCCTAAATCTTGTCCTGGAATAATTTCTTGGGGCCAGGCTGCTGTTTGTATATTTCCACAGCATTCACACACGCACGTATGGCGTTGATACTCAACTATTTCTATGGGACATTCTACTAGTTGCGCTACCGCGTGTTTTTCTACTTTTACTGCTAGGGGTGCAAATGCTTTTTGACCACAGTAAATGCAATCCGTTGGACGTAAAATTTCATAGCGATCTACTCTGCCAAAACCCTTTCGAGTTTTACCTTGATGTCCTGGTTGCCCACCTGGTTTCTTTTTCGGTGGGTTTGATTCCTCAAGGTGAGGCACTTTTTCTTTTTCGCTTTTTTTGTGAATGTCTTGTGATGGAGGTTTTGATGAATTAGAACTATCTAAATCTCTGCTGACTTTTAAACGCTCTATTTCTTGCTGTAGTTCTAATATTATCTTTTGTAGCTCACGTATTACCTTGCTCTGCTCAATGATGATGTCCACCAGTTCTTCTTTAGATAACTGGCTCAAACTTTCTCTGTCTAAATCTTGAGGCAAGTTTTGGTTCATATTTTTGATACTCCACCTCTACTGTCCCCTTTGTCAATACTCTGTTACCTGAATCCTTACAAGAATGAAGTTCAAACTTTGACCGAAACTTCTACACCTGAGTTTGACCCGTTGAAGTTTTTTGAGGAGGTAGGTTTACCAGTCGAAGCAAAAAAGTCAGTGCAACCCAAGACTATACAGGATTTGCGATCGCTAACCCAGCATTTATTCAAACGACAACCAAATCAAGCTACAGCATGAGTAAGTTTTGGGAGAAGTACAAATGGGCCATCTCAATAGTTTTCTTCATAAGTTGTGTTGCGTTGTCTGTAGGCATTCGTGTATTGCAAGCTTCAACACCAACTCAGGTGATAAATGAGCAAACGCAAGTATTCAACTGAGTATCTTACCTACATTCATTCCCCACGGTGGAAGATCAAATCCAAGCAGTGCCAACAATTAACGCTCTTTCATTGTGTACTTCTTCCCTGGCACAAATCCAATCACGCGCATCATTTGACTTACGACAATCTGAAGTACGAAATACCTGTGCGGGATATTGTGCCATTGTGTGAATCGGCTCATAAATTAGTTCACTTATGGTTGTTTTGGAATACTCCAGTGAGGTGTGTAGTAAACTGGTTGCTCAGACTTTTGATGGTATTTTCTCTGTTTTTTGGCGGGTGATTTGGGTAGTTAAACAACTTACAAAATTAACGAACTAATCAATATGGAAAGACAAATTCTAGATGCAATAGGTTTTGGAAATCCACAAATAGAACCAGACCCAAAACCTGTAGTTGAACAAGTTGTAGTTCAACATGAGCAAATCCCAAACACGATTGACAACTTTGGAAAAATTTTAGACCAGTACGAGCCAGCTTGATTTTGAGGCATGAAATACCAAAAACAAGCACTACTAGGATTATTGGGAATGGGTTTAATCGCTAGTCCTTGGTTATCTAAACTGCCAGCGCAATTCCACACTTACAACACCGCCACAACTATTCAACAATCCGAAGAAATAGAGCGGATTAAAGCCGAAGAAAGGGCAGCAACATCCCAAAGAATTAACGAGTTAGGAGTCAGCCCCAGCTTTAAAAAATTGCGGATGCAAAATTATTTAGATACTCATTCGCGTAATCCTAGACCCAATACTACAGGTTATTTAGAAGATGAACTAGTTTTTGTCTATGACTCGACAGGCAGGTGCATCGGGCGAATCGAAGAACGTCAATGGAAATGGAAATATCGATTCAGAGGGGCTTGCAATGATTCACCACTATATTCTGACGCTGGAAATTAAACCATGAGCAATCCCACACCCACTACTCCTAACCCACAACCAAAAGAGCAAAATAAACCTCAACGGGGGTTAGGTGAGTATTTAGAACTTTTAGCTCGATGGATTGTTGAGCTAATTTCACTACCAGTTGTGTTTGTCTCACACATCGTTGCTCAATTTGTCACCCCAGGTACACCAGGATATAGATTAGTCGGTGCAATTGGTTTTTGGATTGGCACACTCCTTTCTACTGATAGCGTTTGGCAGGTTTTATTCCAAGGAAAGCCCATTTGGCCTTGGTTTGAACAAGAATGGGTTGGCTGGATCGGTTGGTTACAACTACCATTTAATCCCTTATTCTGGATCAGTTTTGGCATCTCTGCATTGGTACAAGTTATGGAAGCACGAACCCTGCGTGGTAAAGACCCAATCCAGGCTAGAAGTGAGTTTGAAGAATCCAAGCAATATGCTTTAGGTAGCAAACCCACCGGGAATATCGATTTGACTGTGGCTTTGTGGGGTGATTATAAGAGGGCTGGTATGAAAGAACGTAATGCAGGGGGAGCGATCGCACTATTTTTCTGGGTACTGGATATCACCACAACGTTTGTTGGTCGGTGGCCCTTCCGTTACACTAACCCAGGCGCAATTTTAGGTTGTTTTGCGTATAACTGTGCTTCCATGATGGCTGGCGAGATTGGTTACAACATTTGGAAACTTACTAAGTAGAGGTCAGAGGCGATGGAACACCAAATACCAATGCTAGGAACAAAAGAAACCGCGCTTCTGCGTGGCGATTACCCCAGCATTGAGTATTTGGAAGCTGGGAACATCGCCTCTTGGTTGCAAGAACGTCAAGACCAACTACTCATCCGTGCTAAAGATGAACGTAATGGTATGAACCTTGCCAAGTTCATCACTTTGGCGACGGCGTCCACTGGAGCAGTTTGCTATGCAACATCTCCTTTAGCGGCGGTTGGGGCTGTGGTTGCTGGTGTTGGGTATCTCTGGTCTGTAGTACAAGACATCAACGACACTCACCAATTCGCTCCTATCCCCTTTATTCGCGGTAACTTTATTGAGTTTCTCTCAGCAATGGGTGATAGTGTTGCTAGAGACGAATATTTTGCTAACAAAAATGAACTGGCTGACTTGATGCTCCACTTAGAGCCTATGGAGAAATATGAGTTCGCCATGCTCAAGCAATCATCTCATGTAGTGTGTGAATACTTGAGCTTCGTTGAGCCTGGAAAAAGGTTTTACGCTTACCGTTGGTTGTTGGATTGGTTCATTCAGTTGCGTGGGCAGTTCCCCACCCGCGATCAATTGTCTGGGCATTTAGCGCAAGTGACAATTGACCCGCGTGTAAATTACCAACAGGTAACAGTTATTCAAGAAGCTATTAAACCCCAAAATCTTGGTATTCCGCCTGCAAGGTTTGTTGAGTTGCCTAGTATCAGAGCAGGGGAGGCAAGGGGGGAAATGTTAGTAAATTCTCCCCCTGCTTCTTCTACTTCGCCTACCCCAACTGCAATTGTTAACACGGAAATCTCCACCTACACCAAAACGCCTCAAGTGCAGTATGACCTCATCGGGCATATTGCTAAGAAAGTGACAAATATGCTGTGGGTTGGTGTTCCTGGTTCTGGCAAAGGCATCACCATTAGCAATGCCATTGATGCTATCAAGCGATCGCATAGAGACACACATATCTTTTACATTGACCCTAAAGGTGATGAGAAAGAAACTGGTTATTTCAAAGGTCGCGTTGACACTTTAAAACGTGCCAAAATTCTGGAAATGTCACCCATTGAGGCAGTCAAGTGGGTCAAAGACTGTTTTGCCGAGTTCCAACTTATCACCGGAGACAAGCTGATTATTCTGGATGAAGGTACGGCGGTTTGTTCCAAATTCAAGAACGCTAAGAATGAAATTGGTTGGCTCAAGGATAAAATCATCTCCTACTGTTCATGTGGTGATAGTTCTGGTTGGCACTTCTGGATAGTCGTACAAAATCCCCACACTGACGATTTGGGTATTTCTGGCGGACTGCGATCGCAACTAACATCTGTAGCTCTAGTTCACCCCGATAATGTGCCGGCTTACAATGCCATGATTTCCACTCAACTGATTCCGGGCGATCGCAAGATTACTTCGACGCAAGTGATGGAGATTGCTGCACAATCACCTGTGGGTCGAGCAGTATATTACGGTGGGGTGAACGAATGGTTTCCCATGCAGTTGCTACAAAATTTCTCTGGTTATGACCGGGACAATAAGAAATTTCTAGATACACCAAAGACTAATGATTCCTCTCAAGTAGCAGATTTAGATGCAACTGAAACATCCCAAAGTCAATCTCAACGGGTACTAGCACTTTTGGAACGTACTACTGCATCCTCACTCGATGAATTTATCTACAACGAGTTGAAATTAGACGGGACTCAAGCCGATTTAGTACGTGTGGGGATTGAGAAATTACTCAAAGACTCCCCTCTCAAATATAAGTTTGACGGGTGAGTTTCTTAAACATTTATTTATTTCAACTAAGAACAAAACTGGAAGAAAAATATGAAATATACTGATATTTTAAATTTAAAAGCTTAATCAATATATATGAACACATATTATTCATCCTCAAATAATACTCATCCTGGTGAAATATTTGCTCATATTGAAGCCCAGATACGGCGATTAGATTGGATGCAGGAGAATATCAAAAATTATCTGATGCAGACCTTCAATAAACGCGCACGAGTTTTTCTAACTGTGGATGAGGGAGAGAAGTTTTTAGATTATTTGTAGTCTCTCTAGTTAGCAAAATAAATATATTTAACGAATACAAACATTATGAACATAACAGATTTATCTACCAATATTTCCAGTGGACAGGCTTTGATAATTGATGAAGTAGCTTCTATCAAACAGCATCTACAAGGGCATCCTCAGCGTGAAGAAATTTTGCGGAATATCCGAGAGTACGAAGCTCAGATTTTGAGGCAGGAACAGGATAAGAAATAATTATTGTTAATGGTTTCAAAATAATGAAAGGAAAAATTTTAAGAGATATTGAGTGTGAGAATACAGGTAAGATACTATTTCGTGATGGTCAAACTGTTGAGTGTGGCTATCACACTGAGATGGGTAAAATCTCAGATAAAAAGACCGATTTTATCTGTGCAAGACAGTGGTTACTCGTATTGCAAGAACCACGCTGTATTACAGAGGTTGATTTTCTAACATCTGAAGACGTGATGATTCTTGATGAAGTTGTTTGAAGCAAGGTGAGAAATAAATTCAGTTCAGTGCAATCGCATGAGAGAAACCGAATTTTCTGTACCTGAATTAATTGTCTACTACTGGCAGCGACTATTTTTAATAAATGATTTGCACCTTAGAGTCAACGCCAGTATCAAAGACTTTCCTGAAGTGAAATACTGCCCTCAAAAGTACAAAGCTTTCGACATAGCGGTGGAACTGCATCGGAACAGTTCCAAGCCTTGGGTTGGCTGATGCAGGAGAGGGATGCTCGACAGAATGTCTGTCGAGCATCGTGAAAGGCTTTTGCTGTAACGGTTTTAGTCTTATATACTAACTGGAATTGAGCGATCGCTAACCGCAAGCGTGTAATTGCACCTACAAAGCCATCGGCTGCAACAACCTCTGCCACAACCGAGTGTAGCGCTGCTGATCATTCGTAGTTCTGACTGCCAAGGTGATCGCCTTCTTGGAACCAACCACAATCGCTAACTTCCTTGCCCTGGTCAGACCTGTATAAAACAAATTCCGCGAAAGCATGACATAATGTTGCATGAAAAGTGGAAATATTACAACTGGAAACTCTCCGCCCTGGCTTTTATGACATGAAATCGCAAATGCCAAAGTTATCTCATTGAGATCCGCATAATCATACACCACAGCCCGACCACCATACTCAACCGTAACCTCTTGCTCCTCCGTATCAATATTTAAAATAGTCCCCAAATCCCCGTTAAAGACCTCGCGGTCATAATCATTCATCTGTTGTATAACGCGATCGCCCTCGCGCAGAATCATCCCACCCCGGCTAATCTCGACTTTCCCCGATGCAGGCGGATTGATCAGCTGCTGCAAAACGGCATTCAAATTTCTAGTCCCGACTAACCCCCGCGACATTGGAGACAACACCTGTACATCCGTGCCTGGATTAAAACCCAGCCGTGGGATAAACTCGCCTACCAATTCACAGATTGCTTGGACTCCGTGTTCAGGGCTGTGGCCACCACCATGCCACAAGCAGTCCGACTGCGGATTATCGCTGATTGGTTCAATCTTTGGGTAATCCCCCTGGTTGATTTGGTGCGCTGCCGTCACAATTGCGCTTTGCTGGGCTTGGCGAAATACTTGCGTTAGCTTCACCACTGGTACTTGTAGTGAAGTGATTAGGTCTGCCAGCACTTTACCAGGGCCTACTGATGGTAATTGGTCAATATCACCCACTAATAATAGTTGCGCTCCATTAGCTACCGCTTTAAAGAGCGAATGTGCCAGAAATAGGTCTAACATCGAAGCCTCATCGGCAATAATGGCACTGAAGGGCAGGGGATTTTCGTTATCCCGTTTGAAACCCATTGTTTTCGGGTCAAATTCCAGCAAGCGGTGAATGGTCTTAGCTTCCAGCCCAGTCATCTCGGATAATCGCTGTGCGGCCCTTCCTGTTGGTGCAGCTAGGGCAATGTTTTTTCCCATCGCTTTCCACAATGAAACTATGGTGTGTGTCGTGAAGGTTTTCCCCACCCCTGGCCCACCAGTAAGAACCATTACCGGAGAGTAAGCTGCCTTCTCTACCGCTTGCTGCTGTTGGGGTGATAGCTGAATTTTGCGGCTGGACATGAATCGCTCTAGCCAAGCACGGACGCGGGGAATATCTTGTTTAACTTGTTGGCGTAACCGTCGAGATATCAACTGTGCTAAATTCTGCTCGGTGTGGAAGAAGCTCGGCTTATAGCACAGCAATAACTTTTCTCCGTAGCTGTCTCTAACATATTCCCGGATGAGTTCTTCCTTGGCTGACATATCTTTGATGATGTCCGCGATCGCTTCATTTGTTGGCTGATGGTCATCGGTTGTTAGTAGCTTGATAACTTTCTCGATGAGTTCCGGCTGGGGGAGATAACAATGACCATCTTCGGCTGCTTCACTCAATGCGTGGATAATGCCAGCGCTGTAACGAAATTCTGAGCTTGAGGGTACACCAAGATTTCGCGCAATCTTGTCGGCGGTCAAGAAGCCAATACCGTAGATGTCGGTCGCAAGCTGGTACGGGTTCGCAGTGACGGTGGCGATCGCTTTATCTTGGTATTGTTTATATATTTTTACGGCGTATGTTGTAGAAACGCCGTGGGTTTGCAAGAACACCATCACCTCTTTGATTGCCTTTTGCGTTTCCCAGGCGTTCTTGATGAGCTTGATGCGTTTCTTGGCGATACCTTGTACTTCAATTAGGCGGTCAATTTGGTTCTCAATGATGTCGAGTGTTTCTAACCCGAAATGTGCAACAATGCGCCTTGCTGTGACCGGCCCGACTCCTTTGATTAGTCCGCTACCCAGGTATTTCTCGATTCCGGTGAGGGTAGCGGGTTTGGTTTCGTGGTAGTTAGTGACATTGAATTGTGGCCCGTACTGCGGATGGTCTTTCCAGAAGCCTGTTAGCTGTAGCGTTTGCCCAGGCTGGATGTTAGCGAAGCTGCCGACGATGGTGGTGAGGTCGGTACTGCGGGAGCGGGTTAGACGTGCGACTGTATACCCGGATTCCTCTGAGTGGAACGTTAGGCGCTCGACTACTCCGGTGATGATTTCGTAGTGGGGTTGTGCTTCGGTTTGTTGTGCTGTTGGTAGAGTTGACATTGGGTGTCAAAAATGCCGCACACCATTATAAACTTGTGGGTGAATTTATTTTAGTACATTCATACTGATTACCATCAGTTACTATTATTTATTCTCTTATTCAAGACAAAAACTTCATAAAGTCGCTAATCATACAATAACTAAGTAGAATGAGGTGAAAAAACCAAACTATGTAAAGATAAGTAAATACGTACAATGTACATACAAAGGTAACAGCGATATGGGCAGCCGTTTAAGGGTATTTCTGACTAAAGAGCAAGATAGAATGCTTTTAAACCTGAGAACGGCAGACGTACCCCAGAAGGTAAAAGACAGAGCCGAAGTGATTAGATTGAGCGCACATGGTTGGTATGTAGAGAAGATAGCAGCGCACTTTAACTGGACTGCCCAAACAGTCAGAGAAGTATTGCATAGATGGGAGGATCTTGGCTTAGAGGGGCTTTGGGAGAAACCAGGGCGGGGAGGAAAATCAAGGTGGGCTGAAGCTGACATGGTGTTTTTAGAAGAATGTTTGGAGCTTGAGCCACGTACATATAATAGTGTTCAGTTAGCTCAAAAATTAGAACAAGAACGCTCTGTGAAATTAAGTCCTGACTGGTTAAGACAGGTACTTAAAAAAAGGGGATCATTTGGAAACGAACTCGAAAAAGCCATAAGAGAAAACAAGACCCGGTAGTACAGCAAATCAAACAGGCTGACTTAGAAATGCGGGAATTGTCTGCGGCTGTTGGCGAAATCGATTTAAAGTATGTGGATGAATCAGGGTTTTGTGCGTGGAGTGACCCCAGTTATAGCTATTACTTCAAAGGTAAACAAAAACGTTTAGAACAGAGTAACCGTCGGGGTCGAAGGTTAAGTATTATTGGCTTTCTACAACCGTTAATTAGTTTTGTATACGGTCTGGTGATTGGTGGTGTTTCACGCCAGTCTTATATTCAGATGATGGAATTTGAAGCACTTGAAGCTCAAAAAACTGGACGCATCAGAGTCATAGTGCAGGACAACGGCCCAATACATCGATGCCGCGAAGTTCAGCAATTATGGACAAAGTGGGAAGCAATGGGTTTGTACATTTTCTTTTTACCCAAATATTGTTCTGAGATGAACCCAATTGAATTGGAGTGGCAACACCTGAAAAAAGATGAACTTGCCTCGAAAACTTTTGAGGATGAGTTAGACCTTGCTTATGCCGTCATTGATGGAGTTCAAACAAGAGGAGATAAAGGAAATTACAGTACACATCGTGTAAGATTTAATTCTTCTTCTTCTGCTTAATTCTTTGTTACATACTTGTGAAATTTCACCACGACTTACTTATTGTATTTTTTCTTACATAAAATTTGATGTGTGCCTTAAATCAAGCAACTGTCATAATTAACTTAGGCACGACGGTCACGTTGGATCTGCCAAAGTGCTTTCTCTATACACCACTCAACGCTACGAGTCGGATTACGCTGTTGTTCAAATTCTATTAACCGTTGAGCAGTAGATACATCACCATGAACTAGGGCTAAAAGTTCTCGCCACTGCCCTGTTTTAGGGATATTGTACTGATGCTGTTGTCTGCGTTGGTGCTTATATACTGTCCTTTTGTGATTAATTATGTGACGACTTTGAGGCTTTTTCTGCGCCTGTATTACTAGAAAAACTAGACGTAGAGTAAACAGCATTAAAGATAGCCATAGCAGTAAAATTGTAACTTCCATTGCCAGTGTTTAGTAGATGTCCAATTCCACCATGCTGTAACTTTAATGCTGGTAACAACCGAAATATCTACATTTAATTTTGAGGAGTATGCAAAGTTAATCTATGGACAACATTTATAAATATTTAAAATTATTGGTCATTAATAATTAGTTATTAGTCAAGTCTCTAATGGCTCAAGTTATAGGATGATAAAAACCTGTTTCTTCATTAAATTCCCATCCCATACTCAAACTATCTTTCCTGTCCATTAAAGAATGAATGTCTTACTACGGAAGATGCCGAAAAGCTTATATATTAAAAAGATTAGGGTTTTTGCTACTTTTGTATTCTTTGAAAGCTTTTAAATAATTAAATGCCTTTTCTCTAAAAACTAACTCCTCAAGATTTAAACAATTAAATGCCTTTTCTTATGTTCCTCTCAGTAGACTACAGACTTTTGCTGTTATTCTCATAGAGCGATAGCCTACGGCGGGGCGTAAGTCCATCGCGCTCTTGGCGAAGCGGAGCATCGTTGCGCTAGTACAAGCAAGCACCCAAATTATGGTTAAGATGCTTGTTATGGAAACATTTCATGATTTAACTGAAAAATTCTGATAGATAATGAGCCTCGTCTTTATAAGTGAAGGGGACAGTAATTATTTAAAACTGGAATTTGAGGAGCTAGAGCATAACTCTAATTGCATAAGACGCAAAAAGCCGAGTGACTTGACGGTAATTGTTGAAAACTGACAAATAATTCTTTAAAGTACATTTTGGCACGGTGATGCCTTAAATGCCTATAGGTTTGTTTTACCTAGATGTTACCTAGACATAAAATTGAGTTAACTAACTTAGATTAAAAATATACAGCATTTTAGATTCAAGGTATATCTAGGTAAAATAGGCTTGAAGTTTTATTTAAAGACAAATTTATTTACCGCAAGTTCAAGGGTTTAAGACCCCTAAGTAGGTAGGCACGAATAAACTCAACTATGTAACAGAATGTAAATTACTCAAAACTCTTGCGATTGCTTCGTCGTACCTCCTCGCAATGACAAAAGTATAGTTATGTTTTTTAACGCCCACCTACTTACGTCTACACGTAGTATAAGTTGAGTTGGGGTTTAAATCCCCTACTCCAACTGTCTTTAATTTTGAATTGGAGCGTACCACTTCGTGGAAGCAAGCTACGCGCAGCGTCTCGTAGAGAAGCGACTTGACTAACTCATTAAACTCAGAGATAGGCTGTCTTGTCAAGAAAAAGCCTCTAAACTATTACTCTAAATTCTATCAAAACCTAAAAGTAGTGCGAATTGTACCTATAACTACATCAGGGTTATCACTGGTTTGGTTAGGAGCAATTAACCAAATTACTCCAGGTGTAATTGAGATATTATCGTTGAGTTGATATTTGTAGAAGGCTTCTAAATGTACTGGGGTAGCGCGATTAGGTATAGTGCTGATTACGTCAGTTGCACCACCTAAAAAGGGTCTATATAAGGGAACGACACCAGAACGAGTAGCATAGGGGGGAACACCGACGATAATACCTCCCAAGTTACCATCTTTACCCAAATCAGGAAAGGCTAGAGCGATCGCATAACTGTAAACATCTGCACTTTCATTATCTTCCCCGGCGGATTGGCCTTGTTGATTGGTATACATAAACCAACCATTAACAGCGAATTTGGGAGAAACTCGCCACAACCCCGCTACACCATAAGCATTGATTGTGCGTCGGGAATTATCAGAAATTAAACTTGGTGAATTTGCGGAAATTGTCCCCACATCATTGAGAAAAGTAGGTGTTCCTGCTGTATAAGCATTAACGTAAGTTAAACCGAAAGCTAAATTTCTGGTTGGTTGGATAGTTAATTGTGCTAAAGCTGAATAGCGACCATTAAATAAACCTCCAGCCGTTGTGCCATTACTGCTACTAGGAGTTAAATTTTCTGGACTACTAGCATTTGGGGCTAAGTATCCTAAAGTCAAGTTAATAGCAGGACTCAATTCATAATTCAACCCCACACCCGCACCTTGGGAAACAATGCGATAAATCGGGCTATATTGAGCAAAGGTGGAAAGTGAACCAGAACCCCCATCTTCATCACCAACTGCACTAAACACATTTGGTAAATAATCTACGTGTTCTCCCCGATTGGCAAATACAGCCGCGCGTAATTTATCACCCACCGGAAATTTATAACTAACAGTGCCTATTTCTACACTACCCGCTTGATCTGGAAACTCTTGGTTAAAGGTTTGACTACCTTCTGGTGTTGTTTGTAGACTTCCCAAGGAAGCCAGCACGGGATCTGCTCCATAGCGGAAACCTCCAGCCCTTTGGGGGTGGGGAGTGCTACCAGCTTGTAGTCTAATTTTTAGCTCGTCTTTCCCTGTAAAGCTACTAAGTAAATTGAGTCGAACTCTATTAGCTAAAATCGTACTATTACGAGGTAAGTCCACTCCAAAAGGATCACTATCTCCTGACAAAACATCAGTAATAGCAAAAATCACTTCGCCGGAAAGCTTGGTAGTTGTAGAGAACTGCTGTGTTTCTAAAGTTGCAGTTCTGGCTTCTATTGCATCCACCCGTCCCCGTAAAGTTGCTAGTTCGGCTGTAAATTCCTCTTGTAGCCTTTGTAAAGTCGCTAAATCTTCTTTTTGAACTGTTTCAGCCGTAGCCGTAGCTATTAGCTCATTTACCCTATCTAAGCAAGCATTTAATCCGGCGGCGAACTCATAACGAGTCATCGCACGATTTCCCCGGAACGTACCGTTGGGATAACCTGCAATACAGCCATAACGTTCTACTAAAGATTGCAAAGCTGCAAACGCCCAATCTGTGGGTTGGACATCGGATAACTGAGATACGGAAGTTACCTGTGCTAATGAGTCATCTGTATTTTCCGCCGCCCACACTTCCGCCGCAATTACCCATGTTGATACACCCAAAAGCCCACACCACAACGCTTTTAACATCACAACCTCAATAGTATATACACCTGTATTCCAGATACTTTACGTTGATATCCAGACAATGATAATAATTATCATAATCATACGACAGTGTAAACACTGTGATTTCCCATGAAAAAATTTAACTATGAGGATGCCACTTGGTATCGTGCAGTATCACTAACAGAAAGAATTGCAGCTATGTCGCTAACAGCACCATTAAATGCTGATTTGGGGCAGCGACGATTCCAGCGATGGCGGATGCAATCTCCTTTCATGAATGAGGCTTTGTTTGTCCAAAGATTAGCAATAGATGGTTTGAAGGTAGATGATTTTTGTTACCTATTAGGGCAAACAGCACCGCAAATTCCACAAGCTTGGTTAGGGAAATTGACGGCAGTTTTCAGTAATCCTGAGGATGAGGAGATTATAGAAATACAAGGTTTGCCCGATCCTCATCTGGGATTGCTAAATGCGATCGCTCCCTGCATTCGTCAAGGTATGATGCAACTGAGGGTAGGGGTTGATAATCTACAAAATATACCTATTGATATTAGTAATATTGACAGTATTTTTTTACAAGGCTTACCAGAACAACTATTATTCATGCTCCATCCCACCTTGGTACTAGAACTCAACGTGGCGAGGTTACAAGGATTATTAACAGGTGATACTGCCGAGGAGAGATTTTCTAGCTTTGTGCAACGGTTGCAAACGGGGGAAGCGAGGCTCATGCTTTGGCAAGAGTACCCTGTGTTAGCACGGCTAATTATAGAAGAAATTCAGCGATGGGTGACAACTAGCTTGGAGTTTCTGCAACGTCTTGGCGATGATTGGGAAGAAATATGTCACCACTTCCAGCCAAACAACCCCGGTAAACTGATCAAAATTCAACGGGGTGCAGGAGATAGTCATCATGGTGGTAGGTCTGTTTTTATACTGGAATTTGAGAGTGGTTGGCAGTTAGTTTATAAGCCTCGTTCCCTAGCTGTAGATGAGCATTTTCAAGAATTACTACTTTGGTTAAATCAACAAGGCACTCATCCCCCGTTTAAAACCCTAAAAATTCTCAATCGGGGTGATTATGGTTGGATGGAATTTGTCAAAGCGCAAAAATGTACTTCCTTGGAGGAAATTCAGCGTTTTTATCAGCGTCAAGGTGGTTACTTAGCCTTGTTATATGTTTTATCAGCTACAGACTTTCACTTTGAAAACTTAATTGCTGTCGGCGAACACCCCATACTGATTGATTTAGAATCTTTATTTCATCCCCGCAGCCATGAAGCCACAACCACAGCCGCCGCTACCTTAGATAGAGAAATGATTGCAGATTCCGTATTGCGGGTAGGTTTATTACCTCAGTTAGTCTGGGGAAATACCCAAGCAGCCGGCATTGATTTGAGTGGCTTGGGTGGTGCGGCTGGACAAGTGACACCAGAACGAGTCCCCCAGTTGGAGAAAATCGGTACTGATACCATGCGAATTGTCCGCCGACAGGTGGTATTAGCAGGTAGTCAAAATCGCCCCACACTCAACGAAAAGGAGGTGAATGTACAAGCCTATACACCAGCTATTACCCAAGGATTTACAGATGTTTACCGCACCCTTTTACAACATCGTCAAGAATTGCTGAAGATATTAGAGAGATTTGTAGCTGATGAGGTGCGTGTAGTGCTGCGTCCGAGTCGAAGTTATGCTTTACTACTGCGGGAAAGCTATCACCCTGATGTGTTGCGCGATGCCTTAGAGCGCGATCGCCTGTTTGATAAACTGTGGGTAGACGTACAAAATCGACCTCTTCTTACTCAAGTCATTAGGGCAGAACATCAAGCATTATGGCAAGGTGATATTCCCTTATTTACCACCCATCCCCATTCCTGTGATTTATGGAGTCGAGACACTAACTTACATTTGCCCAATTTTTTCACCCAGTCGGGAATGGAATTAGTTCACCATCGCATTCAACAACTGAGTGAACGTGACTTACAACGTCAGCAATGGTTTATTCAGTCAGCTTTGGCTACATTGGGGATAAATACTAATACTGATCAACATCAAGTCAAACACTCAGCTAGTATTAGTAACTCCCAAATTCCCACCCCCCACTCACCACTCACAGCAGCTTGTATAATTGCTGACCGTCTAGAACTCCTCGCCCATAAAAACGGTGAATTGATTAACTGGATGGGTGTCACCGTCACCAACAATCATCAATGGACATTAGCCCCCTTGGGAACAGATTTTTATGAAGGTGTACCAGGAATAGCTTTTTTCTTGGCTTATTTAGGAGAAATTACCCAAAATTATCACTATACCCGCCTAGCAAAAGCCGCCATCAAAACTTTACAACAGCAGTTGATTAGAGATACCGACACAATCAAATTCATCGGCGCATTTAGTGGCTGGGGAGGAATTATTTACACCTACACTCACTTAGGCACACTCTGGCAAAATCCCGATTTAATTGCTGATGCACTTACCTTAGTAAAAAAACTTCCTGGCTTGATAGTCCAAGATGAACAGTTAGATATGATCGCAGGTGTAGCTGGTTGCATTGCTAGCTTGTTAAGTTTATACCAAGTTTTTCCCAATGACTTAATTTTAGATGTCGCCTTGGAGTGTGGAGAACATCTGCTTAACCAAGCCCAAATCATGGATGATGGAATCGGCTGGATTTCTCCCAGTGGTGGAAAGCAACCCCTCACAGGATTTGCTCATGGTGCGGCTGGGTTTGCGTCGGTACTGTTAGAATTAGCCCAAATTACTGGAAAACAAGAATTTCAAACCGCAGCTATCAAAGCAATTAACTACGAACGCAGACATTTTTCCCCAGAGGCGGGGAACTGGCTAGACTTACGCACCCCCGCACAAAACCAATTTATGACAGCGTGGTGTCATGGTGCGCCAGGGATTGGCTTAGGACGCTGGCGTGCCTTAAAATACCTAGATGATCCAGAAATTCACAAAGAAATTGCGATCGCCATTCACACAACTATCAACCAAGGATTTGGGGATAATCAATGTCTGTGTCACGGAGACTTAGGCAACCTAGACCTATTATTACTCGCCAGCAAAATCCAGCCAGAACTCACATCCCACACATCCCCCATCACCAACCAAATTCTAAATCAAATCCACCAACATAACTTTTATTGTGGCGTACCCCTAGCCATAGAAACCCCAGGACTCATGACAGGACTAGCAGGTATAGGCTACGGATGCTTACGCCTAGACCATCCTGAAAAAATCCCCTCCATCCTCCTCCTAGAACCCCCTCATACCAATTCAAAATTCAAAATTCAAAATTAAGAAAGTTCGACTCTCGATCATAGTTTTCTTGTGAATTGGTATCAACTCAACTCCTACCCTCTGCATCTGTGCATGATAAAATACCCCGTCGTCCTACAACACAACGAAGAAGACTGTGGCCCCGCCTGTCTAGCCACCATCTGCAAATACTACGGACGGCTATTCACCATCAACCGCACCCGTGAAGCCGCAGGAACAGGACAATTAGGAACAACTTTACTCAACCTCAAACAAGGGGCGCAAGTTTTAGGCTTCAATGCGCGGGGAGTGAAAGCTGTTATCGACTTAGTAGATAAGCAACAGATACCTCTCCCAGCCATCATTCACTGGAAAGGTAATCACTGGACTGTATTATATGGACGCAGAGGTAAACAATATATCGTCGCTGATCCCTTGGTGGGTGTGCGTTATTTAACCAAAGAAGCACTGTTAACTGGTTGGACTAACGGCGTAATGCTGCTACTAGAACCCCGTCCCGATTTCCTTTCTCAAGCAGATGATCAAGATAAAGTCGGCGGGTGGAAACGCTTAGGGCAACGTCTATTTAGTTACCGTCATATCTTAGCAGAAGCCTTACTACTTAACTTTGTCGTCGGCTTATTAGCCTTACTTTCGCCATTTCTCATCCAAATTCTCACAGATGATGTTTTGGTGAGGGGAGACACCCAATTACTCACGGGTATAGCCTTGGGAGTCTTAGCGATGAGTTTAATTAGTAGTGCTTTGCAATGGGTACAAGGAAACTTAGTAGCACACTTTGCCCATCGTTTAGAATTAGATTTAGTCTTAGAATTTGGCAGAATCATTTTACGTTTGCCTTTGTCCTATTATGAATCTCGCCGTAGTGGTGAAGTGGTGAGTCGGTTACGGGATATTCAAACCATTAATCAATTAGTTTCGCAAGTGGGTGTGACTTTACCCAGTCAATTATTAATTGCGATCGCTTCTTTAGCTTTGATGCTATTTTATAGCCCTAAACTCACCCTCGCCTCATTATTCATCGCTTTATTCATGCCCCTATCCACAGTGGTTTTCTTCCCCAGTCTGCAACAGAAAATCCGCAATGTTCTAGGAATAGCTGCCGAAAATCAAGGTATTTTAGTGGAAACCTTCAAAGGTGCATTAGTTGTCAAAACTACCAATGCAGCCCCGGAATTTTGGCAAGAATTTCAAACTCGCTACGGTAGACAAGCTAACTTCATGTTTCGTACCGTGCAGATTGTCATTACTAATAATATTTTTTCTGGTTGGGTAGCCACATCGGGAGGGATAATTTTGCTGTGGTTCGGCAGTACATTGGTAATTAATCGAGAAATCACAATAGGGCAACTATTAGCTTTTAATAGTTTAAATACTCAGATTATTGCCTTAGTCAATACAGTCGTTGGTTTTGTCACCGAATTTACCCGCGCCCAAGCCGCTACAGAACGTTTAAATGAAGTTATTCAATCTACCCCAGAATTTCCTGAAGTCAATCACAAACCCTTTGTCAACATTCCCGACAATGCAGAGATTATTTGCAGTTATCTCAATTTTCACCATCCTGGGAGAGTAGATTTATTACAAGATTTCTCCTTGACTCTCCCAGGGGGAAAAGTGATAGCCATTATTGGACAATCAGGGTGTGGTAAAAGTACCCTCACTAAACTCCTAGCTGGGTTGTACACTCCCCAATCAGGGAATATTCGCATCCACCGCTACAACCTCCAAGATTTATCACCCGATTGCTTGCGTCAACAAGTAATTTTAGTTCCTCAAGAAGCTCATTTTTGGAGTCGTTCAATTTTAGATAATTTGCGTCTTGGTAATCCCCAAGTTAACTTTGAACAAGTCGTGACAGCTTGTCAGGTAGCAGGTGCAGACACATTTATCAGTAAATTGCCGGAGAAATATCAAACTATCTTAGGTGAATTTGGGGCTAATCTTTCCGGCGGACAAAGACAAAGATTAGCCATAGCCAGAGGGATAGTCACCCATCCACCAATTTTGATTTTAGATGAATCCACTGCTGGACTAGATCCCAAAACCGAAAGTGTAATTTTAGACCAGTTACTAGCCTATCGCCAAGGGAAAACCACAATCCTGATTAGTCATCGTCCCCACGTCATTAAACGTGCCGACTGGATTGTACTCTTAGAAGCCGGACAACTCCAACTCCAAGGCACTCTCTCCGAACTACTCAACATCCCTGGTGAACACCTAGATTACCTCATCTCTTGAATCTCCGCACCCGTTTCTCAAACCTAGTTGACTAAGATAATGATAATGATTATTATTCTTATGTTGATGAAATTGTCATCAATAATACTTTTTCAGCCGTAATTTCTAGGAAACACTAGGAATAGCGAAAATGACCCAATCCCCAATATCGGAGGTATATAATGTCTGTAGATATCATTCGTGCATGGAAAGACGAGGAATACCGTCAAAGCCTCAGCAGCGAACAATTGCAACAGCTACCAGAAAACCCGGCTGGCTTGATTGAACTGAGTGATGAGGATATGTCATCTGTTGCAGGTGGATGCACAACCTGTGGTAATCCACTACATACACCCATAATTAAATGCAAGCCTGTCTTTGGTGCGTTGGAAGATATCAGTGTGTGAACAGTTACCATTTCTCAAATCAAAGGACTAAAGTCCTGACTACAAACTAAATTGAATTGATGGTAGAACTCAAAAATTTTAGTCCTAATTTTCTTCCTAGTGCAAAATCCGATGAATACCTACCTCAAATTGGTATTTGGACGCGACTAGGAGGATTTTTTCTTGTGGGTGTGGTGGGTATGGCTGTGAGTGTCGCAGCTTTGACAAGATATCATCAAACAGTGAAAGCACCTGGAACTGTGCGTCCGACTGGAGAATTACGTATAGTTCAAACAGCAATAGCAGGAACGGTGAAAAAAACTTTTGTCAGAGAAAATCAGTTGGTTAACCAAGGTGAATCTTTAGTAATTCTTGATGATACTCAACTACAAACTAAAAAAAGTCAACTACAAGGAAATATTCAAAAATCTCAGCAACAACTTCACCAAATAAATGCTCAAATTCTCGCTTTAGATCAGCAAATTACCACAGAAAATCAGCGTGGTGAACGTGTGATTTCCTCAGCTAAGGCTGAACTCAACTTGACACAAAGAGAGTATGCAGATAAACAAATTGCGGTGAGTAGTGAATGGCAAGAAGCTGAGGCTAATCTGAAAATTGCTCAAAATGAATTGCAGCGATCGCAAGCTGATTTAAAATCCATTCAAGCTAATCTCAAAAGTGCAGAGGCTGCATATCAAGCGGCAATTGTCAAGCACGATCGCTATCAAATTATCGCCCAATCTGGCTCTATTTCCCAAAACCAACTAGAAGAAGTACAACTAGCAGCAACACAACAAGCACAAGTTTTAGAATCCCAAAAAGCCGCCGTAGAAAGTCAAAAACAAGTCATTCAGCAAAAACAGCAAGCTTTAACAGCCGCAGTAGCCAACCGGGTGAAAGCCTCCTCAGCATTAAACCCCAGTGATGCAGTGATGACAATTGCTCAAGAAAAAATTGCCACTGAACAGGCTAGTAAACAAAATAATTTAGCTCGTTTACGCCAAGAAAAAGAGAGTTTATTACAGCGTCAAACGGAAATTCAAGACACAATTAATAATACAAAAAAAGAACTGAAACAGATTTTAGCTGATATTCAAAAAACTATCATTCGGGCTTCAGCTACAGGCAATATTTTTAAGTTAGAATTGCGAAACCCCGGACAAGTTGTAGAATTGGGACAGGCGATCGCTCAGATCGCCCCCAACAATAAGCCTTTAATCATTAAAGCCCGTGTAGCATCTGCTGACATTGGTAAAGTACAGATTTGTCGATTAGAAAAAATTGCAGATTGTCAACAAGGTAAAGTAAATATCCAATTTTCTGCTTATCCCTATCCTGATTACGGCACACTTAAAGGTGCAGTGAGAGAAATTACTGCCGATGCAATTACTACAGCAAATAACTCATCAATACCTGCCTATTATGATGCGACAATTGAACCAGAAGTAAATTACTTACAAAAAAATTCGCAAAAGTATCATGTTCAAGCAGGTATGGAAGTCACAACAGACATCCTAGCTCAAGAAGAAACTCTGTTAACATTCATACTCAGGAAAACTAGATTACTGACTAATTTATAGAACCCATTTGGGATCTATGAAGTAGCTAATCTTCGGAGCATAAGTCTGACAAAACAGAGATGAATTTTAGTCGTCGCATTCTCCAAAGTTCTTTCAAAATTTTTGACCAAGCTTTTACAGCGTTCCATCCAAGCATTACTTCTTTCAATGACCCATCTGGCTTTAACTGCGTTCGCCCTGTAGACAGGATTGCGATCGCTCCTTTAGAGGAACTCAAGACAAGAGGAGAGATTGATATTTTGAAGAGTAATCACCTGTGTTGGCTCTTGTACTACCGTAATCACTAATGCTTACTACGCAAACAGTTACTTTCTACCCCATTACATTTGTTTCCATACTTGGGACAACCAGTACAATAAGTCTCTCTTTGCACTGCTGCATGGCAGGCTTGACAGATAAAGTTGTAAACCCTAGTATGAATGATGCGTTTATGCGCTTTGACTTTATATTCTCGAATGTAAACTTCTTTACTAGACATAATGTCATCTCTTTTTTGATGTAGTCAAAAGCATGAGCGAATCTCTGCCTTTGTGAACTTAACATTGAATAGATCGCGTCCCTAATTTTCAAGGGTGGAATTAAACTTTAGATTTCGATTTTGTATTTTTGTGCTGGCTTTGAAATCCCTTACTATTGCCGTAATATACCGTCTTGAATTCCACTTGATTCGTACCAGGGTTATAGAGAGTATAGGTAGCTTGCCCTGGTGTACGTCCTACATTACCCACGCCAATTACTTGGCGTGGCGTAACGGTAACTGTGTGCGGAGATACTTGGTTATCAAGAGTGGTAAGTGCAGTTGTGATGGAACCAGTTTGCAACTGATACTGAAAAGTTAAACCAGAACGCCCGCAAAATAAGTTATTTGCTTGCATCCTTCTTAGTCTATCAAGCATTTGAATTGGGGAGGTTTCTGGAGTCAATTCATCGTTCACACCCACTGTTGAACCGTGGATTAATAAACAATCCAATTCAAAAAAACCAAAATCGAGCGATCGCAACCATTGTACAGTCTTTCGAGAGACACTATCCCACAATAGTTTTACGGTATCACCACCATATTTTGCCATGAGTTCAGGAGCATCCCCAGTCGGCCCCAAACCATGCAAAATCAAACTCTGTTCTTCCCACCATCCCTTACAAATTAAAGGCTCTAACTCTCCCTGGCGTGGGTTTAGCACTCGTTCTACTAATTTTTCGGTTTCTGGTCTTGGCCCTACCAAATCACCTAAAATATACAAAGCTTCTACGCTATTACCCTGACGCTTAATATCCGCCATTACGGCTTCATAAGCTGCCAAATTACCTTCAATTCCACTTAAAATTACCCATTTATTCATATTTTTTTAATGCTGAGGAACGCAAAGGAAAAATAGAAGAGAGAAATTACCTTGTGCAAACATGAGTTGGATCATCTGCTCGTTCTGCATACTCCAACCCATGCGCTAAACGCCAAGCAAAAATTGTAGGTAAACCTTTTTCAATAATCGCTGCACAGGTTTTTTGATAATCGTAAGGTATCTCCCGCAGTTTTACTTCTTGAGTATCTGTGTCGTAAATTACATAGGTAGCGTTTGGTCGTCCATGTCGGGGTTCTCCCACTGAACCTACATTTACAATTCGTTTTAGAGGAGATGTAAAGTTAATTTCTTGTACTTTTTCTCCCCTACCAACGTGAACTTGTAGCTGTCCAGCATCCAGAGTCCGAGCATAAGGTACATGAGTATGACCACAAAAAAGCACATCTGAATCTGTAGAAAGTACGCGCTCTAATGCCACAAAAGCGTCTAGTTCAGGTAACAAATACTCATGGTTACTATAGGGACTACCGTGAACAAAAGCTAAATTGCCCTCTTTGAGACTGTAGGGTAATTGGGCTAAAAATTCCCGATTTTCTGGGTAGATTTCCTTATTAGTCCACTCGTGAGCCTGTATCCCTCTTTTTTCTGCCAATAACGAGGGATAACTGCAATCGCAGGCGTTCAATCCTTCCACAATATCTTCATCCCAACACCCAGCGCAGGTGGGAATATCTAAAGAACGAATTTGGCTAATGACTGCATTGGGATGCGGCCCATATCCTACCAAATCGCCCACACAGAATACTTTTTCGCATGAGTGCTGGTCAATATCTAGTAATACAGCATCCAAGGCTTCGTAGTTGCCATGAATACATGACATAACAGCTATTTTCACGTTTGTGTCTCCTCTAATAGAATCTCTTTAACCTGTCGTTGGTACTGCAAAATCGCAGTGTCAGATAAACAGCAATCTGATAAGGTTTGCCTTAAGGCTGCTTCATCCAAGTTTTTCCCCACCACTTCTAGTCCACTGAAACGCTGCGGTCTACCCTCTAAATAGCGCGGTAGGTCTAATTCCAGAAAGTCTGTTTGGGGAACACCCGCGACGAAATCGCCGTAAAGTGACCTACCATCGTTAACATCAAAAATTCCTTTGGCACGGGTGACAATACCGTAAGCTCCGTGGGTGATTTCGTACCAAAATTCCTCTAAACTGTTTTCGTCAATTACTTGACCACTGCTTGCCGCCCGCCATAAACTTTCAGCATTACTGGCTTGGGTTGGTACGCCGTGTATAATCTTGTTCGCCCAAGCATGGTATTCAGAGTCTTTGAGGTGGGGTGCTAGGACTGCTACGGTACGGTAAGTCAGATTATCTAATAATTGTGCTACAGATCCTAACTCCAAGTAAAACCCCAATTCGATATACACTGCACTTGCTTGAGGTATTTGGTTGATAAATTCAACTTCCTGACCGTCACTAAAAACTTGTATATCAGGAAATTCAGAAGCTATGCGGGTTTGGTCAACGGGAACAGTCCCAGTGCCAGGGCTGTAATAAATTATTTTGTCAAAATTTGCAATATCTCGCATCTGTTGACAAACCCAGGTAGTTTTTCCAGCCCCAGACGAACCTGCAACGACAATAATGTTTGGTACAGACATAAAATGTAATGATAATCATTTTTATATAATTTGGAATATAGTAGCAAGAAAATT
This sequence comes from Trichormus variabilis 0441, assembly GCF_009856605.1. NCBI lineage: Bacteria > Bacillati > Cyanobacteriota > Cyanophyceae > Nostocales > Nostocaceae > Trichormus > Trichormus variabilis. Next base: position 265,118 of record NZ_CP047243.1, on the reverse strand, counting down.
GCTAACTTTACCAATGCCACACAGTTGTACCATCTGGTTTATCGGAAAAAGCTAGGTACCCTACGGGAAGGCTGCGCCAACAAAACCGGACTTGCGTCCCGCTACGCGAACGCCCCTGGTGGGCGTTTGCGTTAGCGTCTCGTAGAGAAAAAATCCTTATCTCACAAGGTAGGTAGAAACGCCAACGCCACTTGCTTTATGCCGGGGAACCCGTCCACCGCAGTGGCTCCCCCTTGTGGGTGGCTGTCTTTAATTTTGAATTTTGAATTTTGAATTGATTCATCGATGAGAGTTACCCCTACTGCTTGCAATTGTTCGCGTATCAGGTCTGAAACGGCAAAATTACGCTGTTTACGAGCATTCTGCCGTCGTTGAATTAAATTTTCAATGTCTGCATTCCTTAAACGTTTTTGTCTGGCATCAGTTTCATCTTTTGGTAATGCTTCTAGTCCTAAAACCTGTGCCAAGTGAACTAGGGTTTGCCACTGCTGCTTAATCGTTAATTAAGATTGAGGATAAATTGGCACAGCATTAAAAAAACAACTTCTCGCGCCAGTGTGACAAGCAATATCACCAATTTGCTCAACTTTTAGCAAAATGGTATCTCCATCACAGTCGTAAAAAAGCTCTTTTACTTTTTGAATATGTCCAGATGTTGCGCCTTTATGCCATAGTTGAGAGCGCGAACGACTCCAATAATGAGCTTCACCTGTGGATAATGTTTTTTGAATTGATTCCGAGTTCATCCAAGCCATCATCAAAACAGTGCCATCGCGGTAATCTTGCGCTATGGCAGGAATTAAATCTTGATTATTAAACTTAAGTTTTTCAAACCACAATAAATTTTGATTCATTAGCGTTTACTACAGATAGTTAAATTTCTGGAGCATTAAGTATTTTTTGTTGCTATCCAACCTCTGAACCAGAGGGCTGTGAAAAATCGAGTAATCTTGCTAAAATTTGCTTCTTGTAACAGTTCAATAGTTCTTTCTTCAGAGATACAATGGATATGTACGACTTTGCTTGCTGTTTCCTCTACTATTTCTGGCGACATTCCTAAGTTACGTGCATGATATTTGTAAGCTTTAAGGAAATCGTTAAACCTTTCTGAGCCTTTCTCCTCACATAAATCAACCAGAATCAATTTAGCTCCTGGTTTGAGACGTTGCGAAATACTTTGAAGTAGTAACAGTTTTGCTCCATCATCAGGGAGAAAGTGCATAGCAAGAATGCAAGTTGCTGCATCATACAGGGTAGTGACAGGTAGTTCATGGGTTAACCCCTGGTGGAGCTTCACGCGGTTTGTTAACCCTTGTTTGGCTACTTTTTCTTGAGCGATCGCCAGCATCTTTGCCGAAGGATCAACGCCTGTAAAGAGCCAGTGCGATCGTGCTTGACCAAAAGTTATGAGTTCCATACCGCCGCCAGCTGCAACAATTAGTAGATGAGCCGGCTCTGGTACACTTGCATCCAAAAGCGCAACTGCCATATTGAATATCGACTCATAACCAGGCACAAAACTACGTGCTGCTACTTCATAATCTATCGTTTGGAATGCCGGATTTGAGTCGAAATCAAAGCAGATATGCTCTTTATTCATATTGAAATTGCCTTTTATCTTAAAAATAGTTGCAAGGCAATGACAACTGTTGCTACCATTGCCCAGGTGCGATAAGGTTACTAAAACTTAGTATTGCTTAACATTACTTAATTATACCAAACATTCATTAAGTTTTGAGTAAATTTGGCTCATATCCAACTTTCTACCAATAAAAACTGCTTGGTTTTTAGGTGGAGTCTGCCATTCATCAGCATTTAAACTATAGCGAAATCCACTCAGTTGAAAAACATGGCGTAACTCACTATCACTAAACCACAAAATGCCCTTAGCTCGAAATACCTCCTGTGGCATTTCTTCGGTGAGAAAATTTTCAAATTTATAAACATCAAATGGTCTATCGCTTTCAAAAGAAATTGAAACAAATCCATCATTTTCTAAATGATGTGAGTGATGTTCGTGATGATGATGTTCATGATAATGGTCGTGATCATGGTCATGATGATGGTCATGATGATGGTGTTCATCTTCGTGAGTATCTTCTGCATCATTGGCAGTATACTCATCTATTGGCGTTAATCCCACACCTAAAACTAATGGTAACGCCACTTCCCCATGTTTTGTGTGCAGAATTTTTGCACCAATTTTCATATCCTGGATGCAATTTTCTACATCTTCTAGTTTTTCTGGAGTCACGAGGTCTGTTTTATTTAGAAGAATAATGTCTCCATAAGTAATCTGTTTTAAAGCAGCTTCACTATGGAAGTGTTCTTCATTAAACGCCTCAGCATCTACTACAGTTAAAATTGAGTCAAGGTTTGTTAAATCCCTTAATTCTGTACCTAAAAAAGTTAAGATAATTGGTAATGGGTCAGCAACACCAGTCGTTTCAATAACTAGATAATCAATCCGGTCTTCTCGTTCTAAAACTCGATAAACTGCATCAACTAAATTATCATTGATTGTGCAGCAGATACAGCCATTGGTCAGTTCGACCATATCTTCGTCTACAGAAATTAGCAATTGGCTATCTATGTTAATATCGCCAAACTCATTCACGAGTACGGCAACTTTTAAATCTTGTTTATTTTTGAGAATTTGATTTAGCAGCGTAGTTTTACCACTGCCTAAAAATCCTGTGATAATGGTAACAGGCATTCCTTGTTTAGGAATATCAAGACTGGAGTTTGAAGTTGGTGCTGTTAGTTGAGTCATAATCAATTAAATCTTCCGTAAGTTTCAAAATTGTTAGTAATTTTAGTAATTGCTAGTAGTTAGTTTTTAAAAGTATTACTAACTAACAACTATCTCCATCAGGTAGAGATGGAATCCTTGCCAGAATCCCTTTTTGTAAAACTTCTGGTCTTTCCTGCCGTGCCACAATGCCATTATTGCTGGCATAATATTGTTCAGCAAATTGCAGTATGGCTGCTTCACTTTCTAATGGTGGTAAATCACCAAACATCAGGCTAGTTTTATTGAGTGCATTAAAAGCTATAGCACAGGGTCTTTTACAAGCACTCAAACAATCTACTTCTTGAATCACAAACTCAGATTGCAAACACCAATTTTTCGACAAACTTAACAATTGCTTCAACAAATGCCAGCCGCCTCGTTCACCCATATAATCGCGCTGAGTGGGAGAAAAATAACAGGATTTGCAAACGAATAAAGCGTGTTTAGCCATAGGTACACATCAAGCATAACTAAATAAGTTTTTGCTTTTGTCTTTTGGGTTTTTAAAGTACTGATTTGGAATTTATAGCATCTTGTAAACGATGTAGAATTTCATCCATATTTAGTACGCCCAAATCTCCAGATTGTCTAGTTCTTACACTCAAGTTTTGATTCTCTACTTCTTTTTTACCCACAACAGCAACAACAGGAATTTTTTCTAACTCTGCTGTACGAATTTGCTTACCTAAACGCTCACCACTGCTGTCTGTTTCTACCCTAATTCCAGCTTTTTTCAATGAAATTACCACTAATTGAGCGTATTCTCTCACTTCATCACTCACAGGTAATAATCGCAGTTGCACTGGTGCTAACCACAAAGGAAAATCACCAGAATAATTTTCTATTAAAATCCCGAAAAAGCGTTCCAATGAGCCAAAAATAGCTCGATGAATCATAATTGGTCGTTGGCGGCTACCATCGACTGCAATATATTCCATATCAAAACGTTCAGGTAAATTAAAATCTACCTGAATAGTTGAACATTGCCAGAGACGACCTATCGCATCTTGGATTTTGATGTCAATTTTAGGGCCATAAAAAGCACCCCCACCTTCATCGACAATATAATTCCAGCCTTTAGTATTCAAAGCTTGTCTTAATGCTGAAGTTGCTAATTCCCATACTTCATCATTCCCCACTGATTTTTCAGGACGGGTAGAAAGATTCACTTCATAATTTTTAAAGCCAAAATCTGACAAAATCTGCTCTGTGAGATTTAAAACTCCTAAAATTTCATCAGCAATTTGATTAGGTAAACAGAAGACATGAGCATCATCTTGGGTAAATCCCCTGACTCTCATCAAACCATGTAATGCTCCAGAACGTTCATAGCGATAAACTGTTCCTAATTCTGCCCATCTTAAAGGTAATTCTCGATAAGAATGGAGTTGATGCTTATAAGTTAAGACATGAAATGGACAATTCATTGGCTTAATTTGATAAGCCTGATTTTCCACATCCATCGAATCAAACATATTCTCTTGATAGAAGTCAAAATGACCCGATGTTTTCCATAAATCGAGGTTGGCTATATGCGGTGTGTAGAGTAATTGATAACCAGATTCTAGATGAGATTTGCGCCAATAATCTTCGATGATGTAACGAATAATTGCGCCTTTAGGATGCCAAAATACTAAACCACCACCAGCATCTTCTTGAATGCTGAATAAGTTGAGTTCTTGACCTAACTTTCTGTGGTCGCGGCGTAGGGCTTCTTCTCTTTGTTTGAGGTAAGCTTGTAGTTGTTCTTTGGTTTCCCAAGCTATACCATAAATGCGTTGCAGTTGAGCTTTGGTTTCATCTCCTTGCCAATACGCACCAGCAATATTTAACAATTTAAAGGCATCAGGCTCAATTTCACCAGTAAAGTTAATGTGTGGCCCTGCACATAAGTCCCACCAATAGTTACTTGCTGGTTGAATGTCTGTGATAAACAATGAAGATTCTGGTTTACCAGTATCGGGACTACCAATAAAGTAACGGGTAATTGTCTCCCCTTCTGGAATACGGTCTAATATTTCTAACTTGTAAGATTCATTTAATTGGGCAATTTCGGTGCGAATTTCTTCTCGTTGTACCTCTTCGCGAATGATAGGGAGGTTAGCTTTGATTATCCGCCGCATTTGGTCTTCGATTTTACTCAAGTCATCGGGAGTGATGCTGACTGGACAATCGAAGTCGTAGTAAAAACCATTTTCTGTGACTGGGCCAGTTGCTACTTTAGTCCCTGGAAATACTTTTTTTACAGCCATTGCCATTATGTGGGCGCAGGTATGACGAATTCGCAGAAGTTTATCACTGTCATGCTGGCTTAAGTTTTCCTGTGACTGGGTTAGGGACTTGACCATATTTTAAAAGAATGAGAATCGTTATCATAGTAGCGTAAAAAAAGTTTGATGGTGCAATCTGGATGGAAAAAAGATAGGGCGTTGCTGATTAGTAGTCTGCCAAGGAAACTTTGCGTTGTGGTCAGCCCAGGGCAGGGGGGAAAGACTTACTGCAAGTTTCTCCCCTGCTCCCTTGCTCCATTACTCCCCTGCTTATCTCCACGTAGCAATTTTGGGTTGGTACACTATTAGGGGCATGAATTTATTTCACGCAGAGGTACTCCAAGTAATACCAATTCACAATGGGCTAACGCCCCGTTCCGCTAACGTAATTAACTGTAAATACCCCACCAATGATGAAGAGTAACTTTTTACGGTGGGTGCTGTAGAATAGGCGAATAATAATCATTATCATTATACTATGAGCCTGACTGAAGCCTCAACGCTTGTACCTCAAACTCCCCAGGCAGAAATCGACCCCGCCGATTCTTTCCACCAAGCCAAATCGACTACGCCAGCGATCGCCCATCGTCCTCGACGGTTGCGGCGAACTGAAACCCTACGTCGGATCGTGCGAGAACATATCTTGCAGGTCGAAGATTTGATTTATCCCCTGTTTGTCATGGGAGGGGAGAAGCAACAGGAAGCAGTGTCATCAATGCCTGGTTGCTACCGTTACACGCTAGATTTGCTGCTGAATGAGGTGAAGCAGGCGTATGAGTTGGGGATTGGCGCGATCGCCCTGTTTCCCCTGATTCCCTATGACCAAAAAGATAATGCGGGAACCCAGAGCTATAACCCGGATGGCTTAATTCCTCGTGCGGTGCGAGCCATCAAGCAAGCCGTCCCCGATATTCTGGTTATTACCGATGTTGCCCTTGACCCCTACAGCAGTGAAGGGCATGACGGCATTGTGCAGGATGGCAAAATTCTCAACGATAAAACCGTTGCGGTGTTGGTGAAACAGGCGATCGTGCAAGCAGAAGCCGGAGCCGATTTCGTTGCTCCTTCGGACATGATGGATGGACGGGTAGGCGCGATTCGTCAGGCACTAGATGCTGAAGGATGGATTAACGTGGGTATTCTCGCCTATTCCGCAAAATATGCCTCGGCATACTATGGGCCGTTCCGGGATGCGCTAGATTCAGCCCCCAAGTTTGGTGACAAGAAAACCTATCAAATGGATGCTGCGAATGCTAGAGAAGCGATCAAAGAAGTAGATTTAGACATTGCAGAAGGGGCGGATATTGTCATGGTCAAACCTGCGCTGGCGTATCTGGATGTTATTTGCCAAATCAAACAGCATACAAATTTACCTGTTGCAGCCTATAACGTCAGTGGTGAATACGCCATGATTAAAGCTGCTGCCCAGCAGGGTTGGATTGATGAGAAAAAAGTGATTTTAGAGACGCTGACGAGCATGAAGCGAGCCGGTGCAGACTTGATTCTGACTTATTTTGCTAAAGATGTAGCGTTGATGTTGCAGTCGTGAGGAAGTGGGGAATAGGGAACAGGGAGTGGGGAATGGGGTGAAGAGTTTCTTTACTCCTTTACGCATCGATCTAAAAACTGCTGTAAATACGTGAAGATACTTCAAATGATTCATTCAAAAACAAGTTTACAACCATCCAGCAATTTCGTTCGTCGGTTTTCCGTAGTGGTTGTATCGGCGATCGCCCTTAGTTTAGGAAGTTGTGCGGCGAATACACCTTCGACCAGCTCAAATTCGCAGGCTCAATCGACGACCGCAGCCACAACTGATGAGTTGCAAGTGGTGACAACGTTTTTACCGATCACTCAGTTTACAAAAGCCGTGGCGGGCGATCGCGCTGAAGTGACACAGCTACTGCCAACCAATGTCGGCCCCCATGATTTTCAGGCAAGACCAGAGGATGCCCAAAAACTAGCTAAAGCCGATGTGCTGGTGCAGAACGGGCTGGAGGTGGAGGAATTTCTGGAGGATCTGGTCAAGAATGCGGGCAATGCTAATCTGAAAGTGATTGATTCCAGTCAGGGCGTGAAAACGATCGCCAATGAAGCGACCGAGGGGCATGACCATGATCATGGCGTAAATGAAAAAGCAGAAGCTGGACATGGACACGAGCATGGAAAATACAATCCTCATGTCTGGCTCGATCCCAAACGTGCCATTGAACAAGTTGAAAACATTCGAGATGGACTGATTGCGGCTGACCCTGGTGGAAAGGAAACCTACACGGCAAACACAGCAGCTTATATTCAACAACTGCGAGATTTAGATGCTGAAATCACAAAAAAACTGCAACCATTTGCGGGTAAAACCTTTGTTGCCTTCCATGACTTTGCCCCCTACTTTGCTCAAAGCTATAACTTGAAAGCCAATTTTCTGGTAGATGTGCCGGAAGAAAATCCATCGCCGAATGATGTCAAACGGGTGACGGATGAAGTGAAGGAATCTAATCTCAAAGCGATTCTGACGGAACCCCAGGCTGGAGAAAATGCGTTTGCAGGGTTGGCAAAGGATCTAAATGTTAAGGTCAGCACTTTTGATCCGATTGAAACTGGTGGTTCCGAAGCACTGGAACCGAATTATTACATCACAACCATGCGTCAGAACGTGCAGAGTTTGGTCACTGCTTTTGGTGGTTCAACCCAGTCTGTGTTGCCGATCTGGATGCCTCAGCCTATTGCAGTAGTGCCACAGCGAGTTGGGTTTAGGTTTTAGGAGGTTAGATTGCAAGACATTGTACTCGCAGTTGAGCAACTCACGGTTTATCGAGAAACCTACGCGGCGGTGCAGGATGTTTCCTTTTCCCTAGAGGCAGGCACCGATACGGCGATCGTTGGGCCGAATGGGGCAGGCAAAAGTACGCTGGTGCAAGCCATTCTGGGCATTCTACCACGTCTTGCAGGGAACGTTTTCATTCTGGGGCAACCGTTGAGCCGCAAAGGATCACTCGCGCCCCAGATCCGTCAACAGATTGCCTACCTGCCGCAAAACTTCCTATTTGATCGCCGCATCCCGATGACGGTAGAAGAACTGGTCGGTTTGGGCTGGGACAGGCTAGGATTTCAACTGCCCTGGGCAAACAGTAGAAAACGTCGTCATGCCGTTCGAGATGCTTTAGCCAAGGTAGATGCACTCCATCTTAGACAGCAAATGATTAGTGGGCTTTCTGGGGGTGAAACGAAGCGGGTGTTGCTGGCATATTGCCTAGTTTACCCACGTCGATTGTTGATTCTAGATGAAGCTCCGGCAGGATTGGATATGCGCGGTGAAACAGAGTTTTATCAATTGCTCTATCAACTTAAGCTAGAGCAAGGCTGGACAATTTTGCAAATCTCCCACGATTTAAATATGGTGCGGCGGCATTGCGATCGCGTTCTGTGTCTCAATCGCACTTTACTTTGTCAGGGAACCCCAGAAGTTGCCCTTTCTCCCGACAATCTTTCTGCTGCCTATGGCTCTGAATTCGTTCGCTATCACCATCACTGTTAGCCCTTACTCCCCACTCTCTTATGCCGACTGAACTCACCCGCATCCTCGAATTATTCCAATATCCCTTCATGCAACGCGCCATGCTCGGCGGCATTCTCACCGGATTGATGGGGGGAATGCTGGGCAGTTTTACAATCTTGCGCCAGTTGTCTTTCTTCAGCGATGCGTTGGGTCACTCGGCGTTGTTAGGCATTAGCATCGGATTGCTCCTGGGGTTAAATCCCTCGGTAGTATTGCTACCTTTTGCGGTTGTATTTGCTTTGGTCGTGACGTACCTGCTAGAACGGACTCGCTTATGGACGGATGCTTTACTCAACATCATTTACTCCTCGTCATTGGCGATCGCCATCATTACCCTTAGCTTCGTGGGACAGTACAAAGGGGGACTGAATAATCTTTTGTTTGGCGATATTCTGGCAGTGCGAGAACCGGATCTAATACTAAATTGGGAAAGGAAGTATTAATTGAATAACTGAGGTCAAATTTGGCAAATCCAATCAAACCCAACCTTGCCATGAACAATTTGAGGGTGAGACATTAACCATTGACAACGAGAAATTAACACAGTTTCTAGTTCATCGAGAGTAGAAAACATCTGATTAGCAACAGCTTCACGTAGAAGCGACCAAACACACTCAGTCGGTTGGAGTTGAGGTGTATAAGCAGGCAGAGGAAACAGAATGATACCAGCTGGCAACATTAATTGTTTACTGGTATGCCAACCAGCTTGATCAACAAGCAAAACAATGATTTTGTGATGATGAGGATTGACTTCAGCGGCAAAAGCATCTAAAGCCATTTGCATGACAGCAATGTTGACTCTGGGTAAAATCAAGAAAAAACTCTCGCCAGTAGCTGGATGGACAAATCCATAAGTATAAAGCCATTGGTAACGAGTGCGATGCACAGCATTGGGACGATGACCTACTGGTGTCCAAACTCGACGGACGATGGGTTTGAGGCCTAATCGAGCTTCATCTTCTGCCCAAACTTCAACTGATTTGTGCGGATGGAGGAAACGTAACAATCGCACAAACTCCGTTAACTCAGTTTTAAACATCTGTCTTTGAACAAAAGTTGCCGCCTCAGTATGCAGAGGTCGTGGTTGTTGCAGACTAAATCCTAGCCTTTTGAGGTAATCCCAAGCTGTAGTGACATGGAGTGTAATTCCAAACTGTACTCGGATCAATTCCCCTACTTTTGGCGCACTCCATAACCCCCCATCTTCTGGTGGTGAAGCTAACCTTTGGCGCAACCACTGTTGTTGCTCGTTTGTGAGTGCAAGTTTTTTTCCTCCTGGTTTCAGTTTCTGTTGATTGATGATTCCGTTTGCTCCTAGCTTGTTGTATCGCCGCACGATTTTTCTCACCCAGTCCCCTGAGAATCCCACAATCTCTGCTACCTTTTGCGCTGACAACTGTGGTTGTTGATTGAGCAATTTAATCACTAACCATCGGGTTTTCTCTTGTGCATCTTCACATCGGCGATAACTTTGTTCTATTTCTTCTGTTGATAGATGCTCTGTTAGTTTTATCCTGGGACGTACCATTTTTCTAGCCTTTTTCCCTCTGCTTCAAATGATACTACCTTTCCCTATTCAGTATAATCTTTAGTACGGGGTTATTACTGGTTTGTACCATCTTTATTATGCTCACATTGCGAACGCAAATGTTGTTGACGCTGCATGAACCACTGGCGATCGCTCGTGGTGTGTCAGTTTCGGCCCATCGCACAGCGTTTGTTGTGTTGCTGTCGCTGGTGGTAGGAATTTCGATTAAGGCGATCGGGGTATTACTGGTGAGTGCGTTTGTGGTGATTCCTGCCTGCGCCGCCCGGTTGCTGAGTCGTACATTTGCCAACTACGTGGTGCTATCGGCGGGGCTAGGGGCGTTGAGTGCGGTGATTGGAATCCTCTTTTCTGCGGGGTTAAATTTGCCATCGGGCCCTAGTATTGTGGCAACCCAGTTGACGATTTTTCTAACATCAATGGCATTACCTCGATTGCGTGTCTTAGAACAGGGATAAGCACGCAATGTCTAACTCTGGTACTTTAAGGTTAAAGGTTATCAGTTAAAAGTGAATGCTAAACTTGACCCAGAAATACTAGGAGAGCGATCGCTGTGACCTCTATCACCCTTGATCTTTCAGATAGCCAATTTCAACAGTTGCAAGATTTGGCAGCAGTACATGGGATTACGCTTGAAGTTCTATTAAAGGTTAGCTTGGAGGATTGGCTTAATTCTCAAAAGAGCGAATTTGTTGATGCAGTCAATTATGTTCTGACAAAAAATGCTGAGTTGTATCAATGTTTAGCATAATGCGCTTCCTAGCATTAATTGAGGTGTTAGAACTACATCGTAAAGTCATTAGAAATTAAATATGTGTTAACCAGAACCCTTGTAGAGACGTAGCACTGCTACGTCTCTACACTCTTTTTCAGACAAGTCTAAAGACTAGCCAGGGGTAATGCAATTTTGGATTGAGACTTTAAGTAGAAAGGCGCAAAAAAAACAAAGTATGTAATGAAAAGTAAGTTGACCTGAAAACCTCTTCCTTTCTGCCTCCTGCCTCCTGCCTTTTCATAAAAACAATTTTTAACACCCATCTACTTAGCTCGACTTTATCCATTTTTAAGAAATCTAAAACCCGACGCTGAAGCCATTACAAAACGCTAGTTTTAGTTTTTGGACTTGAGCGCAAATTTGTGACTTAAAAAAAGTATTGACCAAAAAAAACAGGATTTTTGCTTGATAAGGAAAGCCAACTTCTTACTTTTGGATAAAGTCGAACTTAAACGAGTTTTCCATCTATGCTATCAGTGAAAAATTTGAGCTTATTTATTTTTTCTTCATGTTTATCTACGGGAAATAGTATGATAATCGTTCTTATCAAAAAATATTACAGCATTTAAAAGTCAAAAACTCATAACAATTTTGTGTTATGGGCTAAAAATGTGTGTCGATTTATCAGACTGGGGAGTGGAGGAAAATCTTGAAGCTAGGACATTTTAGTTATTTAGGGATTGCAGGAATTATATGTTTGCTATGTTCTGAGTCTGTACAAGCACAGGGAAAAGAAAAGTTAGTCCAGATTCATTTGAATCGAGAGTATACAGTCCCTAAAGAGGGAACAAAAGCAGAAGTACCCATCACACAGATTCCTCAAATAAGTGACATTCAACGTCCCCACACCAGCGTCAAAGACTGGTTAACGCAACTGCAAAATCAAGTCATATTGGTAACAGGGGTAAGCTTAAATACTAGGGAAAACAGTTTAGAAGTAACTTTAGAAACATCTAGTTCTGACCATCTGCAAACTGTAGTTAAGAGTGAAGGAAATAATTTTATCGTCGATATTCCCAACGCTCAACTGAAACTAAGTAGTGGTGAATTATTCCGTCAAGAAAAACCAAGCGCGGGAATTACTGATGTTGTAGTCACAAATCACGATGCAAATACTATCCGAGTCACAGTGACGGGTGAAACGAGTTTACCGAAAGTTGAACTAGATGACAGCGACAAAGGTCTAATTTTTGTTGTCGCACCAGTGACAACTTCCACACAGCAACCACAAATACCGGATACACCGCCTACTCAACCATCAGCCCAAGACGATCAACCGATAGAACTCGTTGTCACCGGGACAAGATTTGAAGTTCCGATTCAAGACGCTCCGCAATCAATTCAAGTCATTCCGCGCCAAGTGCTGGAAGATAGGGGAGTAGTACGTTTAGATGAATTTACAGACAACGTCAGTGGTATACAACGATTAACCGGTGGAGCAGGGCCTGGTTCATCAGGCTTTATCATTCGTGGTTTTGCTGACGACTACGAAACTCTCCGCAATGGTTTTCGCACTCAAGGCGGTTTTGCCAGGGATTTAGCAAACATAGATCGTGTTGAAGTCCTCAAAGGCCCAGCCGCGATTTTATATGGCAGTGGTTTTCAATCTGGTACTGTCAATACAATCACGAAAAAGCCCTTAGAAGACCCACTCTATGAAGTCAAAGCGACCTTTGGTAGTTACTCTTTTTATCGAGGTGAAGTTGATTTTACCGGGCCGCTAACCCAGTCAGGATCGTTACTGTATCGACTGAACGCTTCCTATCAAAATGAAGGGAGTTTTCGTGATTTTGGCAGATATGCGGGGACTTTTATAGCTCCGGCCTTGACTTGGAAATTGGGCGATCGCACTACATTGAACATAGACTACGAAAACTTTACCTATGAATCGGTTAGTGCTGGCGCATTCCGAGCAGATCCCAGATTTTTCAACGTCCGTCGCAGCTTTTATCAAGGAGAACCCGATCTCGATCTCGAAACCTACAGTGCTAACTCGCTGACTTACGAATTTGAGCATCGATTTAGCGATAATTGGCAATTCAAACAGACATTTAATCGTATCTGGCAAGAGATTAGTGCAAAAAGGGCAAGTAGAAGAGCATTGCAAGCAGATGGAGAAACTTTAAACCGTCGATACACAGTCGCTGATGCTGATGTAAATAATTTAACGTTTCGTAACGAACTCTTTGGCAAGTTCAACACGGGGTCACTACGGCACAACTTACTATTTGGGGTAGAATATTCGCACTTAGACTATCCTGGTAAATCCTTCAGCACAGCCATTGATCCCATTAACATCTTCAATCCTCGCTATGGTGCTAGACCAACTGGGGAACTCTCACTAGACTACTTTGAAACTTACGGCAATGATGTTGTTGGTATTTACGTTCAGGATTTGATAGAAGTTCTGCCTAATTTAAAAATTGCCGCCGGAGTCCGCTTCGATAGCTCCACAGGATCTAACGAAAACCTACAAACAAACACCATCATTAACGAGGTAAGTGATAGCCAATTTTCACCGAGGCTTGGGATTGTTTACCAACCCAGTGATACAACGACGCTCTATGCCAGTTGGTCGAATTCATTTACACCACAAATTTATGGCAGAAACTCCAGAGGGGGAGCTTTCAAGCCAATCACTTCCGAGCAATTAGAGGTGGGAATTCGGCAGGAGTTATTTGATAGACGGTTATTAGCAGGTCTAGCACTATATCAAATTACACGCCAGAATGTCGTCACCGATGACCCTAACTCCGATGACTTTTTGGACAGAATTCAAACAGGAGAACAACGCAGTCGGGGGATAGAATTAGATATTTCTGGGGAAATATCACCTGGATGGAAAATCATTACTACCTATGCGTATACTGATGCCGTGGTGACAAAGGATAATGAAATTCCGGTTGGCGATCGCCTGGGAGGTGTCCCCTATAATAGTGCGAGTCTTTGGACTACCTATGAAATTCAAAAAGGTAATTTGCAAGGGTTTGGCGGTGGATTTGGATTAGTATATGTAGGTGATCGCGCCAATACTATACCCAACGAATTCACCACTCCTTCATACCTGCGGGCTGATGCAGTGTTATTTTATCGCAGCGATCGCTACGACATTAATTTGAACTTCAAAAATCTATCTAACCTCAAGTATTTCGATACTAATAGTTATGGTGATAGCTTGAGTGTACAAGAGCCATTTACAGTAATTGGTAGTTTTTCCTATAGGTTTTGAAGAGGATTTGCATAATCTCTACAGTTATGCGTGCGTATAAATTTTATGTGGTGGGGTGAGTGAGAATGTTGCAACTAAGACAGTTCTTTTGTGTGGGAATTGCAGGAACTATATATCTGATAGGAATTGGGACTGCAAAGGCACAGAACGACGAGAATATAAGTAAAATACCTATCACAAACATTTCCCAAATCTCGGATATCAAACGTCCACATACCAATGTCAAAGAATGGCTAGCGCAGCAGCAGGCTCAAATTATCCAAGTGACAGGGGTAAGCCTAAACCAAACTTCTAATGGTTTAGAAGTCATTCTAGAAACTACTGCTTCTGACAAACTGCAAACTTCACTCAACAGTGAAGGTAATATCCTGAGTGTTGATATCCCCAATGCTCAATTACGTCTAGCTAGTGGTGATTCTTTCCTTTCCCAAAAGCCAGTTGCGGGAATTACAGAAATAACGGTAATAAATCAGGATAGCAATACTATTCGAGTTACAGTAATCGGTGAGACGAGTTTACCGAAAGTTGAGCTAGATGACAGCGAGAACGGTCTAATTTTTGTTGTCACACCAATTACAACTTCTGCACAGCAACCACAAACACCACAGACAAATCAGGCTGATAGTGAAACACCAGCAACCCAACCATCAGCTCAAAATGATGAACCTATCGAACTAGTTGTAACAGGGACAAGATTTGAAATTCCCATCCAAGACACTCCGCAATCAATTCAGGTGATTCCACGTCAAGTGCTGGAAGATAGAGGAGCAGTGCGTTTGGATGAGTTTACCGATAACGTCAGTGGTGTCCAACGGATAACAGGTGGAGACGGACTTGGGTCATCAGGCTTTATCATTCGTGGGTTCTCTGATGTATATGAAAATCTCCGCAATGGATTTCGCTCTCAGGGCGGTTTTCCACGCGATCTGGCCAATATTGATCGGGTTGAGGTACTTAAAGGCCCGGCGGCGGCTTTGTATGGTGGTGGTTTTCAGTCAGGTATTGTGAATATTTTGACGAAAAAACCCCTTGACGAACCACGTTATGAAGTCAAAGCTACTGTTGGGAGTTACGACTTTTATCGTGGTGAACTCGATTTAACAGGCCCATTAGTAGAAAATCGATCGCTGCTGTATCGTCTGAACGTCGCTTATCAAAATCAGGGGAGTTTTCGTGACTTCCTTAACTACAAAAGCTTTTTTGTCGCGCCATCTTTGACCTGGAATATCAGCCAACGTACTAGTCTGAGCTTTGATTATGAATATTTCAACACTGATTACCCCGATGATGAAACATTTAGAGCCGAGCCAGAATTTTTGCGAATCTCCCCTAAAACCTATTTAGGTGAACCAGATTTAGCCAATGAAAATTTCACTGCTCATTCACTCTCACTCGAATTTTCACATGAGTTTAGTGATAACTGGCAGTATCGATTAGGATTTAATACACTTTGGCAAGATGTTTTTGACGAGGGAGCAACTCGTAGTGGTAGACTGCAAGCAGATCGTCGCACATTGAATCGGCAGTTCACTAGACGCACTAACGATCTGGAAAATCTGACCCTGAGAAACGAAATTTTAGGAAAGTTCAATACTGGTTCTGTGCGGCATAATCTACTCTTTGGGGTGGATTACTCCCGCTTGGAGTATGCCTATACCTTCTCTAGTGCGCCGATCGCTCCCATCGATATCTTTAATCCAATCTACGGTGCTAGACCAACAGCAGCGCTTTCACTGAACTCTAACGAGGCATACGGTGATGATACCCTTGGTATTTACCTTCAGGATATTGTTGAAGTGCTGCCTAGTTTGAAAATTCTAGCAGGAGTGCGCTTTGATAATGTCAATGGCTTCTACGAAAACCGCGAAACAAACACTAGCATTAATGAAGTAAGTGATAGTAAGTTTTCACCGAGACTTGGTATTGTTTATCAGCCAGGCAATACGACAACACTTTATGCTAGCTGGTCAAACTCATTCACACCCCAAATCTTTGGTAGAAACTCCAATGGGGAACAATTTAAACCTGTGACTTCCGAGCAATACGAGGTAGGAATTCGCCAAGAGTTTTTAGACCAGCGACTGTCAGCAAATCTGGCGCTATTCCAAATTACACGCCAGAACGTCGCTACCACAGACCCAAACTCCTCTGACCCTTTTGCCAGAATTCAGACGGGAGAGCAACGTAGTCGTGGGGTTGAATTGGATATTAATGGGGAAATTTTACCTGGCTGGAAAATGATTCTGACTTATGCTTATACCGATGCACAGGTGACAGAGGATAATCGCATCCCTGTAGGCGATCGCTTACCGAATGTCCCTTACAATAGCGCTAGTCTATGGACAACTTATGAAATTCAAAGTGGCAATCTGCAAGGATTGGGTGCAGGCTTGGGGATCGTGTATGTAGGCGATCGCCAGGGTGGACTGCCTAATACAATCACCATACCTTCATACGTCCGTACAGATGCAGCATTATTCTATCGCCGCCGTCAGTTTGAGGCACGCCTAAACTTCAAAAATCTCTTTGATACTAATTATTATGATGCCACTGATGGCACATCAATTAATCCCCAAGAGCCATTTACGCTCATTGGTAGTTTTTCCTACAGATTTTGATGGGGGAGGTTTGATTGATTGTTTTTACTTAAAAGCTATGCAAAAATATTCACTGACTTCTCTTGCCAAAGCAGGTTTATTTCATTCGCTAAAACGACAGATGAAAAAGCTGGCTTTGCCTACTTGGGGAATTTTACTTACAAGCCTAACTGCCTGTAGCCAAAATACTACAAATTTCAACGCAGCAGTAGCCCGTTCTGTTGCACAAGATAAAATTGTCATCGATTTAGGATGGCATGAATACATTAATTTCCGCCAGGGATTTGATCCCACCGATGGTTGGTCTTGGGATAGTTACAGCGATCCATTATTGCAAAGTCGTCTATTGAGGCGTGACATTAATCAAGGATTAGTCATGGATTTAGCTGTTGACTATCAATTGAGTAGCGATGGCAAAATCTGGACAGTAAAAATCCGCCCCGATGTCCGCTTCAGTGATGGAAAACCCTTAACAGCAGAAGATGTTGCTTACACATTCAACAAAGACACAGAATTAAGTTTAGAAAAATTTCTAGACAAAGCTGTAGCTACAGGTGATTACGAGGTGAAATTCTACCTCAAAAAACCAAATGTCATCTTTGTTGACAAACTCGCTAGCTTAGGCATTGTCCCCAAACACGCCCACAGCAAGACATACAATCGTAATCCCATTGGTTCTGGCCCTTACAAATTAGTACAGTGGGTAGAGGGAGAACAAATCGTATTAGAAGCTAACCCTTATTACTACGGGAACAAACCCAGCATTAAGCGTGTTGTTTTCTTATTCACCCAAGGAGATGCTGCTTTTGCGGCTGCTAAATCAGGTCGCGCTCAAATTGCCAAAATTCCCTATCCCTTGGCGAAGCATTCTGTAAAAGGAATGCAACTATATCAAGTTCCCACGTTAGATCATACCGTCACGATCTTACCTTTTGCCCCTGATACAGGACAAAAAAATGCTCAAGGTTATCCCACTGGAAATAACGTCACATCAGACCGAGGAATTCGCCAAGCAATCAACTACGCAATTAACCGCCAGAAATTGGTAGATGCAATTTTGTGGGGCTATGGGTCTAGTGTTTATGGTTATCCAGGTGGGCCGCCTTGGCAAGAACCAGCCCCAGCCATTGCTGATGCAGATATCAATAAAGCAAAACAAATCCTGGCTGAAGCTGGATGGCGAGATAGTAACGGTAATGGGACGGTGGATAGACAAGGAATAGAAGCAGAATTTACCTTGCTTTACACAGCAAGTTTACCCCATGAACAAGGATTAGCAATGGCGATCGCCCAAATGCTCAAACCAGTGGGTATCAAGATTAAACCAGAGGGTTCTTATTGGGAACAGATGAAGCATCGCATCCAGCATGACGCTTGGTTCTATACTTTAACAACACGTTCTCTAGATTTGCGTTCCCTCTACCGTAGTCCTCTGGGTATACCCAATGGTCGCCCTAACTACAGTAATTATACCAATCCCACAGTTGATCGCATCTTGGATCAAGGATTGGGTGCGGCTAATGAAATTGCTGCTAGCAAGTTCTGGAAACAAGTACATTGGAACGGTCAAACTGGAATTGGACCTCAAGGAGATGCTGCTTCTGCTTGGTTGGTTAATCTCAATGAAACCTATTTAGTCAGTAAATGCCTGGATATTGGTAGACCAACTGTACCATCCCAACGTTACCAAGGACGACTATTAGGAAATATTACCGAATGGAAGATAATTTGTAATTCGTAATTTGTAATTAGATGAATTTTTTATTGCGATTTTTTCTGAAAAAACTGCTTTATCTTTTCCTGTTGCTATTGACAGTGGCAATTATCACCTTTGTGTTGATGGATTTATCTCCCATTGACCCAATTGATGCTTATGTCAATGCTAGTTTACGACTGACACTGACTCCTGAACAAAGAGAATTAATTGCCCAGCGTTGGGGATTAGATAAGCCAATGATTACCCGCTTCTTTCTTTGGTTAGGGCAACTTTTGCAAGGGAATTGGGGCGAGTCTATGGTTTATCGAGCATCAGTATGGCAAGTGATTGCTAACCGCTTTAGTGCATCCCTATGGTTGATGGGGCTGGCTTGGTTGCTGTCAGGATGCTTTGGTGTAACTCTTGGTATCCTCGCTGGAGCAAAAGAAGGCTCATTTTTGGATCAAACTATTCGCCTGTATGCCTACACTTTGGCATCATCTCCCACCTTTTGGATTGCTTTACTATTACTGACCTTATTTTCTGTCACCTTACAAGTTACACCAATTTGCTGTGCCTCACCGCCTGGGGTATTGCTGCGGGATGTCAGCCTTTGGGATAGACTATATCATTTAATCTTACCTGCTCTAGCACTGAGTTTAATGGGTGTTGCCAGTGTTGCCTTATCGACTCGTGAAAAACTGATCGAAATTCTCCACAGCAACTTTGCTTTGTTCGCCTATGCTCAAGGAGAAACGAAAACAGGGTTGATTCTACATCACGGTTTGCGAAATATTGCCTTACCTGCGATTACATTACAGTTTGCGAGTCTAGGAGAATTGTTTGGCGGTTCTGTGCTGGCGGAAAAGGTGTTTGGCTATCCTGGTTTGGGTGATGCGACAATCCAATCTGCACTCTCTGGTGATGTACCTTTACTGGTAGGCATTGTTTTCTTCAGCGCAGTGTTTGTCTTCACAGGTAATGCTCTAGCAGACTTCACCTATCAAATTATTGATCCCCGCATTCGTCTTGGAAATCCCACACCATGAAACTTCAGAATGCTATTTCTGTTACTCGCAGTCCAAAACGTCGTCCCTGGATTCTGGGTAATCGCCGGAGTAAAACTTTAGCGATCGCACTCCTTTGTTTATTCGTGCTGATCGTTCTGCTTTTTGGTACTCAAATTATTAGCAAAAGTGGACTAGAAATCAACTTACAAGCTCAAAATCAACCGCCCAACTTTGCTCATCCCTTCGGTACTGATTGGTTGGGAAGAGATATGCTCACCCGCACCCTGCATGGATTGAGCCTGAGTTTATGGGTTGGGTTACTTACTGCTATCTGTAGTGCAGTGTTAGCACTGGTGCTAGGCACAATTTCCGCAATTATGGGTGGTAAGGTCGATGTGGCTATTACTTGGTTAATTGATGTGTTTTTCAGCCTACCTCATTTGGTGCTGATTATCTTAGTGGCATTTGCGGCTGGTGGTGGAGTAGGGGGTTTGTTAATTTCCATCATTATTACTCACTGGATGGCATTAGCAAGACTCCTACGAGCAGAAGTTTTGCAAATCAAGAATTCCGACTACGTGCAACTATCTGCTAAATTGGGGCGATCGCCTTTGTGGATTGCCCGTCATCACATGATACCCCACCTGTTTCCTCAGTTCATCGTCGGGCTGATTTTACAGTTTCCCCATGCGATTCTCCATGAGGCTGGTCTTACCTTCTTGGGTTTGGGTCTTTCGCCAGAAACACCTGCCCTCGGTATTATACTATCAGAATCAATGCGCTACTTATCAGCAGGTTACTGGTGGCTTTCAGTATTACCTGGAGTGGCTCTATTAATTGCTGTCAAAGCATTTGATATCTTGGGTGCAAGTGTGCGTGCATTGCTTGATCCCAAAACAAGTCAGGGATAACTATTCAAAATTTTCATATGTTATCAGTGAAAAATCTGAGTGTCACTTTCACAATGTACGATGCGGGATTGATCCAGAAGCAGTTAACCGTAATTTCCGATTTAGATTTAGAGGTTAATGCTGGTGAAATAATTGCAGTGGTTGGTTCCAGTGGCTCAGGAAAAAGTCTCCTCGCTCATGCCATCTTGGGTATATTACCGCACAACGCCCAAGTGACAGGACAGATGATTTTTCAGGGAAAACCGTTAACTGTAGAACGTCAGGCGCAGTTGCGAGGAAAGCAAATCGCTCTAATTCCCCAATCTATAAGCTACCTTGACCCTTTGATGCGTGTTGGTTCTCAGGTGCATCGTGCAGGTCATTTAAGTGGATTACCTAAGATAAAAGCTAAACAAGAAGTAGATCGAGTATTTGACCGTTATAGTCTGGCTACGGCGGTAAAACAGCAGTATCCTTTTCAAATTTCTGGAGGTATGGCGCGGCGAGTGCTGGTTGCTACAGCAGCAATAGGGTGTGCTGAGTTGTTAATTGCGGATGAACCTACTCCTGGGTTACATCCAGAGATTGTAGTAGAGACTTTGAATCATCTGCGGGAACTGGCTAGTGAGGGTAAAAGTGTCATCTTAATTACCCACGACTTAGAAGCAGCCTTGCAAGTAGCGGATAAAGTGGCTGTGTTTTATGCAGGGACAACCCTAGAAGTGGCGAAGGCTGGTGATTTCACCTCTGGAAATCTGCGTCATCCTTATACCCAAGCTTTGTGGCGATCGCTTCCTCAAAATGAGTTTATCCCTGTTCCCGGTAGCCAACCCAGCCCAGAGGCTTTACCTGTTGGTTGTTTATTTGGCGATCGCTGTCCCCTAGCAACAGAGGCTTGCTGGGAAGCTAGACCCCAAGTTCGGATAGTACGGGGCGCACCCGTGAGGTGTATTCATGTTGAAGGCTGAACATTTATCTTTTCGTCACCATTCCCAGCAAAGGTGGATTTTGCAAGATTTTAGTTTGGAATTAGCCAAAGGCGAAGTTGTGGGTTTGACTGGGGCGAGTGGTTTGGGTAAAACCACAATTGGTAAACTCCTGGCTGGATATTTACAACCAACTCAAGGAAAGGTGACTTGTGATGGTCAACCCTTACCCAGCAGCAGTTATTGTCCTGTACAGCTGATTTTTCAAAACCCTGAACTAGCTGTTAATCCACGTTGGCGAATCAGTAAAATTTTAGCAGAAGGACAACCGCCTTCAGATGATTTACTCGCTGCTCTAGGCATTCACCAAAGTTGGCTCAATCGCTATCCCCATGAACTCAGTGGGGGTGAGTTGCAACGAATTGCAGTGGCGCGATCGCTCAACTCTCATACTCGCTACTTGATCGCAGATGAAATGACAGCAATGCTAGATGCTAACACTCAAGCTCTGATTTGGCAGGTAGTGATTAAATATGCCAAAGAGCATGAAGTGGGAATTTTAGTCATCAGTCATGAAGTAGCTTTACTTCAGCGTCTTTGCATTCACATCATTGATTTGAGTCAACTAACTTGGGGTAAATATAGCGGTGCGATGTAGAAGTTGAGTGTTAAAGGATTTTATTTAATCCTTTTCCTTGGAACTTTCGTGTTTGGAGGGGTAAGGGAACTCCTTCCCCAGCACAGCTTGGGCTAAAATTAGTCAAACGTTTACCTCAAGAATTAACTCAACGCTTTGAAACGATTATTTTAGCTGACACAGCCTTTGGCAGTGTAGAATTTTTGGAGGGTATACGTCAGCTAAAATATCATGCTATTACAGGTGTATCTATTAGTCGTAAGTTAGCCGATGGTAGACTTTTAAGGCGTTTACATAAACAAGGTCAACAGGTTTATTTGTTTGGTTTAAGCTTTCCTGTTACTGTTTCTTGGTATTACTTAAAGCGCGATAATGGCAAACTAGAAAAACGCTTTGTCTTATCTACTCGACCAATTAAAGCTTCTACTCTTAAGTGGTGGGGTAAGCGTCGTTGGCAAATTGAGGGGTGGTTCAAAACTGCAAAGCATCGCTTCGGCTTACATCGCTTTGGGCAAGGAACTCTACTGGGTATGTATCGCTGGCTTATCCTTTCGTTGACTGCTTATCTCATTGCTCATTGGACTCATCTGCATATTCAGCCAACATCGCCTCCTGATTGGGGTCAGGCTGCACAAACTGCTCTTGAATCTATTTTCCCACATATAGTTGTGTATCTTCTTTTACTTGATATTGAACGCCTTGCTCATCTTGCACTTAGTTGTGGTTTTGACATTCAGATTTCCAGGTGCAAGAAATGAGTATACAAGGTGTAATGCAGGCACTACCTCATAAAGACATTAGCAATTCAAGTTAATATAGTGGTACAATTGTATTATTATGGTTAATGTGCAGTCAGTTATCAGTTGGAGAAATGAAAGCAATGAGGTAGCTGGGCGCAAAGCACCATCGCATAAGCAAGTGTACTTCTGTAGCAATGTGGCTTAAATACGGTGTGGATCAAGACGGAGCTTTGTTAAGTATTCAAGATGTCTCTAGTGGTAAAACTTTACTTAAATGTCCTTATTGCCAGGGCGATTTAATTGCTAAAAAAGGCAAAGTCAAGCAACATCATTTTGCTCATGATCAGGAAACCTGCCACCCCGTAGCTAAACGGAAATTTCCCACTCTACCACTTTATGACAATTTTAATATTGAACTAGCGCTTAAAGATTTAAAGCAATTAAAATTATTATGGAGTGAGTACGGAGCTAAAAATTATCCTATCAATTATGACTTAACTTCCCCTGGCTTATTGAAATCTGGAGTATTAAGAAAAAACATATATTTAAACTCACCGGGTTATGAATTTAGTGATTTAGGTAAAATTCCTGTGGGAGCGCTTGATTTCCAGCGATTCAACGAAATACAAGAACCGCTAATACTTAAAAAGCTGTTGAAACTGGAGTTGGCATTGCAACACGCTCAACATAAAAATGCTTCTGATTTAGAATACAGACTTACAGATTTAAAACTGTACTACGCTCAAGTCAAACGTATTTTGTCTTCTACATTGTATTTTTTAGAAATTATAAGCGATAAAGGCACTTTCTACAAAATCGGAGTTACTGCTAGACCCGTCATAGAGCGAGTAGCAGAAGTAGAAAGAGATTTAGTTCCGCACTACGGTACTGTTGCTATTAAAGTCTTAGGTAGTTGGGCGCATCGGGGAAATATTGAATTATATTTCAAACACCGCTATCAAAAATTTAATTATCCTATCGAGATTTTGACTGAGTATTTTAACTTTACTGCTGAGGATATGGGTATTGTTTTGAGTGATCTACAGCGAATGCAACCAAAAACACTATCTCAATTGGAAATGGCTATTTTTGAGGAAAATGTTAGCTTCAAGCAAATTGCTATTTAGCACATAGTCCAGGTGTTCATTAAATAATTATTTGTCAATTTTAGGGAATTAATGTCTCGCTGTTTCAGAGGCTAAAAAGCTTATATATCAAGGAAATTACGCTTTTTACCGCTCTTGTATTCTTTGAAGGCTTTTAAATAATTAAATGCCTTTTCTCTAAAAACTGACTCCTCAAAATTTAAACAATTAAATGCCTTTTCTTGAAAAAGTCTCGATAGACTACTGAGTTTCCCTATTATTTCATAGAGCGATGGGCTTACTCTCCGTCTTCAGGCGATCACTCTATGCAGGCGGTTATGCCCGGATAGCTTGTATAAGCTTGCTCAAATTATAGTTGAAGACGCTTGCTGTTTCAGCATTTCACGATTTAACTGAGAAATTCTGGTAGATAATGAGGCTCGTTTTTATGAGTGAAGAGGACAGTAATTCTTTAAAACTGGAATTTGAGGAGCTAGAGCATAACTCTAATTGCACAAGACCCAAAAAACCGAGTGGCTTGACAGTAATTGTTGAAAACTGACAAATAATTCTTTTGAATACATTTTGGCACGGTGATGCCTTAACTGCCTATAGTATTATCTGACCTAGACAATACCTAGATATTACCTAGAGAAAAAATTAAGCTAACTAACTCAGCTTAAAAATATACAGTAGATTAAATTAAACATTTCTCTAGGTAAAATAAGCTTGAAACCTTATCTAAAAACAAACTTATTTACCTTGATAATACCTATACTCTACGGATAATAAAAATTTCGCTGGCTCAATTCATACATTAATCTGAGTAAAGCAAACCTCTAAGCGATAAAATGCTAATTCTGTCGCGCTCACCAGAACTTAGCCAAAAAGTGCCACCATGTTTGCAGTCGTAACTTACCTAGACGATCAGTGAACATCACCTAGATGCGAACTCAAGCAAGGTAAACCGTGCATATTGATACGTTATGTAAAGGGTTAACCAAAATGCAGATATTGATGCTAATGAACAGGTAATATAAGTTATGGGCTAGAAGTATAGGTAAACACCCACGCATATCCCCTACATTTCCCGTAAAGACTTTAGCTACATTCCATAAGTCGCAACGGACATTAAGATGTCCGAAAATCGTTGTTGTCAAAAATTTTATGTTTTAATCGTAGATTTTGTCGGATAAAAGATAAGGGTCACTTATTTTTTATTGAAGGAGTTTGTAGTATATGTGTAATACCAAAGTTACATTTCTTTGTCTTTGCAACCGCGACGATGCTCTGCCCCGCCGGATATTGTTGGCGAAAGTGTTGCTAACACATAAATAAAAGTATTACAACTAAAAGTCGCAACGATAGATTGAAAGTTTGAGCTTATGTAATACTTGCCTTCACAAATATGTAGTGCATTCATCAACAGTATCTTCGCTATATTTAGTCCAAGTTACATTCAGTCTACTGACTTTTGATTAACTGTTTTTGTAAAGCAACAAGCACAGCTTGAGTGCGATCGCTCACTTCTAATTTCTGTAAAATGGCATGAATATGAACTCGCACTGTTCCAGGTGCAATACACAGTTGGTGAGCGATTTCTTGATTAGTTTTTCCAGCCGCTAATAGTGACAGAATTTCTTGTTCACGCCCAGTTAGCGGGTTGGAAAGCTTTGCTCTATTTTCTGGCTCAAGTTGAGGTGTCTCGTAACTCAATGAAGAACGAATTTCTTGTGTTGCAGTTGCATCCCACCAGGAAGCACCACTCGCCACAGAACGTAATGCTAACACTAATTTTTCCGCAGCAATTCCTTTGAGACAGTAGCCTTGTGCGCCTGCTTCAATCAAACGTGTAATTAGAGGTTTTTGCGAATGGGAAGTGAAAACTAAAACTGGTAATAGAGGGTTTTGCTGTTTAATTTGTTTACAAGCTTCGATTCCCCCAATTCCTGGCAAACCTACATCCAAAAGCACTACATCCAGAGGAATTTGCTTAAGTAGTTCAATAGCTGTTTCACCATCTTCAGCCTCAGCAACAATCTCTAACCCTGGTTCTTGTTGCAATCGCACGCGTAAACCCAAGCGGAAGAGTTCATCGTCCTCAACAAGCAGAATTTTAATTGGGATAGAGGACATTTTACGCAGTTAGAGATGGAAATGGATAAACGGGCAGTTTGAAAGCAAACATAGCACCAGTGGGTACTCTGTTCTCTGCCCAAATTATACCTCCGTGGGCTTCAATAATTTGGCGAGATAAGTAAAGACCCAATCCCGAACCCTTAGCTTGGCGATCGCTATGTCCTTGATAAAATCGTTCAAATAAATAAGGGAACTGTTCTGGTTGAATACCTGCACCTGTATCTAAAATCTTCACCAGTTGGTAAGAAGCTTGCCCTTCTAAAACTACTTCTACCTTTGCGCCGCGCCGGGAATGATTAATCGCATTCACTAAAAGGTTATTAAAAACTCGTTGCAGTTGCAGCGTATCACCTTGAACCCACAATGCGTGTCGCCAGTCAGAATTACCATAACTAACTGAGAGATGAACGCGACGATTGGCAGCTAATGCAATCAAACTACTAGCCACATCTTCTGCTAAGTTGGTCAAATCTACAGGTGCTAAGTTCAGTTTTAAGCCTTCAATATCGTTGCGATAGACATCTAACAAAGTTTCTACAAGTTGTAGAGAAGTCTTGTGGCTGCGTGCCATTGTGTCTAATACTTCCTGCTGAGTGGGTGAGACTGAGCCAAATTGTTCTTGCTGAAATGCTTTGATAGTTTCAATTGCTCCCAAAAGTGGGGTTTTTAAATCATGGGTGAGTGTAGAGGCAAAATCTTCTCGCAGTTTGATTAATTCTTGTTGAGATTCCAATTTGGCACGGGTAACGGTGATCGCTTCTTGGGAACGACGCAGGCGCTCACTTAACACACCAGTTACAATCAAGGCCATTGCGGCGATCGCGCGACTGGCAACTGTGGATGTTTCAATAACTTCACCCCCTGGTAAGAAAATATTTAAAATCGTTAAGAAAACTGCGATCGTCGTCGCTCCAAAGGTCGCAGCCCCCCCAAACCATGAGTTCGTCAATAATATTGGCCCTGTATAAAAGTAGCCAAACACATACTCTGTAGGTGTAGTAAACTCCATTAGCACGACAGTTACAAACAGCCCTAACATGACTAGCAATCTACTCAATCGTGAGTTTTTAGTCAGAAGTTTCGTAGGAAGTAGAAGCATTGAGGATATATTTTTGGTCATGGAGGCTGTTAATTCCATGATAAATAATTAAATTCTGATATTCAACTTAGTATAGTTTATTTAATTATTAATAGCCGAGATAACGTTTAGATCAAAATATATTTTGTTTAGAAATTAAGTATATCCGCTACGCCTTAAATTGAACGGTAAAACTATAATTATGACGTTATTTATTTTAAGTTAATCAAAATAAATTTTCATAAATAAAAGATAAAACCTTTTTAGACAAAACTAGCGTTTAGAAAAAAATAAACACACTAAACGTTTGTATATATTTTACCTAAACGCTAGATATAGAAAAATAAACGCTTTATCAAGAAAAAATAAGCCTATTTTTATATCTTCTATGTCTTGTCTTCCTTCTCAAATCAATGAGATTATGTAAATAAATTGATACAAACAATTGCAGACAAACCCTATGTCTATGTACGGCAACTCAAGAAATTAGTATTAACTCCTCCAATCGCAGGAGAGTATTTGATGAAATTGAAATGTTATGACATATGTCTGAGCTTCATTGATACTCAATATTCCAATAGCTTTGGGCATTCTTTATTACGAATAATCAATTGGTATAACTCATGCTACAAGGATGGCTGCAAATAGTATTAACGCTACTAATTGTCGTAGCAATAACTCCCTTTTTTGGGCGATATATGGCGCGTGTCTACCAAGAACAACGCACTTTGCTCGATCCAATATTGAACCCTGTGGAGCGATTAGTTTACTCTCTGATTGGTGTTGCCACTAAAGAAAATATGACAGGTTGGCAATATGCCAGAGCCATCTTGTACAGCAACATAGTCATGGGGTTGCTGATATTCTTCATCATCATGAATCAAGGATGGCTACCTTTCAACCCTACCAAAATAGGTGCGCCAACTTGGGATACAGCATTACACACTACTATTTCCTTTATTACTAATACTAACCAGCAGCATTATTCTGGTGAAACCTACCTCAGCTATGCCAGTCAAATGTGGGGTCTTGGTTATCATATGTTCACTTCGGCGGCGACAGGTTTGGCGGTGGGGATTGCTTTTATTCGGGGGTTGACTGGTAGACCATTAGGCAACTTTTATGTAGACCTAACCCGCAGTATTACAAGAGTTTTGCTACCTATTTGTATTGTTGGTGGGATTGCGCTGATGGCGGCTGGTGTTCCCGAAACCTTAGCAGGGCCAGTTGTATTTCCTACTTTAGAAGACCCTAACATTAGTCAGGCGATCGCTCGCGGCCCCGTAGCTCATTTTGAAATCATCAAGCAATTAGGAGAAAACGGCGGCGGCTTTTTTGCCATCAACTCAGCACACCCCTTTGAAAATCCCAACGGGTTTTCTAACTTAATTCTGATTGTGGCGATGATTTCCATACCCACATCTTTAATTTATACCTATGGTTTGTTTGCTAACAATACCAAACAAGCTTGGTTAGTTTATGGCATGGTAGGTGTTATTTACGTAACATTTATTATCATCACTGCCATTGGTGAATATAACGGCAACCCGGCTGTCAATGCGCTTTTGGGAAGTACGCAACCGAACTTAGAAGGAAAAGAAGTCCGGTTTGGCTGGGCGCAGTCTGCATTGTTCGCCGTCACTACAACTGGAACCATGTGCGGTGCAGTTAATAGTTTACATGACTCCTTTATGCCTAATGGGGGTTTTGTCACCCTCTCTAATATGTTTCTGCAAATTATTTGGGGTGGACAAGGTACAGGAACAGCTTACTTATTTGCCTACTTAATTCTGGCGGTATTTGCAACGGGTTTAATGGTAGGACGCACACCAGAATTTCTCGGACGCAAAATAGAAAAACGCGAAGTGGTGCTTGCCAGTTTTCTAATTCTCTTAGTCCACCCCATCGCCATTATGATTCCTGCCGGAATCGCTTTGGCATTTCCCGATCAACTAGCAGGAATTAGTAATCCTGGCTTTCATGGCCTATCTCAAGTGATTTATGAGTATGCTTCCGCCGCAGCTAATAATGGTTCGGGCTTTGAAGGTTTAGGAGATTCTCAACCCTCACCTATTGCTATTGCAACTGGTGCAACAACTACCACAACTGCTTTATGGTGGAACCTCAGTGCTTGCTTTAGTCTTCTCGCCGGACGCTACATCCCCATTATCGGTTTGCTGTTATTAGCAGATAGTCTGTCCCGCAAGCAACAAGTTCCGTTTACGGCTGGAACATTGCGGACTGACACCGGATTATTTACAGGCGTAACCGCAGGCGTAATTTTAATCCTCGGCGCATTGACATTCTTCCCAGTTCTAGCATTTGGCCCCATCGGTGAAGCCTTCTGGATTGCCAGAGGGATTGGATAAGGAGTTATTAGTCAATGGTCAGTCCATAGTCAAAAGTTATCTTTCCTTACTCCCCTAATTCCTCATCACTTCATTTCCTATCATCTATGACAACTAATATAAATTCATCACCTCGTCCTCCCCGTGTTCCTCAAGGAACTCGTGACTCACGCAGACATACTCCCAAGGCAGATATGCGGGGGCTTTATCAAAGAGCAATAAAAGAATCCTTCGTCAAGCTGCATCCCCGAATTGCCGTCAAAAATCCAGTCATGTTTGTGGTTTGGGTAGGAACAATTGTCACTTTCCTTGTAACCCTTGACCCTAATCTATTTGGCACAATACAGGCGGATGTCAATCAGCAACGCCTATTAAATGGGATCATTACCTTAATTCTGTTTTTCACAGTTTTGTTTGCTAACTTTGCTGAAGCTGTTGCCGAAGGACGAGGTAAAGCCCAAGCAGATTCCTTGAAGTCAACCCGTTCCGATACTATTGCCCGTAAAGTTCTGCCCGATGGTACAATTGTGCAAGTTAATTCTACAGAATTGCGTCGCAACGATTTGGTGAAAGTCATTGCCAATGACATGATTCCGGCTGATGGCGAAGTAATTCAAGGTATCGGTTCGGTGGATGAGTCGGCAATTACCGGAGAATCCGCCCCTGTACTCAAGCAACCAGGTACAGATATTGCCAGTTCTGTGACAGGAGGTACACGCTTACTTTCAGATGAGTTGACAATTCGTATCACCGCCGACCCTGGTCAGGGTTTTATTGACCGGATGATTTCGCTCGTAGAGGGAGCAGAACGGACGAAAACACCTAATGAGATTGCCTTAACAGTATTGTTAGCCGTACTGACGCAAGTCTTCTTAATTGTCGTGGCTACCATGCCGCCTTTTGTTAATTACATTGCCAACTTTATCAGCACTGTGTTTGGGGCAGAAGCAGCAAACAGTTTGCGTGCAGGTGCCAGCGTTGCTATCTTAATTTCACTGTTAGTAGCTTTAATACCTACAACTATCGGTGGTTTACTCAGTGCAATTGGTATTGCTGGGATGGATAGAGTTGCCCAATTTAATGTTATTGCTACCTCTGGACGTGCTGTAGAAGCTTGCGGCGATATCAACGCATTGGTGCTGGATAAAACAGGTACTATTACCTTGGGAAACCGCATGGCTGATGAGTTTATCCCTGTAAACAGTTACTCAGTTGCAGATGTGGCACGAGTGGCCCTAGCCGCCAGTGTATTCGATGAAACACCAGAAGGCAGGTCAATTGTCAAACTAGCCGAAAAGTCAGGAGTGAAAACTGATTTTGACCTCAAACAAGCCGAAGGTGTGGAATTTTCAGCCAAAACTCGGATGAGTGGTACTAACTTACCTAATGGGAAGGAAATTCGTAAAGGTGCAGTGGATGCGATTAAAGGCTTTGTCCGTTCTCGTGGTGGTCGAATTGCTGATGATGTAGATACAGCTTACGAGCGAGTTTCCCGCTTAGGTGGTACACCCTTAGCAGTCTGCCAAGATGACCAAATTTTTGGTGTTATTTATCTCAAAGATATTGTCAAACCTGGCTTGCGAGAAAGATTTGACCAATTGCGGCGTATGGGTGTGAAGACTATCATGCTCACAGGTGATAATCGCATTACCGCCAGTGTCATTGCTGAAGAAGCCGGAGTTGATGATTTTATTGCTGAGGCTACACCAGAAGACAAGATTAGCGTGATTCGTAACGAACAGTCTCAAGGTAAGCTGGTGGCAATGACTGGTGATGGTACTAACGATGCACCTGCATTAGCTCAAGCTAACGTGGGTGTGGCGATGAACTCTGGTACGCAAGCTGCCAAAGAAGCTGCCAACATGGTGGACTTAGATTCTGACCCCACCAAGTTGATTGATTTGGTGACTATTGGTAAACAATTACTCATTACCCGTGGGGCGTTAACAACTTTCTCCATTGCCAACGATATTGCTAAGTATTTCGCCATTATCCCGACTATCTTTGCGGCGGCTGGCATTGGCGCACTTAACATTATGGGCTTAAAAAGCGCCCAATCTGCGATTATCTCAGCCTTAATTTATAACGCTTTGATTATTCCCGCACTCATTCCTCTCGCACTTAAAGGCGTAAAATTCCGTCCCTTGACAGCAGATCAACTATTGAAACGTAACATCCTGATTTATGGTTTGGGCGGCATTATTGCACCTTTCATTGCCATCAAACTCATCGATGTCATTTTACCTTTGTCTTAATTTCTAGTTACTCAAAACTACTATGAAACTCCCTCTGAAGAAGATTATTCCCCTTCTTTTACCCCAGGTACTTGCAGGAGTAAGTGAAATTTGGTTGCAGTGGCGCAAACAAAAACTACCTCTGTATTTGTTCTTGGCAATGTGTTTAAACCTGATAGTTGCACCTGTTGTCTATGCAGCTACAGGTGAACAATTTTCTCATTTTCAAGCTTGGGCTTTAGGACTGTTAGGGCTAGTGACGTTAGGCCTTTCTACATATTTATTTTTTGTCATGTTTGTACCGGAGAAATTCTAATGAGTTTTGCAAGAGAAGCCAGCAGAGCAATTCGTTCTACTATCGTTCTTTGGGTGATTAGCGCAGTTATTTATCCGTTTGTGATGATTGCGTTTGGACAAATTGTGTTTCCATCTCAAGTAAATGGTAGTTTAATCCGAGATAGTCGGGGTCAAATTGTGGGTTCTAGTTTAATTGGTCAACCATTTAGTAGCGATCGCTATTTTAACTCCCGTCCTAGCACCACCAGTTACAGCACCGCCGACCCCAAAAAAGATGAGGCTAAAGTCTTACAAACAGGAGTCTCCGGTGCAAGTAACCTCGCTCCTAGTAATTCAGCTTTAATAGAACGCATCAAAGGTAAAGATGACCCAGATCCCAGCAAACGGGTAAAAGGCGATTTGAACCGACTCAAAACAGCAGGTGTCCAACCTACCGCAGATTTAGTTTACACCTCTGGTTCTAGCCTTGACCCCCACATCACCCCTGAAGCTGCCAGAGCGCAAATTACTCGTGTAGCCAAAGCGCGAGGAGTCCAACCCCAACAGTTAGAAACTTTAATTAATCAAAATACTGATGGTCGCTTTCTAGGACTATTTGGTGAGCCTGGGGTTAACGTTTTGAGGTTAAACCTTGCTTTAGATTCATTAAAAGCTGCAAGTTAAATTTCAACCAATCCTGATGATTACGCTCGAAAAAATCAAAACCTTGATTTGTTTCAACTTTATTAGTTGGATGCTATTTACATCTCTCTATACTTGGTTCATGTTGGGATTGAAACATCAATCTTTACCACTGCTAGCAAACATGAGTTTCCTCACAGAAGATCGAGAAATAAAACTGTTTCAGCGTGAACGTGGTGGTGTCAGACGTATAGGAAGCAATAGTGCGAGAAATATCACGAAGGCAACTTTGAGCAAAACAGTTTAAATCATGCAAGTTAAGGAGCAATCCGTTGTATGTGCAGCGGTTTTCCCGATAATCAAAAATACTTACAGTCCCTAGAAGAAAATAGCAATTCTGAATTAAAGGAGTCAAACACATTACTCAATGACCGTTACCGTATCCTCAAACCTCTAGGACAAGGAGGCTTTGGTAAAACCTTTCTCGCTATTGATGAGAAATCTACTCAAAATAGTCAAGATGAATTTGATTATTCCCCATCTAACATCTGTGTCATCAAACAATTCTTGCCACAGTTGCAAACTAGCCACCATAGCCAAAAAGCCTTAGAACTATTTCAGCAAGAATCTCTACTTTTAGCAGAACTCGGTAAACATCCGCAAATTCCCCAACTACTAAATACTTTTGAGCAGGATGGTCAACATTATTTAGTCCAAGAATGGGTGGACGGACTAAATTTAAAACAGGAATTAGCCGAAGCAGGTACATTTGATGAAGCCGAAATTATTCATTTGCTGCGTGAATTGTTGTCTTTATTGCAGTTTATTCACTCTTATCAGGTAGTTCATCGGGATATCAAACCTGCTAATATTATCCGTCGTCGAACAGACCGCCAATTATTTTTAGTAGATTTTGGAGTTGCTAAATATAACTGGCATTTGGTAACGGGAACCATAATTGGTAGTGCTGAATATGCTGCACCGGAACAGATTCGCGGTAAGGCTGTATTCGCTAGCGACCTTTACAGCTTGGGTGTAACTTGTCTACATTTACTTACCAAGGTATCACCATTTGACCTCTATGATTGCAGTGAAAATAATTGGATATGGGACTCATATTTAGTTGAGCCGATAAGTCCATCTTTAGAGAAAATTATCTGCAAATTGGTGCAACCAGCAACTAAACTACGCTATCATTTTGCAGCAGAAGCACTGATAGACTTGAATAATTTACCAAAAGACTTTGGGGGTTCATCAAATCTGTCTACTAATACAAATAATGAAGACTTTGAAACTCCTTACTTTGGGTTGAGGCGGGAAGCAGATTTAATTGGTTCTGTAACATCATTTGCAGATAGTTCTGTTGGATCTGTCACTATCTTTGACCCTAAAACAAAAACTTGGCATTACATACCTGCTAAAACTGAAGGTGGCGAACTTGCGCGAAAAGTAGCAGCATTTTTAGCCCCACGTCTAGCTGCGGCTACGCCGACCGTGCAAGAGGAAAAATCGATTGCGGTTGATCAGAAAGCCAGGAACAAACTAAACAAGATGTATCAGATAATTGTGACTGCGATCGCTTTTACCATCGCGTGTCTAGCTTTAGCAGTTGAATCAAACTCAATTTCTACCAATTTGAAAGCGGAAATATCGAGAACCATACAGCAATTTATGAACATCGGACATAACGAAACACCACAGCATTAAGTCTTCAGTTTCTTTGTCTGAATTTCTCGAAGTTCTGTATTAGCAATCATTTTCTCGTAGCTATGAACTTCAAACACTTTAATCTTCAACCAACTTTTTCTGTGAGTATTGTTTCTCATTCCAGTCAGCCAAAATTGGCAAATCAGCCGGAACAAGATAGTGGTTATCTAGCAGGTGTTTTTGTAACTTCCATAATTATTGGCTTTCTCTTAGGATGCTACTTACGGTATAAAAAGTTTAAAAATCTACGCCATCAGCATTCAATAGAAATCATCCACACAATTAAATCATTAGATAATGCCCAGGAACAAGTACCTGATATTGATCAACAAATGACCACTGAAAGCAGAAAGCAAATTGAGATTTTAGAAAAAATCTGGAAGAAGTCTGCTTAGTAGTGAGCCACTACGTCTCTACATAAACCAGGTGTGAGGAAAATACAAATGTCTCATCTATTATGGAAAACTCTGGTGTTAAGTCCAGTGGGTTTAGCAACAACTTTGTTAGTCATAACTAATGGCATTGATAGCGTCAAAGCTGATGAAAATCGCATTTTAGAACAAGTCAATATTTACAGCAGTGAAGCGAACAATCAAAATCCCATGTCTCAAGTGACATCAGTTTCCCAGTTTTCTGATGTACAGCCAACGGATTGGGCATTTCAAGCATTGCAATCTCTAGTTGAACGCTATGGTTGTATCGCTGGGTATCCCAATGGAACTTACCGAGGAAACCGCGCCTTAACCCGTTATGAATTTGCGGCTGGTTTGAATGCTTGTTTAGATAGAGTCAATGAACTAATTGCGACAGCAACCTCTGATTTGGTGACAAAACAAGATTTAGCCACCCTCCAACGTTTGCAAGAAGAATTTTCCGCAGAATTAGCCACTTTACGTGGTCGAGTAGATGCTGTAGAAGCACGTACTGCGGAGCTAGAAGCAAATCAATTTTCTACTACAACTAAGTTAGTCGGTGAAGCAATTTTTGCTGTTACTGATAGCTTTGGCGACGACGACGACAACAACACCGTCTTTCAAAACAGGGTACGTCTAAGTTTGCAAACCAGCTTCACAGGTAAAGATATTCTCTACACCAGGCTTGCTAGTGGTAATGCGGTGGGATTAACTTTACCAAATGGCACATTTGAAGGTACTCAAACTTTTAACATATCGCCCAATACCAGTAACGGTGTTGCTATAGATTGGCTGTCATACTATTTCCCCGTTGGTAATTCCCAAGTATATATAGCAGCAACAGGCGGTATTCACAGCGATTATGTTCCTACTGTTAACCCCTATTTTGAGGATTTTGACGGTGGTAACGGTGCTTTGTCTACCTTTGCATCTGAAAGTCCGATTTATCGCATAGGTGGCGGTGCAGGTGCAGGTGTGAACTTGGCTTTTGGTAGTGGGAACAGTAGTTTTAAACCTTCATTAACCTTGGGCTATTTAGCTTCCGAAGGGAATAACCCAAACCCCAGTGCAGGTTTATTTGAAGGTAATTATGCCGCTTTAGCACAGTTAAATCTGAATGTGGGCGATCGCCTCACCTTAGCCGCCACCTATGTTCATGGGTATCATGGGGCAAATAGTGCTTTATTTGATGCTGGCTTGGTAAGTAGTGCTGTAGTCGGGACTGCACAAGCTAACTTTGTCGGTGGTGGTAATCCCTATCAAAGTAATTCCTACGGTTTAGCTGCGGCTTTCAAACCCAGTGACAGACTTTCGATTAGTGGTTTTGTGCTTTACAGCGATATTACAGACTTAGTAGCCAATAATGATGGTGAAGTTTGGAGCTATGGAGTAGGAGTAGCTCTACCAGATTTGGGTAAGAGGGGTAACGTTTTAGGGTTGTTTGCAGGTACTCAACCGTACTTGGGGAGTGTAAGTGGCGATCGCCCCTATCACATTGAAGGTTTTTACAAATATCGCCTCACTGACAACATTTCTATCACCCCTGGTGTGATTTGGTTAACCAATCCAGGTCAAGTCACTAACAACAATGATGCCGTGATTGGCACATTAAGAACTACCTTCACTTTTTAAAATTTCACAACTTCATTAAAATAAAATCAAAGGACTTATGAGACAGAAAGAAACAGTATTTGTCATTCCTACCCATCGCTTAAGAGATGTAGCCCAAACCATTGAAAAGTATGACGAAAATTTTTGGGCTAATGGTCATGCTACTAAAATTATCATCTTTGATGATTCCAGTATTGCCAACTACGAAAAATACTATCCACTGCTGGAACAAACCAAAACTGTAAACGATGTATTTTATGTTGGGCCTCATGAAAAAGAAAAGTTTATTACTTTCTTAAACGAGAGATTGCGAGATAGAAAACTAGAGTCACTTGTTAAAAACCTATTTCGACCTAGTTACGGTGGAAACCGCAACTTCACACTGATGTACACTCTCGGACATTTAATGGTCAGTGCAGATGATGATATGCGACCTAATGCACTAGTAGAAACCAGTCCAGAATCTTTATCACCGGATGAAATTTGTCGCGGTAAACTAATCAAGTCTAATCAGGAAGGTGGGTATATTCATAAATCTTTTGATTTACTTACTGCCTTTAATGATGTTTTAGGTAAAAAAGCCAGTCATGTACCAGAAAACTACGAAGCAGGAGACTTTTTAGTTGACACAGCGATGGATTTAGAAACTAATACGACAAAAGGTTACTTTACAGAAAACTCTTTGTTATTACAAAGAGGAAGAGTATTAAATAACTCGGTTGTCAAAATTGCTCAAACATTTCGCACAGGTACTAACGATATTGATACACTTGACTTTGTGCATATGTATCTCAACGATGAGAATCAAATCAGTCCTTATGACCTGAACGATTATTATATTCTCACTAATTTTAGACCTGTTGTTACTAACAAAAATTGGCGAATGGATTGTGGTGTTGCTGGATATGATAATCACTTAGGATTGCCACCATTCTTTCCAACTCGACTCAGATTTGAAGATTATATCTACAGGCTTTGGATACAACAAGAGGGTGTTGTAGCTGCACACGTTGATGCTGTCCAAAATCATATTCGCAACAATTATATGCGTAATCCTTTAGCCAGTGAGATTTTTAATGAAGAAATATGCAGCCTACTCAAAAAGAAAATTAAAAGCAGTGTATATCATATTGATGATTTAGGAATCAAATTTGACTACTCTGGTGAAGTGACTTTACTTGATTCGGAAGAGATTTTGGAAAAAATATCTGCCATTCACCAGGACATAGTTAAAGCTTCTTTGTCTACACAAAACGATGAACGTAAACAGTCTCTGCAATTGTTTGCTAATAATCTATCGAGGGTATTTTATGGCTTTGAAGCAGATTTCTTTCAGCAAAATGTCTCTAGAATTGTCGATGATGTCATTAGTCAATTTCATGCTTCTCTAGAAATCTGGCCGACTCTAGTGGAAATTTGTTACTTACACAAAGACAAGAAAGATTTGCCTCAAATCAGAGTTAAAAATCAAAAAGTTAAGTCAAGAAACGGATATAAAGTTGGTGAGATCGTAGCCTAAATCTATAGTGCGAAGGTAATTAAGCTCGATTTTATCCATAGATGAGAGGTTGTTTGCAAAGTTGCTGGCTATGATTTGAGATACTGACTGATTCCCCCTGGTCATTCTTAAAAAAGAGGGAAGAATCAAATTCCCTCTTTTCAAGGAGAATCTGAAAGTATTTGCGACATCATA
Source organism: Trichormus variabilis 0441 (assembly GCF_009856605.1). Lineage (NCBI taxonomy): Bacteria > Bacillati > Cyanobacteriota > Cyanophyceae > Nostocales > Nostocaceae > Trichormus > Trichormus variabilis. The sequence goes on along the minus strand of NZ_CP047243.1, from coordinate 227,226 downwards.
AAGAAATTTTCCAACATTTCTGACCTCCATCACAAAAATCAGCAGTTTGATAGTGCAAGTAGTGTAAGTTTCATTCAATTACAAGCAACTGTGCTGTAGCCAGATGAAAATACCAACAACTTCAATTGTTATTATCATCACATTCAGGTTTTAGCAATGCCTAAAATAAAAGAAACTCAATCTCTTATTTTATCCATCCTAATTCCAATATTTTTTATTAGTGGTATGAGTTTGTGGATATTAAAAAGTTATGATTTCAGCAATTTATATAACTCAATATCTACACCTAATAATTCCCATAACCTGAAACTAAATTAAAAAAAATAGTAGTTTTAATGGTTGCTTCTCAGCTTTGCTTTTCAATTTTATTAGAGCAGTAGATTACACTATTGTTAGCCAAAACTTACAATAGCTTAATCATAAATAGGCAAATGGAGATAATACAGAAGTGCTTGTGTAAAAGTTGGAAACTTTATTTACGTCGATTGTTATGTAACTTGTATTTGATTATTTACGCTAGGAAGACTCAGTTATGCAAAAGCTCAATGACGGAAACAAAGAAAGCTTTCTCTACCCTCGCAGTCGCTACTACGGTTCAGTCAAACCAGAAAATTTGGTATTTAATGCCAATCTTCAAGAATTTGCTCAAAAAATTAGCTACATCGTCAATTTACAAACAGGCGGAAAACTCTCTTCTGAAGTTGCCTACGAACGCATTGAGACACTTTGGAAACAATTAGAACTCAGTAAGAAGGAATTAGGGATTAGTACAGAGTTGAATCAGCATTCTGGTGGATTGTAATAAGTTTTTGCAGTGTAGTGTAGTTACTCAGAGCGATCGCTTCAAATTAGATACATTAAAAGTACAACAATTAAAAATTTTTAAGAAAGTTTTAAACATTGAATAGGAGTAAGATTTATTTTATTGACGTTGATACTGCAATCATGTCTAACCCCTTGCCGATTTCAGCCAATAGTACCTATACTCATCCTTCCCGTTATGGCAAACATAAAATCCTTCTTGGTATGGCTCCTGGTGTGGGCAAAACCTATAGGATGTTGGATGAAGCCAACCGACTCAAACAACAAGGTAAAGATGTAGTTATCGGCTACTTGGAAACTCACGGGCGCATAGATATAGCTGCCAAAGCTATTGGCTTGGAGATAATTCCTCGCAAAATTGTACAACAGGGTGAATTAATACTCACTCAAATGGATACAGATGCCATCCTTGCGCGTCAACCTCAGCTAGTTCTAATTGATGAACTAGCGCACACCAACATCCCTGAATCTGGTCGAGACAGACGCTACCAAGATGTGGAAGCAATAGTGAAAGCAGGTATAGATGTTTACTCTACAGTTAACATTCAACACTTGGAAAAATTCAGCAATCTAGTTACCCAAATGACGGGAATTGTTGAGCAAGAGTGTATTCCTGATTATTTATTAGAAGTCGCCAACGAAGTGGTGGTAGTAGATGTCACACCTGAAACCTTAGAAGAAAGATTATTGGATGGAAAGATTTATCCACTGGATAAAATTGAGCGATCGCTGCAACAATTATTCCAGCATCGTAATTTGGTACTATTACGAGAACTGGTACTGCGAGAACTAGCTGATAAGATTGAGCAAAAAGCAATCAAAGAAGCAGGTTATACTTCACTTGCACAAGCTTGCTGCGTACACGAACGCATACTAGTTTGTGTTTCCACCCAGCCACACTCCCTGCAACTAATTGATAAAGGAGCCAAAATGGCCGATTGTATGAAGGCTCCACTTTATGTTTTATTTGTTAGCGATCCCCAGCATTTTTTAACAAAAGAAGAAGAACTTCATATTCAAAGCTGTAAAAATCTTTGTCAAAAGTTTAATGGTGAGTTCGTGCAAGAATCCAGTCATAACGTTGCCGAAAAAATTGCTCAGGTTGCAGATTTTTACAGAATTACACAAATAGTTTTGGGTCAATCTTGTCACAGTCGCTGGCAGAAAATTTTTAGAGGATCTTTGATTAGCCAACTGATGCATATATTAGCTCACCGACTACCCAATGCTGCAATCCACAACTCCAATAGTAAACAAGCGATTTGCGATCGGACATCGTTTTCCCAAATCGACTTTCATCTAATCTCAATTTAACAGTAACCTGTAGCATAACTGAAAGAACTAGGCTAAATGGTGTTACACGTTAGTTTCGGTGATTTAAAGTTACTAACGATAGTGACTGAACAAAATTACAACCGTTCCAAGTAAGCAGATTGTAACGCCAAGTAAGTCCCACTTATCTGGTTTGACACCTTCAGCCAACCACAACCAAACAACAGATGAAAGAATGTAAACACCTCCGTAAGCAGCGTATACTCTTCCGGCATTTGAAGCGTTAACTTTGGTGAGAGCAAAAGCAAAAACGATCAGAGCTAAGACTCCTGGAACAATCCATAAGATGCTCTTTCCCAGTCTTAACCATACCCAGAAGGTGTAGCAACCGAAAATTTCTCCCAGAGCAGCAATTAAAAAGAAGACAAGTGTTTGCATCTTTAGTAAGGGTTTAAGATATACATACTACACCATGTCTTAACAATACGATTACCACTAGTTTAAATACTAAGTTATTTGACACAGCATTTTGAAATTTAGACACAATGGTTTAGAGCTAGAAAAATTAGAAGAGTTCAAATGGTAAGGCTAAAAGTAATGAATTTGGTCTGCCTACTTCTAATTTTTAAATAAAAATTAGTTTTTTCTAAAACCTTGTCTAATTCTAAATCGCGCTCAAACGTAATATTTCCATTCCCCCACTTCCAGTCCAAGTTAGTATGCTTTGGCTGAAACTTGGTATGAGTAATATTTCCAAATGACGCATAATGGCAAAATACAGTTTTGTTATTTTTACTTTTATATTCAAACTGTTTAGTAGTTGATATATCAAATTTATATTTCTAAATATAGACTGTTTAGATAGAAAATAAACAGATGTTTATTTTTTATTTAGCGTTTAATTTTTTAAAAATATATCTAGTTACGCATATTTTTCTACATAAAATGATGCACAATAACACTATAGTCAAATAAAAAATGTTTTGTGTTTAACCATCAAAGTGTAGTTGAACCAAGCCTATTTGGTGTTTTAATCCAACCCAATAGTATTTACTGTGGCATTCCTTTAAACGAAATTCAGTTACCTGAAAAGTGTAGTTTTTTAGGGATATTAAGAAAAGAACAGGTCATTCCTGCACAAGAAAACCCTGAAATTTATTCTGGAGATTACATCTTGGCGATAGCTATACATCCCATGATGGTTCCAGCCCTAAAAGTCACTTTAAAAAAAATCCATTCTGTTTATTATTCACTTAATGCTTGCTTACTAGAAGCTCGACCAATACCTACTCAACCTTCTTTATTTCGGCGATAGCAAGTATGTTAAATAATTGTAGTTCTGCACATTTTTTAGATATGGATATTTACTTTTTGTCAGATCATGCACCAGATCCGGAGATGATTAAAGACTTAGGCGCTCTGATTACAACCCAGATTAGAGGTGATATCAACGGTATTCAGGCTCAAAACAATCTCATATCTTTTAATGAAACCCTTTTTATAGGTGGACAAAAAATTCAAGCCAAGCATACAATTCCTGCCGAATCAATTGTGATTGTCGAAGCTCCACCTATATTACAAGCAGATTGGTTAGCAGCAGGAGTTTCTACACTTTTAGTCACTCAAATGAAGGAACAACCTGGCCCTTGGGGTACTACTATCTTTAAATATTGTGGGCTAGTACAGATTCATAAGATTGAAGTTGTTACCTCACCTTGGAAGAGCAAAAGTATTGGTGTAGAAGACATCCCAATATTACCAGAAGATAAACAGCAGTTAGTTAAGTCTTCTAATTTATTTTCAATGGCAAATTTGTTTCAAAAGGTGGGATGGAAACCTATTAAACAGCATTTATCTCCTTGGTAAATAGAGAATTTCGATATGCAGTTTTCGGAAATACCACAATTTTATGCCTCCACAGAAACAAGTATAAATCAATCCACATTGATGGTAACTCAACCAATAGCAGCAACACATAATGAGGCAAAAAACAAGGATGGAGATATACCTGTTGCTATAGTATTTTTAGCTCCTATTTGCTTTATGGCAGTTTGTGCAATTTACTTATCTATTATTTCAAGTTTCCTGAAGAGCGCAGAAAATAAAAATAGTTTATTAAACATTGAGCATTTAAATCAATGTCCCTGTAAAAAATGCAAATTTTTTCATGAAAATAACTATTTAAAATGTGCCGTAAGTCCCTCGATTGTTCTTACCAAACAAGCAATCAATTGCTCGGAATACCAGCCTCGGTAGAATGCCTTAACTACAAAATTTTAGGAACATCTAAATTCTCAATCTAGAACTTGGTTCGGATGATGATTTACTTTATACGTCCTCTTATTCCTTTAACATTGCTCTTAACTCCTAGTTTGATTAGTCAGGTCAATGATTTTTTCCGTCAAAATGCGATTAAACAGCTTCAAGAAACAAGGCGATGCTTTAGCTGTAACTTATCGGGAATAAATTTGTCAGGAGGAAACTTACAAGCAGTTGATTTGCGCTCAACAAACCTTCAGGGAGCTAATCTGAAAAATGCCAATCTTCGGTATGCAAATTTACAGTGGGCAGATTTGCGAAATGTAAATTTACAAGGAGCCGATTTGACTGGAGCAAACTTGAGTTTTAGCTTGCTAGTTAATGCAAATTTACAAGGAGCAAATTTGGAAGGCTCTAACCTAAAAATGGCAGGATTGAGAAATAGTAATTTCAGCTATGCAAATCTTATCAAAGCATCTTTAAGCCAGAATCTTCAAAATAGCCATTCTGTGAATCTGTGCAGAACAATGCTACCTGGTGGCACAATGATGTCAGGAGATTGCAACAATATGCCCCCTCAAAAAACTGGGCTATTAAAATAAACTCAGGTATTTAATACCTAAATTTAACTTATATAGGAATCCGCTTTAATTCCTGAAATTATTTGTGTACGCACGGAACAGAAAAGAAGGAATTTAGAGGTGTACGGATTTTTTCAAAAATCAATAGCAGTCCTATATGTTAAATGTTTTGTTAATTGATGACAATATAAACGATCGCCTTTTGGCGATTTGCTCCCTGAAGAAAGAATTTGCTGATTTACAGATCGCAGAAATTAAAAATCCACAGGAATTAGCACAGGCACTAGAAAATGGTGTTTTTGATGTAGTAGTTACCGACTATCAAATAAGCTGGATTGATGGCATCTCTATTCTGAGAACTATCAAGCAGCACTATCCTAATTGCCCAGTTGTGATGTTCACCAGTAGCGGTAGTCAGGAAATAGCAGTTGAGGCGATGAAGTCTGGGTTGGATGACTACGTACTTAAGTCACCCAAATCTTCTTCTCGTTTAGCAACAGCTGTACGGTTAGCGATAGAGCAAGCAGAGACTCGCGCTAATGCCGAGGCAGCAAATCGATTAAAAGATGAGTTTTTAGTCACACTATCCCACGAATTGCGAACACCGCTTAATGCTATTTTGGGTTGGGCGCAAATCCTTCTCAAACAAACGCCAAATAGCAGCACAACAAAGCGTGCTTTGGAAACTATTGTTCGCAACGCCAAAACCCAAGCGCGAATTGTTGAAGATATTTTAGATATCTCTGGGATTATTACAGGTAAATTTTCTCTTCAGGTTGCCCCTGTTGATTTGGTGGCAATTATTAACACAGTAATTGCATCTGTAAATCCGGCGATCGCCACAAAAGCGATTCATTTAGAAGCTAAGTTAGCTCCCCTCGACGGACAAGTCTTAGGAGATGAAACACGATTACAACAAATTTTTGGGAATTTGTTGTTGAATGCAGTCAAGTTTACTCCTGAACACGGTTATATTTTGTTACAAGTCAAGCAAGTAAATATAGATGCGGTAATTACAGTTAAAGATACAGGAATTGGAATTAATGCCGAATTTCTGCCATTTGTTTTTGACCGCTTTAGTCAGGCAGATAGTTCAACAACCCGGTCTTACAGAGGCTTAGGATTAGGATTAGCGATCGCTCGCCAGCTTACAGAACTGCATGGAGGAACGATTGAGGCAACCAGTTTAGGCGAAGGGTATGGTGCTACCTTCACAGTTAAGTTACCATTGATGTCAAAACAATTCCTAGAAACTAATTACTTAACTGAAGTTACGTATATTGACTCAAATAACATTCAAGATGATTGTCAAGTACGGAATAATAAGCTGTGCCTTACAGATTTACGAATATTAGTAGTTGACGACGAAGTAGATACTAGAGATTTACTAATTTCTATTTTAGAGCAGGAAGGCTCTGAGGTTATTACTGCCGCTTCAGCACAGGAAGCAATGGTAGCTGTTTGTAATTCTCAATTTGACCTGTTTGTATTTGATATTGGTCTGCCTCAAGAAGATGGGTATACCCTATTGACTAGAGTGAGACAGTTGGAACAACAGCATAATAGAGAAATTCCAGCGATCGCCCTTACAGCTTATGCTGCCAAAGAATACCAGCAACAAGCTCTGGCGGTTGGTTTTCAAAAATACCTTGCTAAACCTGTAGAGCCTGATGAGCTAGTTGTTGCGATTTCTAGTTTACTTGAAATCAATGAATGACTATTTAAGAGTAAAAAAATGCTTTTCAGCTTCAGCCCGTGTTGTAAAATTGAGAAATCTGTAAAAATATGCACGAGCAAAAGTAAACTTTCCTATAGAATATTATTTTGTCTACCAACTCCATCAATAGCGTAATTAGCTCCTCAGCAGTTTAAAATAATTGCTGACCAATATACTTATAGGAGATTCTTTAGGTATTTTTGGCGAAACTAGAGTCACTTTCCTAAAAATGAACGAAATACTCTACTCTTTGTGCAATAAATCGTTAAAAACCTAGTTTAATCACCTATTCATGTCCAATAGCTCTACAATCTCTCCTGACATCTCTTACATTCGTCCTTACCGACGTGGAAAGCATAAAATATTCATCGGTATGGCTCCTGGTGTGGGCAAAACCTACAGGATGCTGGAAGAAGCACATCAGCTTAAACAAGATGGTATTGATGTTGTGATTGGCATCTTAGAAACTCATGGACGCAAAGAAACAGCCCAAAAATCTATAGGGTTAGAGGTAATTAAGAGAAAAGTCAGCATTAGAGAAAACGTTACTTTGGAGGAAATGGACACAGATGCGATTTTACAGCGTTCTCCTCAACTAGTGTTAATTGATGAACTAGCTCATACTAATGTTCCTGGCTCTCAACGAGAAAAACGTTATCAAGATGTGGAAGTTATTTTGGCCGCAGGAATTGATGTTTACTCCACCGTTAACATTCAACATCTAGAGAGTCTAAACGACTTAGTAGCAAGAATTACAGGTGTTGTGGTGAGAGAACGTATTCCCGACCGCCTGCTTGACGAAGCTGATGCTGTTGTAGTTATTGATGTTACTCCAGAAACTCTAGAAGAGCGATTGCGAGAAGGCAAAATTTACGCTTCTGAAAAAATTGAGCAATCCCTAAAAAACTTTTTTCAGCGTCGTAATTTGATTGCTTTACGAGAACTTGCTCTGCGAGAAGTAGCGGATACAGTAGAGGAAGAAGCAAACACTTCTACATTAGAAGGGCAGAACTGTAATGTTCACGAACGAGTTTTAGTTTGTGTGTCTACCTATCCTAATTCAGTGCAATTACTCCGTCGGGGAGCTAGGATTGCTAATTACATGAATGCACGACTTTATACTATTTTTGTTGCTAACCCTGAACGATTCCTCACTAAAAAAGAAAGTTTACATATTGATACTTGTGAAAAATTATGTAAAGAATTTGGTGGTGAATTTTTGCACATTAAAAGTCACAACATTGCTCAAGAAATTGCTCAAGTTGCAGCTAGGTATCACATTACTCAAATTGTTATTGGTGAAAGCCAACAGCCTCGATGGAAAAGATGGTTTAAAGGCTCTTTTACGCAGAGACTAGTAGACCTAATTCGACATCAAAACATTGATTTACACATTATCGCTACTGAGAAATGATGAGATAATTATAAAATAATCAAAGTGATAAAACTGTCCGATTAAGGCGGCTTAATACGGACAGTTTACTTACCCAAACCTTGTAAACATTTCTAACAGTTCAAGTTAGCGCTAAAATTTATAAGCATTTTGGCGATGAGGTAAACAGATTTTACCTTCAATCACTTACAATGCTTGGGTGTTAGTTCCACAGTGCTTTTAGGCGATCGCTGCTATGGTAAACAATCCTCAGCTTGACAACCTACCGCCAATCAAGTTGATCCACATTCAGGATCAAGCGCCATCAACCCTACAAGAGCAATCTAGAAGCAGGGGAAGAAAAACATCTTTACCCACAGACATACGCTGGATAAAGGTGCTGGAGTTTCTCCGCAGCACCAACCTTGCACCTAACAGCCGAAAATTGTACGAACGTGAACTAAAGCGATTCTTGGCATGGACGCAACTGCACTATCACGAACTAAGCCCACGTCACCTGGGGTTGTACAAGGAATATCTGCGGGATGAAGTAAAAACTGATGCAGGCAAACCCCTGTCAAAAGCTAGTATCAATGCAGGGGTTGCCGCACTTAAAAGCTTTTTCAATTGGATGTGCTACACATATCCTGAAATAATTGTTACTAATCCTACACTGGGGATAAAGCTAGAGAAAGTACCATTGCCACCAGCCCAAAGCCTAACTGACGAGCAGATGGAGCGCGTTTGGTCAGCTTTAGAATTGTTGGGAGAGACAAAAGGGCGCGATACAGCGCTTGTTCACATACTCAGCCACGGACTCCGCGCAGGGGAAATTGTACAGTTAAATGTTGGTTCATTTGATGGCAAGCTGCTGTTCTTGCCAGATACCAAAACCAATGAACCGCGCTTAGTACCATTACGGAAAGAAAGCCGTGACGTGTTAGAGGCATATTTGCGATCGCGCCGCGAACAGGGGGAAGAACTAAATAGCCTCACCCCGTTGATGATTTCACATCACGCTTCATACAAGGGCGATCGCTTGAGTTACCACGGGATATACTTTGCGGTGGAAAAAATCGGTGAACTGGCTGGCATTGAAGATTTGCACCCCCACCAATTTCGGCATACCTACGCCACGGAGTTGTTACTGTTGGGTGTAGACCCCAGCCATGCACGGAAATTGACCGGGCATCAAAGCGAGAAGGCGTTCAGGCGCTATACTTTGCGGAGTGAACAAGAAGCAGCGATCGCTGCTTATTACAGAGCAATAGGTGAAGAAAGGGAGTAACCCATGCCCAAGCCGCTAGATCCCAAATGCCAACTATGCGCCAAGTTGCCAACATCTAAAGCTAAGGTGCTGCATGGGCCAGAGGGTGATGGCTGCTGGAATCCGAAGGTTTGCCACAATCGTCGTTCCTTCTACCGGAATCGAAGTAAAGATGATTCTCTTGAGATTGAAGCGATCGCTGTTGAGCCACCAGAAACATATTTTGCCGTACTGTATTTATATAAAGAACCGGGGGATAAACCCTTGCACGCTTTAGGTGCAGAGTTATGGCTGGGTCAAAAGCCTGTCTGCCGCCTGGAGCCGATTCACTGTTTTGGACTGACGGCTGGTAAGATTCGTGCTTACACCGATAAGGTGTTACAGGCGTTTGCGGCGGAGTATAGTGTTACGCTGTACCAATATAAGGAGATGTTCGAGATTGCACCGACACATTGTCCAGTCCGACCCTGCCCCTTGCATCCTGAACCATGACCATTTATCGTCAGCTGACCATTTGGGATATTTTTGATGAGATATCCGAAGCCCCGCCGACATCTTCACTTGCGGCGGTGTGGGAGTGTTTAGATACGGAGTTAGAAACTTTATCAGTAGAGGCACAACTAGCAACCGCCGCCACCGCTTTCTCGCAAATTGCAGATATTCTTAAAATCCGCGCCCAGTTGCTATTAGAAGATGTCCGCGCTCAGACTGATACTGATGGCCCGGTAATTAGTACAGATATCTTTGCTGGTTTAGTGAGAACAACTATGCAGCTTGACTTGGACGACTTAATCGAAGAACCCCCACCGCAGACTTTTAGACCGCATGGGCCACATCAGTTTACTCATCCTGCCGGGAGTGCTGATTCAGTAGCTGCACCTGTGGAGAAGGAGAATGTATTGGCGATGCTGGAAATACAGACAGTAGAGGATATTCATCGGCTGGCGGGTGATGAGGACGTGGATAAGTGGCGAGGAGCGATCGCTCATTATCTTACAGAAGTAAAAGGTGAGATTGCCCTACCGAAGCTACAACGCAAGTTGAAAATGCCGATGGTGGAGGTGTGGTTGGGATTGCTGCTTGGTGGGTTTGGATTAGAGCAGTGTGGGGAGTTTTACGAAAATGACAATGTTTGGGTGAGGGTAGATTCTTCTAGAGGTTGACCTGCACACATGAGATTGTCAAGGTGATCATCAAGGTAAATGCTGCAAAAGGTTTGAACAGTAAGCCTTTACTTTACCTAGACGAAACACGTGAGCAATACAGGTAAAGGGAAGAAACTGGCATTTTTCAACTGTGACCAACAGATGTGGTCGCAGTTCATCGCTCGTTGTCAGTCCCAGGATACGACAGCAACAGCGATGCTGACTAATTTTATTGGGCTATACCTAGATGATTCGCTCAATGATCCTGATCCCATTGCTGATGATGATTTGGAGAAAAACTTGCTGGACTCGCAACTACAAAAATTGCAGTCAGCGAGCGCAAAAGTTAGGGATGTCTACTGAAGAATTGTTATCTGCCTCTGTAGAAGATTTGTTGAACTACTGTCCATTAAAGAATTATTTGTCAATTTTAAAAAATTAATGTCAGGCAGTGTCAGAGGCTAAAAAGCTTATACATCAAGGAAGTTACGCTTTTCACCGCTCTTATATTCTTTGAAGGCTTTTAAATAATTAAATGCCTTTTCTTTAAAAACCGACTCCTCAAAATTTAAACAATTAAATGCCTTTTGTTATGTTCGTCTCAACAGACTACTGACTTTTACTGTTATTCAGGGGAGCGATCGCTCTATTAAGTGGGGTGGAGCATCGTCGCTTATTATCTGCCTACCTCAATGTTATTGTGTCCTTTCATCATCTAGCACCACTCGTGAAAATCGATAACCACAAGTATATTTATCAGTAAAAGTGACACTAATTCTTTAAAACTGAAATATACAAGGCTAAAGTATTAGCCTAATTGCATAGGGCTAGAAAAATCGAACGTCTGGACATTAATTATTTAAAACTGACAAATAATTCCTTAATGGACATGAGCGTATGAGTGTCACAAAAGAGCGAAAAAGTTCAGGTTCTCACGCAATTTTGGTGATGGGTGTTAAAGCAGGAGGCTGTCCTAATGAAAAAATTTCACTCACAATGTTTCTCTACCGTTCCAGCGTTGTAAATTGGTAAAGGTATTGATTACTAAAAAATTTACAGCAACAGCTTTCATCTTTATCAGAAATTGCTCTAATCTCCATATATGCAGAAACTAAGGTGTTTATAGTCCCAGATAAAAATATTGATATTCTTTGACAGATTGTCTTTTGACAAGCCTACAACATGAAGTAAACAATATCACTGGAAGTCTGGATGTAACACTTAAGAGTTGCGTTCTCAGTCTCGCGGTGTGGTTTTTGTGGAGTGTGGGGCAGCCTTGAAACTAAATCAGTATATCTATCTAGGTATAGCAAGTACGATTTGCTTGCTGATAACTCAGAAAGCAAATGCACAAGAGAAGCCGATAAACACAAAGGATATTGGATTAATTACAAATATTCCTCGACTGAGTGATATTGAGCGTCCACAAACGAGTGTTAGAGATTGGCTAGCACAGTCAGCACCAACCCCTCCACAAATCAAGATTACTGGTGTGCGAATCAATCGCACAGACGATACTTTCGAGCTAATTCTGGAAACTCCAGATGGAGAAATATCTGCACCAGAAACTCTTCAAGAAGGCAATATATTTATTGCAGATATCCCCAATGCAATACTAGCTTTACCAGAAGGACGGGAATTTCGGGAAGACACACCAGTTGATGGTATTTCTTATGTGACGGTAACACAGGAGGAATCTAACAACACGGTGCGTGTAACGATCGCATCCCCAGGAAATCTACCAACAATCCAGGTGGTGAATCAATCCAATAATTTAACGATCGCCGTTACTCCTACTTCCCCAGATATTGAATTGATAGTAACCGCCCAAAAACGCCCCGAAGACGCGCAAGATGTCCCCCTTAGCTTGACGGTAATTCCTCAACAAGAAATCGAAGACGCTCAAATTCGTTCTTTCCAAGATATCGCCAACAACACACCCAACTTTAGTTTTCTCCCCACCACTGCGGGGAGTGCTGATTTTGGTTACTACAGTGTGCGGGGGTTAAATAACTTTAACTTTTTAGCCAATCAAGACACCGTTGGCTTTTACATTGATGATGTTCCCTTCGATTATGGCGGCTTTTTAGATGTTGGTTTGATTGATTTAGCACGGGTAGAAGTTTTGCGAGGCCCCCAAAGTACCCTCTATGGTAGAAGTAGTCCGGCTGGGGTGGTGAATGTAATTTCTCGCCCGCCAAGCAATCAGCCAGAGATGCAAATTAGCGCCCTTTACGGTAGCTATAACAGCCGGGAATTGCAATTATCCCTCAGTGATGCCATTATTCCCGATAAACTGGCATTTCGACTAGCAGGCGCATACAACGCACGAGATGGCGTATTTGACAATATCTTTCTGAATAAGCCAATCGGAGAGCGATCGCAACTCACAGGACGCGCTCAAATTCTCTGGACACCCACACCAGAGTGGAATATATCGTTTAACGCCTATGCCAGTGACAACGATAATGGCAATCCTACCTTTTCTCGACAAAACGCACAAAACCCTTTTCAAGTTTCCCAAGAAGTTGATGGTTTCAATCGCCTCAGCACTAATACCCAGGCGCTAAAAATTAGCTACAACGGCAATGGATTTCGGGCTACGTCTATTACCAGCAGGCGATTTAGCAATCAAAATACCTTGGTGGGTGACAATTTCCCCGGTGATTTGCTACAGCAAATTATTGGTATCAATTCGACCCTGTGGTCACAGGAATTTCGCCTCCAATCCCCTGAAAGTGCCGACCGTTTGCGGTGGTTGCTTGGTGGATATTACGAGTCACGGAATTTTAATGTTCTAGATGACACCTTTAAATATACTGATGCTGGTGCAGTAGCCTTTGGCGTACCAGCCCCAGGAAGCGATCGCGTTTCCGCAGAACAAAATCGTCAAACCTACGCCATATTTGGACAAATTGACTACAAACCAATTGCACCACTAACTTTGTTTGCAGGTTGGCGCTATGAAACTGCTGACGCTGAACTCGACCGTCGCCGTGTTTTTGTCAATCCTGATGGTACAGTCAATCCACCCACCGCAGAAGTACGCAATGCTACCCTTAATAGTGACGCATTTATCCCCCGCTTTGGCTTACAGTATCGCTTCAATCCCAATTTAATGGCTTACGCCACAATAGCTAAAGGCTACAGACCAAGTGGATTTAACTACCGTGCAGATACAGAAGATACACGCCGATTTCAAGAAGAAACCACCTGGACTTACGAAGTAGGCTTAAAATCTTCTTGGTTAGATGACCGACTGAGTGCAAATCTATCTATTTTTCAAAGCGATGTTGATAACTACCAAGTGCTGCTGACCGATGATTTTGGCTTTTTTAGAAACGTTACCAATGCAAATGTCAAAGTCACAGGTTTAGAATTTGAACTCAAAGCCAAGCCTTTACAAGGACTAGATTTAATTGCTGGTATTGGCTACGTGGACAGCAAATTTAAAAACTATAGAAATCCTTTCACAAATGGAGACTTTAGCAATAACCGCGTTCCTTTCGCACCGGAATTAACCTACAATTTAGCCGTTCAATATCGTAGTCCCGGTGGTATTTTTGCCCGTGCAGAATTGCGCGGTTATGGAATAACTTACTTTGATGATGCTAACCAAGTGAAGCAAGACCCCTATGCACTAGTAAATGCCCGGATTGGTTATGAGGGCGAAAAATATGGCATTTATCTATATGCAAATAACTTGTTTGATACTCGTTATATTACCTCTGGTTTCCTATTCCCACCACCTAATGTAACTGCGGGATTTGGCGACCCGGTAACTTATGGTGTGCGAGTAAGTGCGAGTTTTTAATCTTGATTTTGGAGGCGACAGTAAACATTATTTCTGTCGCCATTTTGCCCTTTTCTAAGTGCTAATATGTTTCCTAAACTGATTTTACTCGCCACACTTTATATCTGTCAGTTTATCCCGACGACATTCTTTATTCAAGCATTACCCGTTTTCATGCGACAACAAAAAATGTCGCTGGATTTGATTGGATTTCTAGGTTTATTAATTCTACCATCAGGATTAAAATTTCTTTGGTCTCCATTCATTGACCGCTACCGTTTAGGCAAACTAGGGCATTATCGCGGTTGGATTATTTGCTTTCAGTTATTGTTGATTTCAACCATGTTAGTAACGGCTTTTCTGGACATTCAAGATAATTTAAACGCATTACTAACTTGTATGTTTCTAGCATCTTTATTTTCAGCAAGTCAAGATATTGCTACTGATGCGTTGGCAGTCAATTTACTCGAACCTCAAGAACGTGGATTAGGGAATGCAATTCAATCTGGAGGGAATATTTTCGGCGCAATTCTTGGTGGTGGGGTAATGCTCATTCTCCTAGATAAAATTGGCTGGCGATATAGTTTAATTACTATGTCGATATTTATGCTGGTAAACTTAGTTCCCATATTAATTTATAGAGAAAAAAGTCAGCATCAACTAGAAAATTCAACCTTTTTTAGGTCATACTTTCAACCATTTGCTAGCTTTTTATCACGTCCAAAAGCATTACCTTGGCTTTTTATTGTCCTGCTATATATGATGGGTGATAGTGTAACTAGTCTGATGATTCGCCCACTTTTGGTAGATAGGGGTTTGTCTTTACCAGATATTGGTTGGGTTTTAGGAATAGTTAGCTATAGCGCCCGTATTGTTAGTGCCTTGATTGCAGGATTATTAATTGTCAAGTTAGGGAGGACAAAATCTCTAATTATATTTGGCTTAATAGCAGCCCTAAGCACACTTCTATATATTATTCCCGCCATTGGTGTGAGTAGTTTACTTGTAATTTATACAGTTTGTATTTTAGTTAATGCAACCCAAAGTATGGCATATACTGCTTTACTCAGTGCCATGATGGATAAATGCGAAAAAAATACAGCCGCTACTGATTACACAATTCAGGTTTCTGTGATGTTTTTAGGTGGAATTGCTGCGACAGTTGTGAGTGGAATGTTGGCAAGTACAATGGGCTACACTTTTATATTTATCATTAGTACAGTAGTAAGTTTGTTAAGTGTATTTTTGATTACAAATAAATATAGAGTTAGTGCTTGAAATGGTCTAAATTACTCTTAAAAAGAACTCAAATACTGACCTAATTTCTCTAATTATGAAACGGAATCACCAGTAATGGCACAAGCACCAAAATTAACCACACCCAAGACCAAGGTTTTGGTGTTCCCATAGAATTTGGTTGCTGCAAAAGCGCATCTATTCTCTGTGTGACATGATTGGTTGAGATATGCTGGGCAAAAGCTGCACAAAAATTTGACTCTAATAAAATTGGCGTATTGACAACCAAAAGTAAAGCTTCTGCCAATAACAGACTATCAACTGTCTGACTTGCCCAATAGTCAGCGCGTATTTCTCTTAAAAGTAACAACTCTTGCCATAAAGATTCGGTGTGAGGTAGCCACGAGGTTAATTGACGTAGCCACCCGAAAAAGAAAAACCAATAGGTATCACGGTAGTGGCGATGTCCATCTTCATGGGCTAGTACAGCTTTGACATGGGGGACATCTAATGTATCTAATAATCCCTGACTGATAATTAACTCAGGTTTCCAAAAACCAACCAAAGCACAATAAACAACAGGCGCATTTAGTAACCGTGCTGGTGTACCGTAGACATAAATTATGGGATAGGTGCGAATTTGTTTTAGCATCCGGTTTCCCTCCCATACCAACTTTAGCCATAAGACACCTGCAAATCCTAAGAAACTGATAGCCAGTCCGTAGCTAACCCAACCTTCCCACCCCCAAACCATAATATGTCCATGAGGCCCCATGCAAAACACTGCAAATGTTGTAGTTAACAGAAGTAATGGCGGTAGGAGAAATAGCAACAAGGCGCGGGGAAAACGTTCCGTCCAGTTTCCTATAGGGGATAACCACTGACTTCTCAAGTACCAAGCTAGGATTAACGCCATTACTACCATTAGCAGGTGCATTATTTTTTCTCCCTGAGTTCACGAACTGCTTGGATTTTTTGGGCGATCGCCTCAAACTGTGCCACACTAGCTTCATCCAGACTGTCAGCAAAAGCAGCTACAATCTCCGGCTTCCCCAATGCGAGAAATCTCTGCAACTGTTCATAAGCTTCTAAAGACTGGGCTTCTGAATAAGAAATCAAAGGTCGCCAGATATATTGACGTTGCTGTTTTACACATTCTAGCCACCCTTTCTTAGTGAGGCGATGCAGTACTGTGGCCACTGAGGAATAAGTTAACTCCCGGTCTGGATCAGCAGTAATACGCTCATGTATATCTTTAACAGTGGTAGCACCCAGAGAGTAAATAATGTTTAAAATCTCTGCCTCTAAAGGGCCTAATTTTAGTTGTTTGGGACGGTAATTTGGCAGAGGATTCATCTTGATTTTTAGTGTATTCTCACTCTTATTAACCAGAATTTATTCATCATAAATTCGCCTGCAAACTTCATAAATAACTTTGACGAATTGTCAGACTTGAATCTGAAAAACTGTCTTTTGACATTTTTCACAAACTGACTTAAGGTCGGAGGGGATTTTTAGCGTCAGTTAGCTACTCTTTTACGCCTAAAAATCACTGTTTAGGCAGCAGGGTAGATGAAATCACATCGATAATCTTACACTGATAAGGGAGTAATTAGAATCTTGATTAAACCTCCAATTATCCAAAAATTAAGGAATATGTGGATTTTGACTCAATCAATAAAATTTACCAAATATTCAATCTTTTTTGAGCAAATAATCATTTTGATACCAGATTATTTAAGACCAATATCAAGTAGTTTACCTATTCTATAGTGATATTTTTATCAATGTCAAAAGACAGGATGTCAAACAATTTTAGGTTTGGAATTGTGGATTGAAGCCAAGGATAAATCTACTTAACTTATCCTGTCAAACAATAATAAGTCAAAAGACAGTTTGTCATTTTAATCTCTGACAGTTTGTCAAACTAAAAAATCTATAAAAAAGTTAAAGAATAGCTGGATAAATCATTATTGAAGACATTATTTGAAGAATATAATTGTTAAGTTTAACTAAGTGCAGGATATTTGCACAGGAAAAGACCATGTTTGAATATCTTCCACCTTTGAACGACCACAACTTACCTTACCCAGATACCATCCATCCGATTGTTGTCCACTTCGTAATTGCAATGGTCTTGTTTGCCGTATTTTGTGATGTAGTGGGTTACTTTAGCCATAACGCCCGTCTTTTTGAAGTCAGTTGGTGGAATATGTTTTTCGCCACCATAGCCATTTTTATTGCGATCATCTTTGGTCAGATTGAAGCAGGTTTAGCCGAACCTTACAACGCAGTTGAACCAGTCCTAAATTTACATACCCTAATTGGCTGGTCGCTTTCAGGAATCATCGCCGCAATTACAGGGTGGCGTTATGTGATTCGGTTACGTGACCCAGAAAAAGTACCAGTTCCCTATCTGGGAGTAGGATTAGTATTAACTGGTTTAGTGTTATTCCAAGTGTATCTAGGAGATGAATTAGTCTGGGTGTATGGACTGCACACAGTACCAGTTGTAGAAGCTGTAAAGGCGGGTGTTTTGCGATGAATGCCCAACTAATTGAACAATTGCAAGGGCAACTAGGCGCAAACGGACTACCTTACACTATTCCCATTCATCCCAACTTAGTCCATCTCACCTTGGGTTTATTTATCATCGCCATTGCCTTTGATGTTGTGGGTGTATTATTCCCCCTGGAAAAGCCTGTCTTCAAATTTTTAGCCATTCCCGCCACTCGTACCGGCTTCTTTGATGTGGGTTGGTACAATATGCTGGCTTCCGCCATCATCACCTTTTTTACCGTGGCCGCAGGTTTTTACGAAATCATGTTGGCACAAGCACCAACAGATTTAAAAAGTGCTTGGGGATTCCAAGCGATGGAAACAATGCTGTGGCATGGTGTTGGTGGTGTCCTCCTCTTAGCATTGATAATTGGAATGACTGTCTGGAGAGGATTTCAGCGTTATGTATGGCGAAAAGATAGCAGTCAACAAGTGCAGTGGAGTTATCTAGCGGCTGGATTTTTCATCATGTTTATTATGTTCGTTCATGGCACATTAGGAGCGCAACTGGCGGCAGAGTTTGGCGTACATAATACGGCAGATCAATTACTGAAATTGGGTAAAGATATTAATGCGGTATTGAAATGAAAATTCGGAATATCTTGATTTTAATTGGCTGTGCGATCGCCCTCACAGGTGCAAGCCTCTGGATGGGAGAACAAGCCTATTCCTGGTTCCCCCCCCAAGCCGCCGCCGAATCCAAACTTATAGATGAACTATTTAGCTTTTTAGTCACCTTGGGAACCTTCATTTTCCTGGGCGTAACTGGAACCGTCATCTATTCCATAATTTTTCATCGCGCAGGTAAATATGACACCAGCGATGGCCCCCCAATTGAAGGGAATATCACCTTAGAAGTAGTTTGGACAACAATTCCCATTCTCTTAGTGCTGTGGATTGCTACCTACAGCTACAACATCTATGCAGAAATGGCAATTCAAGGGCCGATGGAAGCCATGCACATACATACAATGGCATCAGCCCATGCAGCAACAATGGAATCTACAACCGAACCCGTTGAAAAAATAGAAGTCCTTGCCAAACAATGGGCTTGGGTTTTCCGCTACCCCAATCAAAACGTTACCAGCACCGAATTACATTTACCAGTTAATCGACGCATTAGTTTAGCACTCCAATCAGCAGATGTTCTCCACGGCTTTTACATTCCCGCCTTTCGACTAAAACAAGACATAGTACCCAAACAAACCATCGACTTTGAATTTACCCCCATTCGCCCAGGTAAATATCGACTGCGCGACTCCCAATTTAGCGGTACTTACTTTGCAGCCATGCAAACTGATGTAGTAGTCGAATCAATAGAAGATTACAACCACTGGCTGAAATTAGCCGCAACCCAAAAACCCGTCCCAGCCAATAATCAAGCCGCTAACGAATACGCCCAAAAAATCAAAGGCGGATTCACCACAGGCTATCCCACAGTCGTACCCGCACCACCGCCTCTAGTCAACTTCCCCTCTTAAACTCAATTTCTCTGCGCCTCTGCGTGAAAATTATGACAAATACCCAAATCGAAAAACCCAAAATAACAGAAACACAGCACCATCCCCCCACCACCTGGAAAACCTACTTCACCTTCAGCACCGACCACAAAGTCATCGGTATCCAATATATCGTCACCTCCTTTCTCTTCTTCCTCATCGGCGGTATCTTCGCCATGATTATTCGCGGCGAACTAATCACCCCAGAAGCCGATTTAGTTGACCGCACAGTATACAATGCCATGTTCACCATGCATGGCACAATCATGCTGTTCTTGTGGACTTTTCCTGTCTTAGTTGGTCTAGCAAACTACCTTGTCCCGCTAATGATTGGAGCGCGAGACATGGCATTTCCCCGCCTGAATGCCGTCGCCTTCTGGATGGTGCCAGTATTTGGAATTATCCTCATGGCTAGTTTCTTCCTACCCGGTGGCCCAGCCCAAGCCGGTTGGTGGTCTTATCCCCCAGTGAGTCTGCAAAATCCTACAGGTAATCTCATTAACGGTCAATTTCTCTGGCTGATAGCTGTAGCCATATCGGGTGTATCCTCAATTATGGGTGGTGTTAATTTTGTGACAACAATTGTCAAAATGCGCGCCCCAGGAATGACCTTCTTTCGGATGCCGGCTTATGTTTGGGCAGTGTTCAGCGCCCAGATTATCCAATTGTTTGGATTACCTGCATTGACGGCAGGCGCAGTTATGTTGTTACTTGACCTCAGCATTGGTACAGCGTTTTTTGACCCTGCCAAGGGCGGTAATGCAGTTCTCTTTCAACACTTCTTTTGGTTCTATTCACATCCAGCAGTCTACGTAATTATACTACCTATTTTTGGCATTTTTTCCGAAATATTCCCAGTTTATAGCCGTAAACCTCTGTTTGGCTATAAAGTAGTCGCCGTTTCCTCTCTATTAATTGCTGGTGTGAGTGGTTTTGTCTGGGTACATCATATGTTTGCCAGTGGTACACCAGCCTGGATGCGGATAGTGTTCATGATTTCCACAATGTTTGTTTCCGTCCCCACCGGGATCAAAGTGTTTGCTTGGGTGGCAACAATTTGGGGAGGTAAACTGCGTCTCGATACCCCGATGCTGTTTGCTTTGGGTGGATTGATTATGTTTGTGTTTGCTGGTATCACAGGCATTATGCTTTCCGCAGTACCAATTGATATTCATGTTAATAATACTTATTTCGTAGTTGGTCACTTTCATTACGTCCTCTACGGGACTGTGACAATGGGGATGTTTGCCGCCTTTTATCACTGGTTCCCCAAGATGACTGGGCGGATGTATTACGAAGGCTTGGGTAAGCTGCATTTTTGGTTATCATTCATCGGGACTAACCTCAACTTTTTACCGATGCACCCATTAGGCTTACAAGGGATGTTGCGGCGGGTTTCTTCCTACGACCCAGAATATGCTTTTTGGAATGTGATTGCTAGTATTGGTGGCTTTTTGTTGGGGATGTCTACATTACCCTTTATTTTGAACATGATTGGTTCTTGGGTACAGGGTGAGAAAGCACCGGATAATCCTTGGCGGGCTATTGGGTTGGAGTGGCTGGTGGCTTCTCCGCCGCCGGTGGAGAATTTTGAGGAGATTCCTGTGGTGATTTCGGAACCTTACGGGTATGGGAAGTCTGAACCGTTGACGGCGAATCTGGAAAAGCAAGAGTTAGCAAGAGATTTGAATTAATTCATACTTTAAACCTAGTGCGATGTTCGTAGTAAGGACTCCAGTCCTTAATTTTGTTTCCAGGAGAGGAGAGGACTAAAGTCCCCACTACAAACCAAAAAAAATTAGTGAAAATTCAACTATGACTGTGAATAGTTCTATTAGTCGAGAAGAGTTGCAGGAGTCTTTGGAGACGAGGACTGTTGAACATACTCACGATGAAGCAGCCAATAGTATGTTTGGCTTTATCGTATTTTTACTTTCGGAAAGCATCATTTTTCTGAGTTTTTTCGCGGGATATATCGTTTATAAAACCACAACTCCTGATTGGCTACCGCCTGGTGTTGAGGGATTAGAAGTTAGGGAACCGGCAATTAATACGGTGATTTTGGTTTCTAGTAGTTTTGTGATTTATTTCGCGGAACTTGCCCTTAAACGCCATAATATGTGGGGTTTTCGCCTACTTTGGTTAACAACAATGATGATGGGTAGCTACTTCTTATATGGTCAAGCAGTTGAATGGAGTAGCCTGCATTTTACTGTCACATCTGGTGTATTTGGGGGAATGTTTTATCTATTAACAGGATTTCACGGTTTGCACGTTTTTACTGGTGTGTTATTGCAGTTAATTATGTTAGTGCGATCGCTTATTCCCGGTAATTATGACAAAGGTCATTTTGGCGTAGATGCAACTTCCCTATTTTGGCACTTTGTTGATGTAATTTGGATTATTTTATTTCTCCTCATTTATATCTGGCAATGAGTAATAAATCCTTACCTTTGCGTCTTTGCGCCTACCCTGCGGGAACGACTCCGTCGAATGCGTGAGATTTTCCTATTCTTATCTTCAGAGAGAAAAATTTTATATGATTATTGACGATCAACACTACGATATTATCATCGTTGGCACCGGTGCTGGTGGCGGTACATTAGCATATAAACTCGCCCCAACAGGCAAAAAAATCCTCATTCTAGAACGCAGCAATTTTCTCCCCAAAGAAGAAGAAAACTGGAGTGCTGTTGAAGTCTTTAAAAAAGAACGTTATCACACTCAAGAACAATGGTACGACAGCACTGGCGAACCTTTTCGTCCCCAAATTAACTATTGGGTAGGTGGAAATACAAAAGTATATGGTGCTGCACTGTTGCGGATGCGGGAACGAGATTTTCAAGAGGTTAAACATCAAGATGGGGTTTCAATTGAGTGGCCTTTGACATACCAAGACTTTGAACCCTATTACACCGAAGCGGAAAAACTCTACCATGTCCACGGTAAATCAGGCGATGACCCAACAGAACCACCCCGCAGCGAACCTTATCCTTATGCAGAAGTAAGTCACGAAGCGCGGATGCAAACAATTGCTGATGCTATCTCCCAACAAGGGCTACATCCAACACATTTACCTTTAGCACTCAAGAGTGATTGTATCCGATGTCATACTTGTGATGGTTTCCCTTGTAAAATAGATGCCAAAGCTGATGCTCATACTGTGGGAATTAACCCAGCTTTGTCACATTCTAACGTCACCTTAAAAACCTCAGCTAAGGTTGTGCGTTTACACACTAATCCATCTGGTATGGAAGTAAAAGCTGTGGAAGCAGAAATTGATGGACAATCCTATCTATTTTTTGCAGATATCGTAGTTCTAGCTTGTGGTGCGGTAAATTCGGCGGCGTTGCTGTTACGTTCAGTTAATGACAAACACCCAAAGGGACTTGCTAATAGTTCCGATTTGGTGGGACGTAATTTTATGAAACACCTGATGACGGCGATGGTGCAACTAAGTCCGACACCAAACCCGACTGTGTTTCAGAAAACAATTGCTGTGAATGATTTTTATTGGGGAGAATTAGATTTTCCTTTCCCGATGGGTCATATTCAAAATACAGGTAGTATTCTGCAAGAAATGATTCCGTCCGAAGCATCGCCTTTGTTATCGCTGATGTCGAGGTTAGTACCTGGGTTTGGAATGCGACAGTTAGCCAATCATTCTATTGGTTGGTGGTTACAAACGGAAGATTTACCTAACCCGAAAAATCGGGTGCGGGTTGTGGGTGATAAGTTGTATTTGGATTATACGCCTAATAATATCGAGGCACACGATCGCCTAATTTATCGCTGGACTGATGTGCTAAAAGCTGTAGATCGCAGTTCGGAAAACCCGGTGTTTCGTCGCGGTATTTATCCCCGTAGTGATAGCCCGATTCAAGTTGTGGCGAATCAATGCGGTACTTGTCGGTTTGGGGAAGATGCAGCTACATCTGTGCTTGACATTGATTGTCGCACCCATGATGTGAATAATCTCTATGTTGTTGATGGTAGCTTCTTCCCTTCTAACTCTGGGGTAAGTCCGGCTTTAACTATTATTGCCAATGCGTTGCGAGTTGGCGATCGCTTGATTGCACGCTTGCATTAAGGAACTTTAGTTTGTCTAAACCCATACCTCTAAAGCGGAACCGCTTTCGGTAGAAGCAAAGAAGGACTTTTGCGAGAAGTATATTATGAAAAGGTAGAAATCTTCCGTTACCATGCAACTATTACCCCAAGATGATATGCAAGTCAAGATTGAAACAAATTCAGAGGTTAGTTGATGGATTTTCTATCGGACACCGTTGCTTTGTCGCGGATGCAGTTTGCACTGACGGCGATTTTTCATATGCTATGGCCTGTTCTCACCACTGGGATGGGGATTTATCTGGTTATCGTTGAAGGAATGTGGCTAAAAACACGCAATCCTGATTACTATCACCATGCTCGTTTCTGGGCCAAGCTATATGTGTTGAATTTCGGTATTGGTGTAGCATCTGGCTTACCAATGGAGTTTCAATTTGGTATGAACTGGGCCCCATTTTCCGAAGCGGTAGGCGACTTTTTTGGCAGCATTTTAGGCTTTGAGGCTTCGATGGCATTCATGCTAGAAGCCGGATTTTTGGGTATCATGCTGTTTGGCTGGGAAAGAGTAAACCCAGTGATTCACTATTTTGCCACGATTATGGTTGCTTTTGGTGCAAACCTATCTACCTTCTGGATTTTAGCGGCAAACTCTTGGTTGCAGACCCCAGCCGGTGGGGAAATAGTAAATGGGAAGTTTGTTGTTGATGATTACTTTCAGGCAATTTTAAATCCCTTCATGGTCAACAGTGTCTCTCATATGTTTTTGGGAACACTGGAAACTTCTCTGTTTGTGATTGGGGGAATTAGCGCCTGGTATATTCTCAACAACCGTCATCAAGCTTTCTTTGCGCGATCGCTCAAAATTGTCTTAGCAACAGCGATCGCTGTCACCCCATTACAAATCTATGTCGGACACCTCAGCGCTGAACAGGTAGCTGACTATCAGCCTACAAAACTCGCAGCGATGGAAGCTAAGTGGGAAACCTCTCCAGCCGGACAGCCTGCGCCCTGGAGTGTAGTTGCATTACCCAATAATCAGACTGAGCAAAATGACTGGGAAATCTCAATTCCCAACGGCTTAGGCTACATTTTGGAATTTAAGAAAAATCTGTCTAAACCCGTTCTGGGATTGAAAGAGTGGAAACCTGAAGATCGCCCCCGGATGGTGGGTTTGATTTATTACGCCTTCCGCATCATGAGCGGTATCGGCTTTTTCTTGGCTGGCTTGATGGGTATCAGTGTGATTCAATGGTTGCGAGGTAAACTCTCACCAGAAGCGATCGCCAAGCAAAAATGGCTCCTGCGAATCTGGATTTTAGCGGCTCCATTGGGCTATATTGCTGTAGAATCAGGCTGGATTGTGCGTTGTGTCGGGCGGCAACCTTGGGTAGTTTATGGGAAAATTCGCACAGCAGATGGCGTTTCCCACTTACCAGCTAGTGAAGTTTTAACATCCTTGGTAATTTTTGCAGGAATTTATACAGCCCTGTTTATTTGTGCCTTATTCTTTGGTAGTCGAATCATTCGTCAAGGCCCCAATTTGGAGCTTCCGGTTCCAGGTATTGACACCAAACCAGGCGTAGAAACTACTCCGGCTGAATTTGTTCCCGATCAGCGTCCTGTGGAAGCACAGCAATAGGTAATTGTATGGAGAATTTAGAACACTTTTTAGCCCAGGTATGGTTTATTATCTTGGCTCTGTTTTTGTTTCTCTACGTCATGTTAGACGGGTTTGATCTAGGCGTAGGTATCTTGTCCCTAAGCAGTTCCAATGAGGAGCGACGGGACATTTTAATGACGAGTTTGGGTAATATTTGGGATGCCAATGAAACCTGGCTGGTGTTGATGGGGGGTGCATTATTTGGAGCATTTCCTCTGGCTTATGGCACCATTTTGAATGCGCTCTACATTCCCATTTTTGGGATGATATTTGGTTTGATTTTTCGGGCTGTGGCTTTTGAGTTTCGAGAACATTCGACAAACAAAGTATTTTGGAACGTCGCCTTTGGAGTTGGAAGTTTCATGGCGGCGCTGTTTCAAGGATTTGCCTTGGGGAGCATTTTAGAAGGCATTAAGGTGGATCAATCCGGTCACTTTATCGGTAGTATGTGGGATTGGCTCGATTGGCGATCGCTCTTAGTTGCCTTGACATTGATTCAAGGTTATGTATTGATTGGCTCTACTTATCTCATCTTAAAAACTGAGGGAGAACTGCAAACATCCCATTACCGCACAGCAAAAATTGCTGCTTGGACAACCCTTATAGGTGCAATTTTAATCACCATCGCCACCCCTGTTGTGTATGAAAATGCCAGGGCAAAGTTATTTCACCAACCAGAAGTATATCTATTTTCACTCATTCCTGTGTTAGGTGTGCTGCTGATTGGGTTATTGATTCAAAGCCTGAACCGCAAAGCAGAAACCACTCCTTTAGTTTGGACAGTGCTGCTTTTTCTACTTACCTTTGTAGGTTTGGGATTAGTTGTTTTTCCCTATATCATCCCTCCAGGTATTACCATTTATCAAGCAGCCGCAGCACCTAGCGCGTTAGTGTTCATGATTATCTTCATTGGATTTTTGATTCCCATTATGTTGTTCTACAACATCTACAATTACATTGTGTTTCGCGGGAAAGTTGCAGGCACACATTATGGAGAATAGGTGATACCAATTTGAGAAATAATTGTTGATTTTTTTTCCAAAGTCCCAGATGGTAGTTTCTTCCTATCTGCATACAAAACCTAATTAGATCGCAAATATTAATAAATAAGGGATACAAAGAAATTTGTATCCCTTAACTTTATAGCAGGTATGTATGCACCTCTATATTTTAATAGGAAATACTTGAAGCAAATATGATTTTTATCATCAGATGACAATGACCATAATGTCAAAAGACCAACTGTCAAACTTGTAGAAAAGTTAACGTTAATACTTTTCCATGATCAAAATCGCCAATATACTACTTAATCTCAATAATTTCGGTTGTGATTACAAAGTTAGTTAAAATAAGACATAATGCACCGAATTGGTGCATTATGGCTAAATTATACTTTTTCTCAGACTGAATTAGATATTATTCCCCATAATAACTACTAACTACTTTGCCCCGAAATACCCTATATAGATAGGCATTGTAGAAAAGCATAATCGGTACAAAAAAGCCAATGAAGGTAATCATCAAAACTTGAGAACTAAAGGAAGAAGCTGCCTCAAAAATGGTGATTTGGGTGGGAATAATGTAAGGAAAGACGACAAAAGCTAAACCTACAGTTGTAATTAAGAATACCACAACTGCCCAAATAAAAGGTGTCATCTCCTGACGAGCATTGATGCTGTAAATTAATCGGCTAACTGCTAAAAGAGCCAGTATAGGAATTAACGCAAAGATAAATACTTCTGGTTGATGAAACAAGCGATCGCGTATATTTTCATAGAACACTGGAACAGCAGCAGTAATCAAAATTGCCCCGATAACTGTCGCCCAAGTTGATAATATAGCTGTGCGATAGTAGGTTTTTTGTAGTTCACCTTCTGTCTTGATAATTAGATAGGTTGCACCAATCATCACATAGCCTTGCATGACAGTTAAAGCTACTAGAATTGATGGCAAATTTAACCAATCCCAAATTCCACCAATAAACGCACCTGTACTATCAACTTTGATTCCAGCTAAAACCCCACCCAGAATTAATCCTTGGGATAATGTAGCTAATAAACTACCACCGCCGAAGGCAATACTCCAAAAAGTTTTATTGTGGGAATGTTCTCGAAATTCAAATGCAACCGCCCGCAAAATAAATCCAATTACCATGCAGCTAATTGGAATATACAGGGCATTGACAATTGTCGCATAAGCCAGAGGAAAAGCCCCAAATAAAGCCCCTCCAGTACACACTAGCCAAGTTTCATTAGCATCCCAAACACTACTTAAAGTGTTAATCAAAATGCCTTTTTCTTCCTCATCCTTCCGCCTTAAAGTTAAAATTCCCACTCCTAAATCAAAACCATCAGTAATCAAATAAATGGAGAGAAATAAGGCAATAATACCAAACCAAACTATCGGTAATATTTGTTCCAATGTATCCATTAAACCTCTCCTTCCTGAATATTTACTCCTACAACTTCACTCACAAATTCTCTTTCATTACTACCTATTGGTAGTGGTAATTCCAAATTTGGCCCTTGGCGAACAATGCGACTACCAAAGTACAAAGCAGAACTAAATAACAGCAAATAGATAACTATATAAGCTATCAATGAAGTGAGAACCGTATTTGCTGGGAGATGAGAAACTGCATCTGCTGTACGAATTTTTCCGTATACAGTCCAAGGTTGTCTTCCCACTTCTCGCACTATCCAACCAAACTCCACAGCCATATATCCTAAAGGCGCAGCAAATATCCAACCTCGCATCAACCAACGTTGTTGAGTGATATTTTCTATGGCAAGTTTACCGCGCCACCATTGAACAACACTGAACAACATTAACCCACATAAAAAGAAGCCAATTCCCACCATGATGCGGAAAGAATAGAAAATAAGACTGATAGCATGGGGTCTATCTTGTGGTTTCCACTCTTTCAAGCCTTGTACTGGTTCAGAAAGAGTGGGTTTCATTTCTAAGATGTAACTCAAAGCATGAGGAATATTCAGTTCCCAATGATTTTTCTCTCCAGCTATATCAGGTGCAACTAATGCTGTCCAAGGTGCAGATTCTCCGGCGGGAATAGTATCCCAAATTGCTTCTATTGCAGCTAATTTTGTGGGTTGGTTGTGATAAACTTGTTCACCACTGATATGACCAACAAATAGTTGTAGAGGAGTGACAAAAATAGCTAGAGCTAGAGCCAGTTTGAAAGATTTACTGAAGAAAGCATGATGGCGATTCTTGAGAATATACCATGCACTAATTCCGCCAATTACAAATAGTGCAGTTTCTAAAATCGCCAAAACCATGTGAAACCAACTACTTAATGCTGCTGGATTAAAAATGGCTTGGATAAAGTCATGGACGATGAATTTACCATTCACCATTTCGCCACCAGCAGGTGTTTGCATCCAAGAATTAGCGACAATAATCCAAAAAGAAGATAGACTTGCACCAACAAAAACCATGATTGTTGATAGCAAATGTAACCAACTAGGTACACGATTCCAACCAGAAATCATGATGCCTAAAAAGGCTGCTTCTAGCATGAATGCCATTGTGCCTTCAAAGCCTAAAATTGTGCCGAAAAAGTCACCAACAGCTACAGAAAATGGAGACCAATTAGCACCAAATTCAAATTCTAAAGCAACTCCAGATGCGACTCCACACCCAAAATTAAGAATGTAGATTTTTGACCAGAAACGTGCATGACGGTAGTAATCAGGGTTTTTTGTGAGCAACCAGAGAATTTCTACTACTACCAAATAACCCGCCATACCGATGGTTAAGACAGGCCATAACATATGAAATACGCTAGTCACGGCAAATTGTATACGCGACAATATAATGGGGTCTGACAAAAATCCCATAACTACCTTTTCGTGAATAAACAAAATTTAGGGCGATGAGTTGTAGATATAGCCCATATTTCTATTTATTACTTTTTTTATTGTTTCGTCAAAAGACAAATTGTCAGATTGAAAATGAATTTTTTAATTCTAAATTCTGGTATATAAACTATCTTAATTGTAAATTCTATTTGTTATCAACAATACTTTTATTCCATTCTAAAAATGTTTAATTATCTTGTTCTTATAGCTTTTCTCGGTCTCATGAGATAAACCCTAATTTATTTACTGTTCCCTGTTAAGAGTTCCTTAAGAATAAAAAACTCTGTGCCTCACTAGCTTGCTAAATGCTATGTTTGCATTTAACAAACTTTTTTTTCAGGAGATAGTTGATACGCTTTTTCAAACCATGAAACGTAAATAAAAAAATTATGTGTGTAACCTGCGGTTGTTCTGATGATGCTGAAGTCAAAATCATCAACACTGAAACAAATGAAGTAGCAATAATTAGCTCCCAAGATGAGCATCATTACCACACTCATACTTCACCTAAAGATACAGCGATCGCCCATTCTCACAATCATGATTCTCATCATGTTCACACTCACACTTTACCAGATGGCACTGTAGTTACGCATTCTCACAGTCATAATTCCATCTCAGAAGCATCTCAGATTCATGCTCAAGTACACAGCACAACTATATCTTTAGAACAAGATATCTTAGCAAAAAATAATTTAATAGCAGCCCAAAATCGGGGATGGTTTAAAGGTCGCAACATCATTGCTTTAAATCTAATGAGTTCTCCAGGTTCAGGAAAAACAACACTATTGACTCGCACTATTAATGATTTAAAACATCAGTTGTCTATCAGTGTTATTGAGGGAGATCAAGAAACGATTAATGATGCTAAGAAAATAAAAGAGACAGGCTGTAAAGTAGTACAAATTAACACAGGTACAGGCTGTCATTTAGATGCAGCAATGGTAGAAAGGGGTTTGCAACAATTAAATCCACCTTTGAATTCAGTCGTGATGATTGAGAATGTTGGTAACTTAGTTTGTCCAGCATTATTTGATTTAGGCGAACAGGCAAAAGTTGTCATTCTCTCTGTGACTGAAGGCGAAGATAAGCCAATTAAATATCCGCATATGTTCCGCGCTAGTGAGGTGATGATTCTCACCAAAATTGATTTACTACCTCATGTGCAGTTTGACGTTCAGCGTTGTATAGAATACGCCCAGCAAGTCAATCCTCAAATTCAGGTTTTTCAAGTTTCAGCGTTAACTGGAACTGGGTTAGAGAGTTGGTATAAGTGCTTATCACAAAGGGTTAGTAACTGAATCAAAATATCTATCTAAATCTACTCATATCTTATTAAACAAGAACTTATACTGAAGATATGAGTAGGTTTAACGGTTAGGAATAATTCGTGAGCATAACTCCAAAGTTAGCCAAAATTTTAGGTATGCACTACAACCCATTCATAAAATTCAATCGCTTCTGGTTCACAACTGTGACATCCACCACACTTTTTACCATCCTCCATTTTGCGGACTCGACCTTTACGGATTAGCTTACTCAGCATTCCTCGTAAAGCGTCTCCATCCATGCGAAAATGCAGTTGCATATCTGCAAGAGAGGCTTTTTTGTGTTGGGTAAGGAATTGTTGTAGTTCACTTAAAATCATGGTTTTATCCTTTGCTAATGACTAATGACTAATGACTAATAACTTCTCTTGTACGTGTAGTACCTGCCATCTTCAGTCCGAAAATAGCGATCGCCATAACAAAAGCTAATCCCACTACCCAAGCAATAGAAGAACTGGGATGTTGTGTAAATGTCGCCAGTTGGTAATATAAAACCGCCACCCAGTAAGCTAAACCAGTAGTCCAGCATCCAGCAAATACCGTCCACCCCAAATTAGTCTCCCGGTAAAGTGCAGCCGTCGCAGAAACGCAGGGAAAGTACAACAGTACAAACAACAGATAGGCGAAAGCCGCAGATGTACTACTAAACCGTTTGGACATTTCGCCGTAAGTGCTAACAGATACACCTTGAGCTTCTGCGGCTTGCTTTTGGTCTGTCGAAACATTGGCTGCACTTAAACCAAGGGGGTCAAATAGTTGACTAGGAAGTTTTGCCAAATTCTCTGGAATGCTAGCAAATGCTTTACTAATACCACCCCAAAAACTATATTCTTCCGGCAATTCTTGCTCTGCTGTGGCTGCTTTTTCTGCTTCTGCCAATCCCGTATACAGAGAGTTCATCGTACCAACCATCACTTCTTTCGCAAATACGCCTGTCATTAAACCAACGGTAGCCGGCCAGTTATCTTGAGTAATTCCCATTGGTGTAAATACTGGTGTGACTGTGCGACTCATGGCGCTGAGAATCGAATCTTTGCTATCTTGCTTGCCGAATGTGCCATCAGTACCAACAGAATTCATGAAGCCCAGGACGATCACCATAATTACAATAGCAATGCCGGCTTTGGTGATGAAAGCTTTGAGGCGATCGCCTGCACGCAACAAAACACCTTTAATCTTGGGTATATGGTATGGAGGTAGTTCCATGATAAAGGGGGCGGCTTCCCCTTGGAGAATGGTATTTTTCAAGATCAGTCCGGTGAATATGGCGGCTAAGATACCCAATAAGTAAAGACCTAAAACCATATTTTGACCGCCAACGGGGAAGAATGCACCAATAAACAGGGCGTAAACTGTTAATCTGGCGCTACAGGACATGAAGGGATTCATCATCACTGTCATCAGGCGATCGCGTTTATTTTCTAATGTCCGCGTCGCCATAATTCCTGGAATGTTACACCCAAAACCCACAATCATTGGTACAAAGGATTTACCGGGAAGCCCAATTAAACGCATCAACCGATCCATCACAAAGGCAGCCCGTGCCATATAGCCAGTATCTTCTAACACCGACAGACACAAGAACATCATGCCAATTTGGGGAATAAAAGTGGCTGTGGTTTGGATACCACCACCTGCGCCCTGTGCTAATAGTCCAATCAGCCATCCTGGTGCATTGATGTTTTCCAGCAGTTTACCGAAACCATCAACAAAAATCGTGGCAAATGAGATGTCAAAAAAGTCAATAAAAGCACCACCGACATGAATTGATATGGTGAATATCACGTACATGATGAACAAGAAAATCGGTATTCCCAACCAGCGATTGAGTACAATTTGGTCGATTTTGTCGGAAATGTTAGTTTTAACTTCCCGACTGCGTTCGGCTGCACCTTGAATTAAGTTACGAATAAAGGTGTAACGACTATCGGCGATGATGATATCTAAGTCATCATCGAGGGTTTGATGGACTTGTCGTCGGTGTTCTACAACTATCCTTTCTAATTCCTTACTCCTCAATTCTGGTGCAACTCGATCCTCGTATTCCAAAAGTTTTAAGGCTGTCCACCGGGGATCTACTGTGCGCTTGGGACTATGTTCTGTGATGAAAGGGACTAATTGCGCGATCGCATCTTCAATTACAGCTGGGTAAGCAACGTAAGTCGATGGTACTAATAAGTTAACGAGAGACTGATTAATCGCATCTTGTAACTCAGGTACTCCCTTACCTGATGTTGCACTCATGGGAATCACCGGACAACCAAGACGCTGTGAAAGTAGGGTGGGATTTATCTTAATTTCCCTGTCTTTAGCCACATCCATCATGTTCAACGCCACAATCATCGGTAAGCGCATTTCCATGATTTGGGTTGTGAGATACAAGTTGCGTTCTAAGTTGGAAGCATCAACAATATTAATAATCACATCCGCTTCACCAGCAAGCAGATAATCTCGCGCTATCAGTTCATCAAGTCCAGTGTCACTATCTTCAGCATCCAGAGAATAAACTCCTGGTAAGTCAACAACAGTAATATTTTTACCATTGTGGATATATTTGCCTTCTTTGCGTTCCACTGTGACACCAGGCCAGTTACCAGTTCTTTGATTAGCACCTGTCAAGGCATTAAATAAAGTAGTTTTACCACAATTAGGATTACCTACCAATGCAATTATCTGCTTCGTCATTGTGTTACTTCCTCTACAAATAAAGCATTGGCTTCGTCTTTACGCAGACTCAGTTTGAAACCCCGCACCTGGATTTCTACAGGATCTCCCAGAGGTGCATGGCGGGTGACAGTAAACTCTGTACCCGGTGTCAGTCCCATCGCCAGCAATTTTCCTTTATAACTACGGGCAGCTTTTTCATAACCAACTACCCGCCCCATAGAGCCTACAGCTAAATCACGTAGTTGTCTTTTTTCGCTCATTTTGTTGGTAAAAATCGGTATATTTAGTAACGCTATGTAAAATTCATAAACCATAACTGGCTGGCATTCTAGATAGAACAGCCTCATATCCGCTTAGTTATGAGACTTTATTTCATGACATATAATTGCACTTCTGATTTACAACTCTATTGCAAAACTATATCAAAACTGTGGACATATTTTCTTGTTTCCATCTTCTATACTTTAGTCAGTCCATATTTTCTGTTTCTCCCCTGCGCCCCTGCGCCCCTGCTCCCCTGCTGACAAGCGTGATGGTATATTTTTTTAGTTGGAAGTCCCTAAATTCGTACATAGTATTTTCTGTGCCATACCTACCCCTAAACCAATGCGGTTATCACCAAGTGCGATGATGACAGAACCATTGGCAATACTAATCACTTGAAGTTCAGTTCCAGGAACTAATCCCATACCAATCAGACGACGGACTGTACCTTCTGTCCCTTTGAGTTTAGCGATCGCCAAACGCTCTCCCACACTAGCGATCGCTAAAGGGAAAGATTTACCTGTGTTCACAAAAGAGCCACTTTTGGGTGTTTTTTCTTCTAATTCGGGAGTTTTAGGTGTCTCTCCAAAAAACTGAAACCCCCATCCTTTAGGCTTTTGGGGTTGGTTGTAGTTATTTTTGCTATCTGTCATCACCTTTCAAAACAGTGGGTGGGTTTGGAGTAATACAACTGGCAACAATACCAACTTTTCCCCCTGCTGCAACTCCTTTGCAAAATGTCACCAAAAAAGGTAGCAAGCATGAAGACTTACGGTTGACATAGTTTCAGAATCTTAATCTAGTTGATAGTATATATCAATTAGGAGATAAAAAAGATTTAATTCTTGCAAATAGATATAAAGTAATAATGCAGAGATAAGCTGTCTTGTCAAAAGACAACTTGTAAAATATTACAAACTATGAAAATTAGCAAGTCAACAGATAAGAAATACTAACCTTTTGCCAGCAGCCATAGCATTAGCTCAAAGATGAGGAAATCTTCATTTCCCAACAAAAACAGAGTGAGCTTGAGTTAAGTTTGACACTCTGTCTTTTGACATAGATACTACTTTAACTGGGAGCATATCAACTTTGTTAGAACAAAAGAACTAACAGGAGCTAATCTAACAAAGCTGAGATGCTCCCCCCTAAAAATCTCTACACAGTTGCTACTTTGGGCTGCGGTTTAGTAAACAGTTGAGCTAAACGATGCGGTTGGCGATCGCGCCAGTTCCCCTTATGATACGCATACCCCGCAATTAATGGTAACGCCACAGTCGCCTCAGAAAATACCATCTGTTCAGTAGCTTTATCTACCTTCCCCCAAGAATGAGCCTCTTTGAGAGTAGAACCAGACAAAGCCCCATCTCGCTCATCAGCCACAGTGACTTGAATTGTATACTTGTGCATACTCGTTTCAAATCCCAGCAATTCCGCAGCTACCACCGTATCCTGAGCAAAGTTTTTCGGTACACCGCCACCAATCATTACCAAGCCAGTGTAATTAGAAGCTAGTTTGCACTGGGTCAACTCCCGAAAGTCTCGCACTGAGTCAATTGTCACATGAGATTCTGGAGAATTCCATTGATGATGCACTAAACCAAATCCCGCCGAACAGTCACTAAAAGCAGGGACAAAAATTGGTACTTGGTGTTGATAAGCGGCTTGCACCACAGATTGACCATAGTTACCCCGACGTTCTAAATAAACCGCCATCTGCTCAATAAATTCCCGTGAAGAATAGGGACGCTTCTCTAAATTCTCGGCGATTTCGGCAATAGTCATGTCACATACCCGCAGTTGATCCTCATCAATATAGGTGTCATATATGCGGTCTATGCGTTGCTGTCTTAAAACCTCATCATCAGCAAAGGGATCGCCGACATAATGACGATAACCCAACGCTTCAAAGAAATCTTGGTCAACAATGTTAGCTCCGGTAGAAACAATAGCATCTACCATATTGTGAGTAATTAAATCGTGGACTATTCCCTTGAGTCCAGCACTAAATAAAGACCCAGCTAAACACAGAATAATCGTGCATTCTTTATCTTGCAGCATTGCGTCATAAATTTTTGCTGCCCGCCCCAAATTTCGACCTTGGAAAGCTGTCTTACTCATTGCTTCCACTAAGCCAACAACATCAAAAGCTTTAATGTCAATTGGTTGCACGGTCTCTTGCAAAAGTTCTTCACGATTCATGGTAGATTGTCCTTTTTATTGAAAATTAAAATCATCCGGTCTACTTACACAACTAGAAGGCAAATTCTGCCAACGTACTAGGTGCTTCGCAGTGGTCATACCAGGACAAACCGGGATCTGATTGCCGTCTTTTATTCAATTTGACGTACAATTCCCAGATACTCATAAGTTGGGTGAAAAGATTGTTCAATTTTGCTACTAATGACTGCTCAAACACTACAAATCACCCCTCAGAAATCAATTTACGCCAAACTAATTAAGTGGTGGTTAAAACTCGCTCAATTTTCTCTAATGCCCAATCTATTTCATCTTCGGAAATAACTAAGGGTGGAGCAAAACGAATGACATTATCTCTAGTCTCTTTAGCTAATAACCCCTCTTTAGCTAAAGCTTTACAAAAACGCCTTGCACCACCAGCTTCGGGGTACAATTCCATACCAATTAATAAACCTTTGCCGCGTACTTCTTTGATATATGTACTTTCTATTGATTGTAATTTCTCTATAAAATATTCCCCTAGTTTTAAGGCTTTTTCTGGTAATTTTTCTTCTATAAGAACATCAAGTGCTGCAATGCCAATAGCAGCAGCTAAAGGATTTCCCCCAAAGGTACTACCATGATCCCCTGGTTGAAATATACCCATCACTTCCTCTGTAGAAATAAATGCAGAAATGGGATAAAATCCACCAGATAAAGCTTTACCTACAGTTATGCCATCTGGCTTAACATTCTCATATTGATGGGCAAACATTTTACCTGTTCTTCCCAAGCCCGTTTGGATTTCATCAAAAACCAGTAAGACATGATGATGGCGACAGATTTGTTCAGCTTGCTTTAAAAACCCATGAGGCGGAACAATAATACCTCCCTCACCCTGAATTGGTTCTACCAAAAATGCCGCAGTGTTAGGAGTAATAGCTTGTTCTAATGCTTGAGCATCACCAAAAGGAATAACTTTAAACCCAGTAGTTAAAGGCCCAAATCCATCTTGATATTGTTCTTCTGTAGAGAAACTGATTAAACTAATAGTGCGTCCAGAAAAATTATTACTACAAACGATAATTTCTGCTTGATTTTCTGGTATGCCTTTTACTTTATAAGCCCATTTACGAATGGCTTTAATAGCTGTTTCCACAGCTTCGGCTCCCGAATTCATGGGTAGCACTTTAGGTAAGCCAGAAATTTGACAAAGCTTTTGATAGAATTTTCCTAATTGGTCATTACGAAAAGCTCTAGAAGTCAGTGTAACTTGTTGAGCTTGTTTTATCATTGCTTGAAGAATTTTGGGATGACAATGACCCTGATTTAATGCTGAATAAGCTGAAAGAAAATCGAGGTATTTTTTACCTTCTATATCCCATACCCACACACCTTCTCCTTTGGTAATAACTACATCTAAAGGATGGTAATTATCAGCACCATATTGCTGTTCTAGCTCAATATAATCCTGGGTATTCATAGTGTCGAAGCTGGAAATTTCCAGACTTATGTTTGCTGCCTGCATATTTACTCCTGATAGTTTTGAGGTATTGAAATAAAACTAGAAAATATCTAAAAGATTACCAGTCAAATGAGACATTCAACGGGTATGAGCAGAATTTGAAAGAATTAGCTTTGTCTTTGGTTTTATAGTTCCCAATTTCAGGATGCTATTGACATCAAAGCCAAGACTTTACTCCTAAAATTAGTCAGTTAAGTCAAGGACAAGCAATATTATTCAAAGTTTGTGGATTTTTTCTAAATATCTCAACTAGCCAGTAATTATTGACCAGCTATCTGCCCATCTTCCAGATACGCAACTTGTGTAGCACAGATGACTGCCTACTTTTAGTGAAGAAAACCAGTTGCCCACTCTGTCTGAATGTAAAATTTTGCTGGCATAATAACCAAAGGTATAAACTGTAAAATTTCTAATGTTGGTTCTATATTTATCCGCACCTAGCAAATGAAAACAAAAGATAATGAACAGATGCTCTCTATTTTAGCTGAGAAACTTTTGTCTCTTTCACATATGCCTTTAAGAGCCTAATTATACGTTTGTTTCTCTTTTACTTTGGGTGAATATATCACTAGAAATTAACGAGATAACTTAGTATATCACTGTTTACTATAATAGTAATTATTAAATCTAATTTTGGTGAAATTTTTTAGACAAACACCTGTTTGTTGCCACCAACTCATCTGGCTGTGTACTTTTCTCTTAGTTTGAGATTATTTACTAGATGGATTTTGTTTATTGATATTTTTAGTAAGTTGTAAAATCCAGGCTGGAGTTTCAGTATTTTCCCAACCAGCAGGGCGTTTAGAAATATACCAGGCGATTGAACCAACAATTGTGGCTAGCAGGAAGCCACCCAGTGTTATTGCTAACAAAGAAATTTGAAAAGATTTTGTATAAGTAGGATTAGTTGCTATTTCGCTCAAAAGTAACATTTAAGAGTTAATCTCCTTGCCATACATCGGGTCTTGCATCACGTAAGCTAACACGAAAATCTATACCGTTCAATCCCACACAGGGGCATACGAAAAATCTTGTCCTACAATTGTTTTCTTTACTCGTGTGTGTTTTAGGCTTTACTACACGAATGGCACGCTCGTTAAACGCCAGCCCCTACTCTAACTGGTTTTTGGGTGTGGGGTGTGGGGAATTGAGAAGATGTTGAACTCCTTGACGCAACTAAAATCTAACTTTGTTAAACACTACACCTTATCCCTAATACCATTTCACAATACCCTACGGGTACTCTGCGAGTTCTCTTGAGAGTACGCGTAGCGTCTGTCTACGACACGCTTCGCGAACGTTAGAGAAGCAAGCTACGCAACGCTCAATTCTTCCACACGCTACTTGATTGCAGATGAAAGTATATTTATACTAGTAGCAACTACTATAATAAATTTATATATTTAATTACATCGTACAGTGAATTATAAATATTTACGGTCTGGCTGTTGGTAATTTTCCACATCAATTTTCTTGAATTTGATATTACTTCTATTGAAATTGGTAAATTATTTTCACTTTGAAAGACTTGAAATCCTGCACGTTTCAAAGCACGCATCGTCCACACCGCAGCGATACCCTCACCGATAAAATTAATATTGCCTTTTTGGTGTGTATGTAAATGAAACTCACCAGAAAAAATATTAAACTCTACACCTTCACTGCGGAAAGTATCAGCAAAAGCACCACTTAATACCAAA
The DNA here is from genome assembly GCF_009856605.1 of Trichormus variabilis 0441. Classification (NCBI taxonomy): domain Bacteria; kingdom Bacillati; phylum Cyanobacteriota; class Cyanophyceae; order Nostocales; family Nostocaceae; genus Trichormus; species Trichormus variabilis. Next base: position 188,433 of record NZ_CP047243.1, on the reverse strand, counting down.
TCTTCTGGTGCGCCAATGTGTAAAATTCCCTCAGATGTTAATAACCAAACTTGGTCAGCTAGACGCAAAGCTAAATCTAAATCATGGGTAGAAAGTAAAATCGCTTGCTGATTTTCTCGTGCTAACTGGCGTAACAGTTGCATAATTTCCACCCGCCGTGGTAAATCTAAAAATGCCGTCGGTTCATCTAGCAACATCACCATCGGCGACTGTGCTAAAGCACGTGCAATCATAATTTTTTGACGTTCACCATCACTGAGTTCGCTAACTTGACGCGCAGCTAAATTTAATGCACCTACAGATTTTATTGCCCAATGTACTATAGCCTCATCTTCAGGCGTTAATTTTCCCCACCAGTCAGTATAAGGATGTCGTCCCAAACTCACCAGAGTATAAGCCGATAACATACCCACATCCACCCTTTCCGTCAGCACCAAACTCAACCGCTTGGCTAAATCCTGCGGTGCTAACTTATAGATATCATCACCCAAAAGCCGCACCTGACCCGCTAGAGGTGGTTGCATTCCGGCGAGCGATCGCAGTAAGGTAGACTTACCCGCACCATTAGGGCCAAGTAAACACACCAATTCCCCAGCTTCCAGACACACAGAAATATCCCTCGCCACACACCGCAACCCCTTCCCCGACTTATAACCAATACATAAATCCTGAGTCCTCAAAATCATCAACCCCACCTCAAAAAAACTCTCCGCGTCCCTCCGCGCCTACCTCTGCGTTTAAAAAGACTTACCAGAACTACGCCTTAAAATCACCCAAGTAACCACAGGAGTTCCAATCAAAGCCGTAATTGCATTTAAAGGTAAAACCATCTGACTCACCGCAAGTTGAGAAAATAAATCAGCCACCAAAGCCAAGATTCCCCCCATAATCATCACACCAGGGATTAAAATCCGATGATCAGAACTCATAAATAGACTGCGACACAGATGAGGAATAGCCACACCCAAAAATGCGATCGGCCCGCAAAAAGCCGTAATGCCACCTGCTAAAATAGAAGCACTACCAATAATAGAAAACCTAGCTTTCTCCACCGTCAAACCCAAACTCCGCGCGTAAGCTTCCCCCAACAACAGCGCATTTAAAGATTTCGATTGCAACACCGCCACCAATAAACTGCAAACTATCACCGGAATTAACACAATTAACTGTTTCCAAGTCACCCCAGCGAAGCTACCAAAAGTCCACATAATATAACTTTGAATCCGTTCTCTAGAGCTAAATTGCAATAAAATACTCACAATTGCACTCGTAGCGTAACCAAACAATAAACCCAAAATTAACAGCGTCATCGTCTCTTGTACTCGACGCGCCACCACTAACATCAAACCCAAAACCGCAGCCGCACCAAGACTAGCAGCTATCACCAACCCAAAATCAGTAATGATTCCTAAATCATTTAATAAATTTGGTGTAGCCACACTTGCAGTTAACACCACCAAAGCCACACCCAAACTTGCACCAGAACTAATTCCTAACACAAAAGGCCCCGCTAAGGGATTTTTAAACAAAGTTTGCATTTGCAAACCACTCACACCCAAAGCTGCGCCAGCTAAAGTTGCAGTCACAGCTTTCGGAAGTCTAAATTTCAGAATAATATTTGCCCAAGTCGCTTTTTCTGGTTCTTGTCCCAGTAAAATATTGATCACTTCCTGAATAGGGATAGAGACAGAACCTAAAGCTAAATCCAGTAAAAATGCAACAACCAACCCAATACTTAAAAGTAAGAATGCTAAAGTTTTGATAGAGGTAGATTTAAAGAGTATTAATAGGTTAGACGGCAGATATTTAAATAACATTATTTATTAAATTTACGATAATAAAACAATTGATGATTCGGTAATATTTCTGGATGCAGGATTTTAATTAAATCTGCAAGCACAATATCAGGGTTACTAATTCCCCCTTCCCAGTAATCATTACCACCATTCGCATTCACCCGCGCATTGTTATTATAAAGATTGCCTGTTTTCACAGCTTGAAAATCAGCATAACGATTATCTTCTGTTATTAAATCCTTGACATTTTGCCAACCTTGGCTAAAATTCAACCAATAATCAGCATTAGCTGCACGTTCTAAAACCACTTCAAAAGAAAGAGGTAAACTACCATTAGATTTATCATCACTCCACAAATAATTTCCTCCAGCATCAGCCAGATATTTAGCAACATAACTATTACCAGCCGGCATAAACCAAGTACCTTTAAAGTTAAAACCAACAAATACACTCGGACGGTATTTCACAGATTGAGCTTTTGCAGCTATTTGTGTATATTTTTGAGCAATTTCACTAAATATCTTTTCTGCTTTGGCTTCTTGATTAAAAAACAAAGCCGTAAATTTTAACCATTCACTTCTCCCCAATGGTGTATCTTCCATATACTCAGCATTTATCCCCACCTTTAAACCAGCTTCTGTGAGTTTGCTATAACTGTCAGTTTGAGAATTCCCTGTGCCGAAGGTTGTTACTAAGTCGGGATTTAAGGCTAATAATTTTTCGATATCTACATTGGAATTATTGCCGACTTGGGTAATATTTCCGGTTTTAATTCTCTCAATAACTTCAGGCGTATTGACTTGTTTAATATTACTCACTCCAATTAATTTATCAACTACATCTAATTTAGCTAAGTGGGGTAAATGTGTAGTTGATAAAGAAACTATAGAGTTAATAGGAACTGTAATTACTTGCGCCTGCTTAAATCCTTGGGGTGTGGGTGTTCCGCATTGGACTAGAACATATTGAAACTGAGTTTTAGCATTTTGCCAAGGATTTTTGATGGTGACTACTTTGTAATGTTTGTGATATTCTACCGCCAAACCTCTGGCGTGGGTGATTTTGATTTTATTGGGAAAGTAATCTTGGTTAGGGTTATACTTGGGGGTACAGGTGTTAGTTGATGTGTGAATTGTGGTTTGATGACAGGCGATGATCAGGGTGGCTATGAGGCATAGTTGACAGAGGAAAATGATTGGTTTTTGGTGGGGGAGTTTTATCATTTTTATCTCACGCAGAGACGCACCGAAAAGTCGGAGCGGAGGTTTCCTCCGTTGGCGTAGCCCGCCGCAGGCATCTGAACTTTTCAAGACAGAGGCACAGAGAGTTAGAGGAGATTATGGGGTTTGGGGTGGGTAGAGGTTTTCGGTGATTTTGTTACCTTTAATGAGGTGTTCGTTGACGATATTTTCGGCAACGTTGGGGTTAACGCGAGTGTACCAAGTTCTATCATTGGAATAAAAAACAACTGGGCCGAGTTGACAAACTTCTAAACAGCCAGAGGTTCTAACTTCAATGTCTAAACCTGCATTTTCTACTGCTGATTTTAAAGCATCAAATGTAGGTTGCCATTTGCGAGAAGGTAGACAGCGTGTAGAGGTACAAACGGAAATATAGGCATGTTTGAGAGGATTTTTGCTAAATGGTATGGTTTTTTTACCTAATACATAAATATCTCGCAAATCTTGATAAAGAGCTAACTTATCTAGATTCGGTTTACCCTCCGGTAATAAATTTTCTCCATCTACCAAAGGATTAGGTAATAAAATCGTCATCAATTGTTCATTCGCACCATTCCAAAACTGAATCCCCCAACTTCTGGGATTTCCTTCTAAATTAAACCGCCGATAAAAAGCCGCACGAGAAACTAAACGTTGCTTCCTCACTTCCACAGGAGTTTTACACAAAGGGCCACCAAAATTAGTATCAATACATAAATGTAAATGCCACCCCTCAGTAGCCACCGTCAAATATCCATCATAGAGAATACAAAGCTTTGGTGGTGCATTAAATTCTAATTCTAAAACACTACCTTGAACAATATGAGCAATCCCAACCTGCTGCCAATTTTGTTCAAACAAAGTATAAACTAACGATGCTAAAACATCACTCCCACAATCAAAATATTCATACTCAATAAAACCCCCCGTAGCTAAATCTTCTTTAAACACCTCATTAACTGGTGTCACCCAACAATTAAACTCACTCATTTCTAACTCTCCTCTGCGCCTCTCCGTGAAAAAAACTCTTTAGAACCGAGAACTCAACCCAACCTGAAAAACCCTCCCCCCATCAGGATAACCAGGAAACAACTGATAACGCTGATCGAACAAATTATCCAAACTCCCAGTTAAAGTTAAACTATCACTAATAGGCATACGCATCTTCAAATCAAAAGTCGTATACCCCGAAAGAAACTCCGTATTAATATTATTAGTGGGATACCCATTTAAAGAATTCATCAACACACCAAAATACCAACCTTGAGGATTTTCATAGGAGACACCCAAATTTAATTTATCCGCACCCGCAAACCTTAATTCCTTATCAATCTCCGCCGGATTAGCACTTTCTAAAATACGCGGATTATTCGCTGTATAATTAACAAAAGCATAAACATTCCTTGCTAGTTGTAAATTTAACGAAGCTTCAATTCCCGTAGTTTGTACTAACCCGATGTTTTCCCAAGTACCTGTATTACCATTTACAGGCGGAATTAAGCTTTTGAAGGCAATTGTATCTGAAACCCTGTTACTAAAAAATGTCAATCTCAACAAACCAATATTCCCTAACTTTTGGTCAATCCCCACATCAAAACTATCTCCTTGTTCTGGCTTGAGGTCAGGATTACCAATATTAGTAGGATTAGTATTAAATAAATTGGCGATCGTCGGCGCACGGAAATTTCTGATATAGTTGGCTCTGATTGTAGTTGCATCTGAAAGTGCGAATTTTGCTCCTACAGATGGTGAAGTAAACGAACCATTGACCAAACTACTAAAATCTTGCCGCACTCCTAAATTCATACTAAAACTAGGAGAAAAGTTAACTTCATACTTACCGAAAATTGCACCTTGTCCTATAGCATCATCATAATTTTCTCTGGTGATGTTTGTCCCATAATTAAATGTGGTGTTACGTACATTAGTATTACGATAGTCAAAGCCATAAACTAAGGTCTGATTCTTCGCAACATTCCAATTATGGGTAACTTGAATACCATAGGAATCCTGTTTGGTATCAAAGCGATTTTGAGATGTGATTGCACCACTACGATTATCAAAACGAGTGTTGAGAAAATCAGCGTAAACTCTCGCTGTTAAGAGTGAATCATCTCCGCTTCCTAATTGAGAATTCCAGGTTAAATCAGTAAGAACTTGGTCTGTGTATTTGCGGTTATTCTCGGTGAGAGAGTTAAAAAATCCCTGTCCAAATTGGGGGAAAGGAATGGGTACACCTCCAGGTACTCCCTGTTCTTTACCTAAATATAGAGTGGAGAGGGTTAAGGTGTTGCGTTTACCTAAATTTGCCTCTAGTTTGACGTTAAAGTTATTAAAGAGTGCGTCATTATTTCTTCTCGTTCCCTCAAAGTTAGCTTCAGGAATACGAAAGCGATAATTATTTTGTGCTTGAGTCCGGTTATATCCAACTACCCAAGAAATATCACCTGATTTTCCACTATTTTGAATACTTTGTTGGTTCAATCCATAGGAACCAAAATTAACTTTAGTTTCTGTGGTAATTTGCTCTGTAGGACGACGGGTAACAATATTAATTACCCCACCTATTGCATCTGAACCATAAAGAGTTGAACCACCTCCTGGTAAGACTTCAACTCTTTCAATATTATTAGTGGTAAATTCTGACAGGTCGAAACCACCACCACCTAAATTATTAATTGGTCTACCATCTAATAAGATTAAGACTTGTCCGGTGTTAGAACCGCGAATAAATTGACCACTTAAAGCATTTACTTCTGTCCCAACTGTACCGTCACCTAAAATACCAGGAAGAAATCGCAGTGCTTCTCTGACGGTTCTTGCACCTTGCGCTTCCATTTCTTCGCCGGTAATGACATACACCGGACGGGTGGAATCTTTGACTGTTCCCTCGCGGCGAAAAGGGGAAAATACAGGTTCATTTAACAGTTTGTCAATAACTGTCAGTTCAATGTCGGGTTCGGTTTCTGTTGTATTTTGAGATGTTACTTCTGCAACTGGTTGTAAGTCTTTGGCGGAACCTTCCTCTTGTGGAAACTCGGAAATTTGTAGAACTTCTGTGGCTATAATGCTGGAACTTTTCCACAGCATCCCTGCGGTGATAGTCAAACTAGAAACGATAAGTTGAGTTCCCCATCTGGCAATAAACTGAGTACGCATTGGTAATTTAAGCCACCTGTATAACTAAAAATTGATTGTCAGCAAAGATTTGAGCTTTTTTGGTAAAAAACTTTCAGCCAGTAGGAAACCTGCAATATTTTGATAATGATTATTATTATTATGTAAATGGTGTAACTTACAAGCTTGTTTCAAAGGTTCGTAGTAAGGACTAAAGGCTTTACTACGAACTTGATGTACTACTGGTAATTAATTAACAGCAATCCACGGTTAATTTTGCCCACTTATTTAGGGGTGGGATTTTTGCTAAAATTCCTGTTTTTAAACGTTCTGGACGTTCTGACCAAGGTAGTAAACCATCAGGGTTGACGTAGTATTGAGTTGCACATTGCAGTATTGCAGATGGACTATCATCAACTGCTAAATTGCCGAAAAGATAGGTTAATTTCCCTTCTCCTGTAAAGGCGATAGTACAAGCATGGTTGCAAGCACTCATACATTCAACTCCTTGAATGGAGAATTTATGTTGCAATTCCCAATTTTGTGCAAGTGCTTGGAGTTGTTGCAATAGCTGCTGTCCACCACTTTCACCAACTCGCTTGCCATCTTGCCACACACTGGCACAGGTCGTGCAGACAAATAAAGTATGTTGTTTTTTGCTCATTGATTTTCAGGCGTTGCTGATTGATAGCATGAATTAGCCTTACGCATTTACCGCTAGGCGTTGCTGTACTCCTACACTGTGGGTTCGTGGTAGCGTCTATAAAAGAGAAGCTAACGCAACGAGGAAGCTTAGACGCATTCGCTGTTAAGCGTTTGGTGCAGGTAGGCGTAAAGTTACCTCTAGCTTGGGTAAAGTAAATATGCAAAGCGAAAGATAAAATACAACTGTGTTTTCCAGTTTGTATCTATAACTTTCCGTGTAAGTATTGATATCTGTATGGAAATATCTACAGTCTCATAGAAAGTAGTGTGTGGCGTATATATGACGCTATGAGACAGTTATCCTCTTTAATGGGCAGAGTATTGATTGCGTTATTCATCTGTACCTCGCAGATAAGAATGTGTTGTACTTTCGGCGGGCATTCTGACTTTGAGGCATAAGCCCCATTACAGCTGCGGGACAGCGCCGGATTCACACCGGACTTTCCCCGTTACCTCTGATGGCTGACCCCCACCAGAACCGAGTTGCTATTGAGAAAATAGTACCACAGCAATGATGCTGAAATTCAGCCGCTACTTAAAACGTAAAGTAATCCCCACTGTACCAAAATCAGCAAAAGCTAGGGCGATCGCATAACTAATACTGAATAGGGAAAGGTAGTATCATTTGAAGCAGAGGGAAAAAGGCTAGAAAAATGGTACGTCCCAGGATAAAACTAACAGAGCATCTATCAACAGAAGAAATAGAACAAAGTTATCGCCGATGTGAAGATGCACAAGAGAAAACCCGATGGTTAGTGATTAAATTGCTCAATCAACAACCACAGTTGTCAGCGCAAAAGGTAGCAGAGATTGTGGGATTCTCAGGGGACTGGGTGAGAAAAATCGTGCGGCGATACAACAAGCTAGGAGCAAACGGAATCATCAATCAACAGAAACTGAAACCAGGAGGAAAAAAACTTGCACTCACAAACGAGCAACAACAGTGGTTGCGCCAAAGGTTAGCTTCACCACCAGAAGATGGGGGGTTATGGAGTGCGCCAAAAGTAGGGGAATTGATCCGAGTACAGTTTGGAATTACACTCCATGTCACTACAGCTTGGGATTACCTCAAAAGGCTAGGATTTAGTCTGCAACAACCACGACCTCTGCATACTGAGGCGGCAACTTTTGTTCAAAGACAGATGTTTAAAACTGAGTTAACGGAGTTTGTGCGATTGTTACGTTTCCTCCATCCGCACAAATCAGTTGAAGTTTGGGCAGAAGATGAAGCTCGATTAGGCCTCAAACCCATCGTCCGTCGAGTTTGGACACCAGTAGGTCATCGTCCCAATGCTGTGCATCGCACTCGTTACCAATGGCTTTATACTTATGGATTTGTCCATCCAGCTACTGGCGAGAGTTTTTTCTTGATTTTACCCAGAGTCAACATTGCTGTCATGCAAATGGCTTTAGATGCTTTTGCCGCTGAAGTCAATCCTCATCATCACAAAATCATTGTTTTGCTTGTTGATCAAGCTGGTTGGCATACCAGTAAACAATTAATGTTGCCAGCTGGTATCATTCTGTTTCCTCTGCCTGCTTATACACCTCAACTCCAACCGACTGAGTGTGTTTGGTCGCTTCTACGTGAAGCTGTTGCTAATCAGATGTTTTCTACTCTCGATGAACTAGAAACTGTGTTAATTTCTCGTTGTCAATGGTTAATGTCTCACCCTCAAATTGTTCATGGCAAGGTTGGGTTTGATTGGATTTGCCAAATTCGACCTCAGTTATTCAATTAATACTTCCTTTCCCAATTTAGTATAAGAATGAAGGCTAATCGCCAGACATACCCAAATACTAAAAGAAGTCTTGGTTGCTATAGCCAAGACTTCAAGTGAATTTATTCAATTGAACACGCTTACACAATTGCTTATCCCAAATTACTGAAGAAAGTTCCCCAAAGGATTCCTGTGACTCCTACAGCAATTAAAAGGTTAGTGAAAAACTTGCCTAATTCAATTTCTTGTCCAAGTGCTTTGTCATCTTGACCTGCGGTGAAAAATAATGACCAAGCTTGGTTGGAATTGATTTTCTCAAAGTTGGTGAAATCAGGTCGAAAAACAACGGGGCCAATTAAATCTTGTTTAGGGAAATCAAAATCAGTTCTCATAACTCTCCTGGATTAATATTTTATGCGTTAATTGAATGAAATTTTTGAATAGTCGAAATTATTTACAAGCTTGTCAGCCATCCAATCAAGCCGTGTCCTGTGACAACTTCTACAGCTATGAGTGAGACAAAACCAATCATGGCCAAACGCCCATTGAGTTTTTCGGCGTACTCTGTAAAACCTGCTCTTGGGGTTTGATCTACATAAACCTTTGGTTCAATTGCAAAGTTGTTGAGTTGACCGAGTTCGTTCATAGTGAAGCCTTTGCTAGTCATGTCTTTTTTCTTTTGCTGGTTTATATAACTAAATATAACACTATGTAAATATTTTTTGCAAGCACTTGACATATTCAAAAAAACGGTTAACCGTACTAAAAATAGTCGAAGATACCGTATATGTGTTCGCGTAGCGTCAAAAATCCTACTATTGGATTGGTATCTTTCCAAAGATCGGCTACCTCGAACTGGAGTGCTTTCTCATCAGTAAGTACAGCCTCTGTATGCAATTCTGCCTCTACGCGTAGACGCGTTGGCGTTGGCGTAGCCTCTCGTAGAGAAGCGGCTTGTCGCTAGACATCGCTGGCTTCGGTCGTCATTAAGTCGCGCATCACGCGGAACACCGCTTCGGTAAAGTCTCTTGCATCATACAAATCTGCAAATCCGGCTTTAACCATGACTTTTTCTAAGAATGAGCGATGTTCATCAGCGATCGCAGTTCGAGAACCTTCAATCTCCGTTGGGTCAACTTCAGGGGTTGTTGTAATTAAGAATAAGAAAACAGGAAAATCACTGCGTTATGTAATACCAGCAGCAGCTCGTTCTCTACTTGATAACTGGAATCAAGATTTGGGCGATAGCGTTCGCGTAAGCGTCCGCTCTGCGGAAGCGCTGCTGCTTTCAGCAGATCGCCAGCGATATGATGCAGTTATGAATACTTCTAGTGATTCTCTGTTTCGTGTCGATAAAGACAAAAAAACAGACGAGAAAAGCCCCAAGGTTTGACATTTATCATCTGCTCTCAATTCCCCTATCTAGGAAGAAGCTAATACGTAACTTATCAATGCTGGGATCATGTTCCACTTTTGACCCCACACCGAACACCTCTTGTATTAAAGCAGGTTGGAGCAATTCTTTCGGCACTCCCGCAGACTTGATTGTTCCTTTGTCCACCACGTAAATGCGATCGCAATAACTAGCAGCCAAATTCAAATCATGTAACGCTGCTATTGTAGTCACACCCAACCCCTTCACCAACTCCAAAAGTTCCAACTGATAGCGAATGTCAAGGTGATTAGTCGGCTCATCGAGAATCAAAAAACCCGCCTGTTGTGCTAAGGCTCGTGCTACCAATACCCGTTGCTTCTCACCGCCAGAAAGGGAAACAAAGGAACGCTCACAAAACTCCAGCATTCCCACCTGAGATAGTGCTTCCCTGACGATATCGCGGTCTTTAGCTGTTTCTCGCTCAAACATTCCTTGATGGGGATTTCTACCCATCCACACCATTTCCTCGACCGTAAAATCAAATTCCGTTGGTGTCTCCTGTAAAACCACTGCTGTCTGTTGCGCCATCTCACGGGGACTCAACCGCCAAATATCTTGTCCATTGAGAGTAATTCGTCCTGTATCTGGCTTAAGAACGCGGTAAATACAGCGCAATAGGCTAGATTTCCCACTTCCATTAGGGCCAATTAACCCGACAAACTCACCGGATGCGACTTCCAGATTAATATCCCGCAAAATCGGCGTTTTCTCAATACGACAAGACAAATTCTCAACTACCAGTCTCATCGTCCCCCTCCTAATATTTTTGGAGAAAGCTGCATCAACCAAATGAAAAAGGGAGTACCGAAAAGTGCCGTAATAATACCGATAGGTAATTCCTCTGGGGCAATAATCATGCGTGCTAATACATCTGCCAAAATCAGGAAAATTCCCCCTAGTAACAGGCTTACAGGTAGGACGCGGCGATGATCTGAACCAACGAGTAAGCGGACGCTATGAGGTATCATTAAACCCACAAAACCAATCGCCCCACTTACAGCCACCATCACCCCAGTTAAGAGTGATGTTACCAAAAATAACTGCTTACGGAAGCGATCGCTATCTGTTCCCAAAGTCATTGCTGTTTCTTCACCGATGAGTAAAGCATTGAGCGATCGCCTCTGCAATAATAAGTACACCATCCCGATTCCCAGAGATCCCATCGGTAAAATCAAATCAGCCCACTTTGTCCCCGACAGTCCCCCCAATAACCAAAATAATACTCGCCGCGCCGCATCACCACTACCAGCTTTCAACGTCAAAAAACTGGTAACGGCAGAGAATAAGTAAGATATCGCCACACCAGCTAAAATTAACCGAGTCGAAGAAATCCTTCCCTGACGCTGCGCCAACAAAAAAACCACGACAAACGACAACATCGCCCCCAGAAACGCCCCCACAGATACCGCATATATCCCCAGTGAAGCGAAAACCCCAAACAAAATAACCAACACAGCCCCCACCGACGCACCAGAGGAAACGCCAAGGATATAAGGATCAGCCAGGGAATTTCGCACCAAAGCCTGCATTGTCACACCCACCACCGACAGTCCAGCACCGACAAAAAAAGCCAACAGCACACGCGGGAAGCGAATTAACCACACAATTTGCACCTGTGCAGGTGTCCAATCTCCTGTTAAATTGGGGAATAATTGGGCAAGTGCTATTTGCCAGACTCTTAAAGGCGGGATTGGTACTGGCCCAATCATCACAGCTAACGTAATGGAGATAATAAGTATAATAATTAAGCTAATTATTAATAGTTGATAGCGTGTTTTTTGAAATCTCCTTAGTTTCATTCTTTTGGTTAAAAAATTACATTTGGTGCTTGTCCAACAACAAGAGTGATAATTTCTCTGCGTACCTTTGCGGTTAAATTTCCACCCTCCATTATCCTCACTGTTTAAACTTCTCTGGATACAAAGCCTCGGCTAACTTCCTCACCCCCTCAACATTACGAATTCCTGGCATTGTATAACTAAAACCCAGGATAATAAATTTATCTTCCTGCACTGCTTTGAGTTTGGCATAAGCAGGATTAGATTTTAGTAAACGTCGCTTTTCTTGGGCCGATGACCAACTAGCATCAATCAACACAATTACATCAGGTTGACGGTTAATTACATCTTCCCAATTAACTGTTACCCAAGCTTGTTTTTTTTGAATATCTTTAAAAATGTTTTCCCCACCCGCCAATTCAATAATATGATTGGGCATTCCCCAGTTAGAGACAGTCAGTGGAGGATTTTCGGAATCATACCAGAATATCCGCTTTTTAGTAGTGATTTTACCTAGCTTGGCTTTAGTGATTTGTAATTGCGATCGCAATTCTTTAATCAGCGTTTGCGCCCGTGCTTCCACCCCAAATATCCGCCCAATATCTAATATTTCCTGATAGAGATTATCCATCGTCACCCTATCTGGTCTGAGTTCAGGTTTTTCACATTCGATAGGTAATAAATAAGAATTAATTCCTAACTTTAATAACTCTGTACGTGCGCCAAGGGTTTGATTATCAAATGCACTATCTTCAGTAGTAAACACAAAATCAGGTTCAACACCTAAAAACACTTCCCGCGAGGGATACTTTGCAGCCAAAACAGGAATTTTTCTATATGCTTGTTCATACTCTGGTAAAATCGGATTATCTAAATAAGCTGTACCCACCATCTGTTTTTCTAACCCTAGAGCCAGCATCACTTCAGTAGCAGATTGAGTCATGGTTACAGCTCGTTTGGGAGGTTGTTTATAAGTGATATTCAAGCCACAATTATTGATAGTTACAGGTGTATATTCTGTACTAATAGATGTTGTGACATTGGGTGATACAACCTTTCCCTCACAACCAAAAACTGACCCCAACAGCAGCGAAACCAGGACAATTAAAAAATGCTTTTGCATTCCCATGAGTAAAAAATTGTGGTGAATACAACCTATTAATTAAAACTCAACCGATATCGTTCCCAACACAGTAAATGGTGCGGCTGGGTCGATATTATAACCATCTAAATCATAATATTTCACATTAGAAATATTCTTAAAATTGAGAGCATATCTGAAGTTATTCCGCCGATAAAAAACAGAAGCATCAGCGCGGACATAACTCGGAACTTCAAAAGTATTGGGTAATCTTACCTCCTGTTCTCCAACATAATACAAACCCAATCCCAAACCTAAACCCTGGAGACTTCCTGTTTGAAATTCGTAAGTCGTCCACAATCCTAAACTATGTTCCGGTACACCAACTAATCTATCTCCCACAGGAATTCTATTATCTTTTGTCACCGTACCATCAATATAGGCATAGTTAGCAATTACTTTCCATCCTGGTAAAATCTCCCCAGCAATATCAAATTCAATCCCCTTACTTTCCTGTTCTCCTGTTTGCACACTAAATCTAGAATCTACTGGATCTGGTGTTAAAACATTTTGCTTAGTCACTTGGAAAAATGCTAAAGTCGCCGAAAGCTTATCATTGAGAAAATTCTGCTTAACTCCTACTTCAAATTGTTCAGTATTTTGAGGTTCAAATTGCTCATTTGTGCGGCCACGTGCTTGAAATTGCGGCGAAAATCCGTTTGTCCAATTAAAGTACAAGGAAGTAGTTTTCGTAGGTTGATAAACAAGTCCAACTCTAGGAGAAAATCTACTATCAGACTGCTCATTTAATAATTCATTCGTAACTCTATCTTCCCGACTGTATTCGTTAAAATCGAAGCGTCCACCCAACAAAATTTTGAAGTTTGGCGTTAATTCAACCAAGTTTTGAGCAAACACACCCACATTTTGAGAAACAATTCTCCTTCCAAATGGTTCACCACCAACTGAAATAGGAGTTCCACCATATTGGGGGTTAAAAATATCTATTGGTAATTCCTCATCTGGGGCAAATATATAATTAAATAAGTTATAGGCTAAATCCACACCAAATAAAACATTGTGACGAATTGAACCTGTAGAGAATTTACCAGAAATTTGATTTTGGAAAGTTATATTTTTGTGTTCCTCTTCCGATGCGGTAATAAACCGATTCAGGGTACGTCTATCATCTTCTAAAGAACCATAATATGTGTATTTAGCATCATCTAATTTTGCTCCCAGGACATTAAACCCTTGACGAAATGACCAATCTTTACTAAATTCGCTATCAAGAGTGTAGGTAAACGAATTAAAAGTAAAATTACCATTAGCAAAATTTGGCTCTCCTAAAAACCGACTTCTCGGAAGCCTCAAAGATTCTGGCTGAATGGGTAGTCCTTGGTCAAATACCAGATTATATTTTTGATGTTCAAATTCAAAAGTTATTTTGGTCTTTTCTCCGACTTTCCACTCGATTACCGGAGAAATAAAGAAGCTATCATTTCTGACAAAATCGCGGAAACTATCAGCATTTTCGTAAGCAACATTCAGCCGATATAATACTGATTTGTCATCTGTTAAAGGGCCTGTAATATCTAAAGTAGGACGAATAAAGTTATAACTACCGTAGGTCAAACTAGCATTATAGTAAGGTGTTTCTAGTGGCTTTTTCGTCACCGTATTTACTAACCCACTTCCACCAGCATATTGTGTGGGACTACCTCCATAAAGTACGGCTGCTGGCCCTTTGAGAAACTCGACTCTTTCGATATTCGCCACATCACGAGGACTAAAATAACCGTAGTCGGGAAACCCATTTCTGAGAGTTTCAAAGTTAGTTAAAAACCCTCTAATTCGATAACCTTGGGAAGACACACCCCCATATCCCCGTTCTGGTTGGACACCGCTAACGTTATCTGCTAATTCCGAAAGACGCACAACATTTCTATCTTCAATTACCTGACGCGGAATAACTTGAATTGATTGGGGAATATCTCGCAGTGGCGTATCAGTCCTGGTTGCGGTGATAGCATCGGGTACGGAATAGGTGTCACGTTCTCCTGTCACCGTCAATTCAATGGGTTCATTTGCTGGTGTTTCGCTAGTAGGTGATATAACTGGTGTGACGATGAAAATTAAACCTGCATCGCTGTCATCTAACTCAACTTTTGGTATAGCGGTTTCACCCGTTACTTTCACCCGGATACTATTTGCATCTTGATTTGTAACTACTACTTCTGTAATTCCTGCAAATGGTTTTTCTTGACGAAATGAATTTCCATTAGGTAAACTCAATTGCGCGTTAGGAATATCGATAATAAAGTTATTCCCTTCACTCTTGTTAGTAACTTGCAATTTATCAGATGCAGGAGTTTCTAAGATTATTTCTAAGCTGTTAGGAGTTTGATTGAGGCGTACTCCTGTCACTTGAATAACTGTATTTTGTTGCTGGGCGAATAATTCTTTAATGCTGGTGTGAGGAAGCTGTATCTCACTTAATTGGGGTATGTCTTTGATAGCTATTTCTTGTGAATAGGCAGGGAATGTATTAAAAATTGATATGGTATAACTCAGCCACAGATAAGCAAATAAACTATGTCGTTTCACCCTCATTCCTCACACCGTTAACGGTAAATTACACCAAAAAGTAAATACTGTGAGAATAAGTAAAATTACTACTTATGTCAAACGACATCGTGTCAAACTATCCTAAATTAATCCTCAATTATGGGAGAGAAACAAGATACCCAACTTATTTGAGAAGTCGGGTATCTGAACAACAGGATTTTTCATTAATCCATGTAAAATCTCACCAAAATGTATCCTATTAACCTTGACAATTCATCATTTAAATTTCTCTGGGTACAAGGCTTGAGCTAATATTTTAACTCCTTGAGCAAACCTGACACCGGATGTACTGTAGCTGTAATCAATAACGATGAATTTATCTTTTTGAACTGCACTAATTTTTCCATAGGCGGGATTTGTGAGAAATAATTGTCGCTGTTCTTTCGCAGGCGACCAACTCGCATCACTGAGAATAATTGTTTCGGGATTGTGGTTAATTACATCTTCCCAATTAACTGTTATATAAGTACCATTCGCTTTTTCTTGAAATATATTCCTACCACCCGCCAATGACAACATTTTATTTGGTAAACTATCAATAGTAATTGTATAAGGTGGACTTTCACTGGCGTACCAAAATACAGATTTAGGAGGATTAATTTGTCCTAGCTTTGTTTGAGTATCTTGAAGTTCTTGTTTTAAATTGTTAATTAATTTAACAGCGCGATCGCTCACTCCAAAAATCTGACCAATTTCTGCAATTTCATTGTAAATATTCTCTAGCAATTCCCTTTTATTCGGACAAACTTCGATAGCACCTTCCGCTAAATAGGAGTTAATTCCTAAACTCAGTAAATCTTTACGTCCACTAACTGCATCCTTACCGAAAGCACCAGGAAATGAACCATAGACGAAATCTGGTTCAGCACCTAATAAGACTTCTTTTGAGGGATATTTATCGGCAATGACAGGAATTTGCGAGTAGGTTTTTTGGTATTCTGGCAGAATGCGATCGTCTAAATAAGCTGTACCAACCATCTGCGTCTCTAAACCCAACGCTAACATGATTTCAGTTGCAGGTTGGTTGAGAGTAACTACTCTTTTTGGTGGTTGTTTGTAGGTAATAGTAACACCACAATTCTCAATCGTCACTGGGGTAAAATTAGCAGTTATAGATGGCAAATTTTTGGGATTTTCTAACCCCATTTGACAAGCAGCAATGATTACTAATAAAGTAGTCACAAAAAAAATTGTATAGCGATTTCGCCG
Organism: Trichormus variabilis 0441; assembly: GCF_009856605.1. Taxonomy (NCBI): domain Bacteria; kingdom Bacillati; phylum Cyanobacteriota; class Cyanophyceae; order Nostocales; family Nostocaceae; genus Trichormus; species Trichormus variabilis. The sequence goes on along the minus strand of NZ_CP047243.1, from coordinate 171,743 downwards.
CCAAGTAAAACCAGGAAGTTTCATAATTAACCTCCTTAAAAGTCAAATGACACTGTTCCTTGGACTGTAAACGGTGCGGCGGGGTAAATAAAGTAACCATCTAAAGTGTAATATTTGACATTAGAAATGTTTTTGAAGTTCAACCCAATTTTATAGTTATCCCGACGATAGAAAATAGCAGCATCGGCTCTGACATAAGAAGGTAGCGTTAAAGTGCTGGGTAATCTAGTTTCTTGTTCTCCTACAAAAGCAAGTCCTAATCCCAACCCTAAACCTTGCAAATTACCGCTTTGAAATTGATAGGTCGTCCACAAACTAGCACTATTTTCAGGTACACCATACAATCTACTACCAACAGGAATACTCTCGTCTTTTGTCACCACAGCATCGGTGTAGGCGTAGTTAGCAATAATATTCCAACCTGGTAAAATTTGTCCTGTAATATCTAACTCTACCCCTCGGCTTCTTTGTTCCCCTGTGGTGATACTAAAATTGGGATCAATGGGGTCTGGAGTCAATACATTTTGTCGAGTAATTTGATAAAATGCCAAAGTAGCCGAAAGTCGGTCTTTAATCAAATCTTGCTTGATTCCCACTTCAAATTGTTCGCCAATTTCTGGTTTAAACTGCTCATCTGTGCGGCTTCTAGCAGAATAATTAGGAGCAAAAGAGTTTGACCAAGAAAAGTAGAGCGAAGTTGTTTGACTAGGCTGATAAACAATACCAACTCGCGGGGAAAAGCGCGAATTTGACTGTTCATTAATGGTCGTGTTGGTTACTGTATTATTTCTAAATAATTCATTGTTGTCAAGGCGACCACCGGCTAATACTTTCAGGTTAGGGAGAACTTCGATTAAGTCTTGGATGTAAATAGCTATATTGTTTGAACCATATTCTCTACCAAAAGTCGGTGAGGAAGGAATGATAATATTTGCATCATACTGTGGGTTAAAAATATCAATTCTGATATCATTGCCAGTCGTAAAATTGTAATTAAATTTATATCGAGAAAATTCTATACCAAATAGCAGATTATGACGCAAAGAACCTGTTTTAAACTTGCCAATAATTTCATTTTGCAGAGTTAAATTATCATTTACTTCATCAGATGCACTAGGGCTAGTATTCGCAGTTTTCCGGTCATCTTCTAGAGCAAATAAGAAGGTAGATTTACTATTTAAGTTAGCCTGAACTAAGTTAAACCCTTGGCGAAATTTCCAGTTATCACTAAATTGATGTTCAAACCTATAAGTAAATGCAGTTGAATTAACATTACTGTCATTAAAATCAGGTTCTCCCAAAAATCTATTTCTGGGGAGTGTTAAAAATTCCGGTTCTGGGAGGAAGCCGTAATTAAAGTTGAAATTATAGTTTTGGTATTCAAATTCTATAGCAAGATTTGTACGCGGGCCGATTTTCCAGGTAAATGCAGGGGCGATAAAAAAACTATCATTTCTTGTAAAATCGCGGAAACTATCTGCATTTTCATAGGCAATATTCAGCCGATAAAGCAGTGATTTATCCTCTGTGAGTGTCCCAGTCAAATCAATTGTAGGGCGGAAAAAATTATAACTGCCATAGGTAATACTAGCGTTATAGTAAGGCTGTTCGAGAGGCTTTTTTGTGACAGTATTGACTACACCACTGGGAATCCCAGAACTAAACTGACCACCTCCATACAAAACTGAGGCTGGCCCTTTGAGGATTTCAAACTGTTCGACGTTGGCGATATCGCGGGGGGTGACATAGCCGAAATCTTGAAACCCATTGCGTAAGTTGCCAAAATTTGTTGTAAACCCGCGAATGCGAAAGCCTACGGAGGGTAGAGAACCATAACCTGGTTCTTGTTGGACACCAGCGACATTATCAGCTAAATCGTTGAGTCTAACTACACCTCTATCTTCAATTACCTGACGGGGGATGACTTGAATAGATAAAGGTAAATCCCGTAGCGGTGCTTCTATTTTAGTGCCGGTAGTGGCGGTGGGGACGTTATACCCATCTCGTTCTCCTGTCACTGTTAGTTCAATTGGTTCTTGATTCTCTGCTGATGGTTGCGTTGCTGGTGTTTCGCTAGTCGGTTTATCTAATATTTGTGGTTGCTGTGGTTGTGATGTAGAGGAAGTAACTGGTGTAACGACAAAAATCAAACCCTCATCGCTGTCATCTAAATCAACTTTGGGGACACCCTCCTCACCTGTTACTGTCACCCGAATACTATTTGCATCTTGATTTGTAACTACTAATTCTGTAATTCCTGTAAATGGTTTTTCTTGACGAAATGAATTTCCATTAGGTAAACTTAACTGCGCGTTAGGAATATCGACAATAAAGTTATTTTCCTCACTCTTATTGGTAACTTGTAACTTATCAGATGCAGGAGTTTCTAATATTATTTCTAAGCTCTTAGGAGTTTGATTGATGCGTACTCCTGTCACTTGAATAACTGGATTTTGTTGCTGGGCGAATAATTCTTTAACGCTTGTGTAAGGAAGCTGTATCTCGCTTAATTGAGGAATGTCTTTGATAGCTATTTCTTGCGAATATGCGGGGAAGGCATTCAAGATTGATATGGTAGAAGTTAGCCATATATAAGCGAATAAACTATCTTGTTTCACCCTCATTCCTCACACCGTTAACGGCAAATTACACCACAAACTAAATACTGTGAGAATAAGTAAAATTACTACTTATGTCAAACGACATCGTGTCAAACTTAACTTGATTTATATTTTCAGGGAAACTTGTGATTTGGCTTTGCTGATGTTATTGTCACTTCTCAATACCATACTAGATGAGAGCAATTTCTAACTGCGATGAGAGTTGTTGTTGTAAATTTTTCAGTAGGTTTAAAGTTTTTTCGTAGTTTGTAGTTGCTCCTTCTTGGGCAAAGTACTCTACAGCCTTTTGTAAATCTGCGATTGCTGCTTGTTCATAACCAAGTTGATGATCAGCTATACCTCGATTCAGATAGGCTTGGGCATTGCCAGGCTGAAGCTGAAGTGATGCTGTAAAATCTCTAATGGCACAAGAGTTATCGCCGCTTCTACCGCAAGCACAACCACGATTATAGTAAGCTCTATAGTCATGGGGATTGAGATGAATTGCCTTGGAGAAATCATCCATAGCACTTGGCAAATTTGATAACTCAAACCAAGCCAATCCTCGGTCGTTGTAAATATCTGCAAGACGTAAAGTAGATGTTTGGGGAATAGTGATTAACGCTAGATTGTAATCAGAGATAGCTTGTTGATGATTCCCCAACATTGCCTGGGCTATACCTCGGTTGTAGTAAGCTCTAAAATCATCAGGCTTGAGAACAATAACTTGGTTATTGTCAGCGATCGCTTGCCTATATTCCCCTAGTCTGTAGTATGCTAGTCCCCGATTGAGGTGGACTTCAATATTATCAGGGGTCAATTTGAGAGCTTGATTGCAATCAGCAATGGCACTTTGATAATCTGCTAATTCTAGATAAGCTAGACAGCGATCGCTATAAGCCGGCGCAAAATCCTTTTGTATCTCAATCGCCGTATTAAAATTTTCGATAGCTTCTTGGTAATTACCATGCAACAATTTCTCTATTCCTGACTGGAGAAATACACTCGCTGCATTTGGCTCTTTCACTGTAGATAATGAGTGTGCAGGTGCAGCGAAAACAAGATATGCAAACGTCACAGCAATACTAAAACTCAAGATGAATCGGTTCATGAAATGAAGAGAAACAACAGCCGATCAACTACACAACTTTATTTTCATGTTCATCCCTAGCATAGTCAAAAGACAACCTGTCAAATAATGTCAAAATTAACGAGTTAAACGCTTCTCTACTTTGACAATTGGTCGTTTGACAGCAGATCATCCATTACTGAGAATTGGAAGATACCTTAAACCAGTTATCAGTCCTAACAGCGTATCGGCGTAGGGTTAGACCCGCCACCAACGCCTTTCACCAATTGGTGTGGTGTTTCGTCAAGGATTTAACTGATAACTGTTTACTGTTCACTGTTAAACGCATAGGTGAAATGATGCAGTTGTCTGCGAAATTAGCGGTATTGACATTAGTCACAATTCCCTGCACCGCAATTCTGGGGAATTATGCTATCGGTTTAGCTTCTACTACTGAAACTCAAGAAGTCACAATTAGATTTAATAGTAAAGTTGCTCAACAACCCTTTAAATGTGACAAAACCTACACTTTAGGTAAACCAGCCAAAGAATTTACTCTCTCTGACTTCCGTTTCTATGTATCTGATATAGCTTTAATCGATGCTAAAGGTAAAGCTGTACCCCTAACCTTAACCCAGGATGGTAAATGGCAATACCAAAACGTAGCTTTAATAGACTTTGAAAACAAATCCGGTGCTTGTAGTAACGGCACAGTAGAAACACGTAATCAAGTGATAGGTACAGTACCTAAAGGACAATATCAAGGACTGCAATTTACTCTGGGTATCCCCTTCAATCTCAATCATGAAGATTCTGTCATCGCCCCATCACCCCTAAATTTAACCTCCCTCTGGTGGAATTGGCGATTTGGTTACAAATTTGCTCGCATTGATTTAGAGAAGCATAATCATACTAGCGCACGCGCGAAACATGATGAACCCAATCATCAAGCACAGGGTTTCCCCATCCATTTGGGTAGCACTGGTTGTCAAGCTCAAACAGGTAATCAAAAACCCTCATCTTGTAAAAATCCCAATACCGTGAAGGTTGTCTTAACTAAATTTGACCCCAACAAAAATATCGTGGTTGCAGACCTAGCCGCGTTGTTAAGCAACACAAATTTAACCATCAACCAACCAAATACCGCTCCAGGTTGTATGTCATCTCCCGATGATGGCGATTGTGTGGGCATTATGACTAATTTTGGTCTCCCATTTGGCGATCGCCCTGCTTCTAAACAGAAATTTTTCAGAGTGGAGTGATGGGAAAATAGAGAATGGGGATTGGGCAAGATGCCTCCCCTGCTTCTTCCTAGCCTTTAACTTGCTCCGAATTCCCAGATGAAATTAATTCGTTTGTTTACCCTCGCAGTAATTTGTCTGTTGTCAATTTGTCTCTCAATGGGGCTAAGTAAAGCATTTGGCACATCACCGACTTCAGAATATGACTGGCATCTCCCAGCTTGGATGCCGAAGCCAATTGTCCCAGCCGATAACCCCATGAGTTCGCCAAAAGTAGAGTTGGGACGGCATCTTTTCTATGAGAAGCGGTTATCAATCACGGGTGAATTCTCTTGTGCGTCTTGCCATATTCAGTCTTTGGCTTTTACTGATGGGAAAACGGTGGCGGTGGGAGCAACTGGCGAAAAACACCCCCGTAACTCCATGAGTCTCGCTAATATTGGCTACAACCCGGTATTAACTTGGGCTAACCCTTTGATGACAAAGTTGGAAACTCAAGCTTTAGTGCCAATGTTTGGCGAACATCCGGTAGAAATGGGTATGGTAGGAAGGGAACAACAAATATTAACAATGCTGCGGGATGACTCCAAATATCGACAGATGTTTGCCGCAGCCTTTGGAGAAAGTCAGGAAGCAATTAGCTTGAGTAATCTGACTAAAGCTTTAGCAGCATTTGAACGTACTTTGATTTCTATGAACTCTCCCTATGATCGTTATCGCTTCGGTGGTGACTCTCATGCTATTTCCAAAGCTGCTCAAAGAGGGGAAAAGTTATTCAACAGCGAACGTCTGGAATGTTTTCATTGTCATGGTGGCATTAATTTTAGCGATTCGGTGATGCACGATCGCCTGGCTTTTGTGGAAATCGCCTTTCACAACACTGGCCTATATAATATTGATGGGAAAGGAGCTTATCCACCAGATAATACTGGTGTTTATGAAATTACTACCCAACCCTCCGATATGGGACGTTTCAAAGCTCCAACTCTGCGAAATATTGCTCTGACTGCTCCCTATATGCACGATGGTAGTATCCCTACTCTAGAAGCAGTTATCGACCACTATAAAGCAGGTGGGAGAACGATTCATACAGGAAAGTTTGCAGGAGTAGGAAGCAAAAATCCTTTCAAGAGTGAATTTATTAGCGGTTTTGAATTAACTGAAGCCGAAAAAAATGACCTGATAGCTTTCCTAAAAAGTTTAACTGATGAAACATTTATTCATAACCCTGCTTTTAGTGATCCCAACTAATTAGGAATCTACCTAACTTTTTATCCCCAATTACTGAAGATAGTTGCCCAAAGTGTTCCTGTTACTCCTACAGCAATTAAAAGGTTAGTGAAAAAATTGCCTAATTCAGCTCCTTGTCCCAGTCCTTTATCGTCTTGACCTGCGGTGAAAAATAATGACCAAGCTTGGTTGACATTAATTGTCTCAAAGTTATTAAAATCACGGCGAAACACAACGGGGCCAATTAAATCTTTTTGGGTAAACGGATTTTACCATCTCAAAGCTCATCTCAGAAAATACTATCTGTTCAGTAGTTATATTTACCTTTCCCCAAGAATGAATCTCTTTGAGAGTAGAACCAGATAAAGCTTCATCTCGCTCGTTAGCCACAGTGACTTGAATCGTATATTTTGTGCATACTCGTGCATCTACGAGGGATAACAAAACTGTCCGGTTAAGGCGGCTTTTTACGGACAGTTCTCTCAACCAAACTTTGTAAACATTTCTAACAATAGGGGTCAGCATCAAGATTTACAAGCATTTTGGCGATGAGGTAAACAGATTTTACCTTCAATCACTTACAATGCTTGGGTATTAGTTCCACAGTGCAACGAAGGGCGATCGCTGCTATGGTTAACAATACTCAGCTTGACAACCTACCGCCAATCAAGTTGATCCACATTCAGGATCAAGCGCCATCAACCCTACAGGGACAATCTAGAAGCAGGGCAAGAAAAACATCTTTACCCACAGACATAAGGTGGATCAAGGTACTGGAGTTTTTACGCAGCACAAATCTTGCGCCAAACAGCCGAAAATTGTACGAACGCGAACTTAAGCGATTCTTGGGATGGACACAACTGCATTATCATGAACTACGCCCACGTCACCTTGGGTTGTACAAGGAGTATCTACGCGACGAAGTAAAAACTGATTCAGGAAAACCCCTGTCAAAAAGCAGTATCAATGCGGGGGTTGCTGCGCTCAAAAGCTTCTTTAAATGGATGTGTTATACATATCCAGACATAATTGCAACTAACCCGACACTGGGGATAAAGCTAGAAAAAGTACCACTGCCACCAGCCCAAAGCTTAACTGACGAGCAGATGGAGCGAGTGTGGTCAGCTTTAGAATTGTTAGGAGAAACAAAACAACGGGACACGGCACTTGTCCACATTCTCAGCCACGGACTCCGCGCAGGGGAAATTGTACAGTTAAATGTTGGTTCATTTGATGGCAAGCTGCTGTTCTTGCCAGATACCAAAACCAATGAACCGCGCTTAGTACCATTACGGAAAGAAAGCCGTGACGTGTTAGAGGCATATTTGCGATCGCGCCGCGAACAGGGGGAAGAACTAAATAGCCTCACCCCGTTGATGATTTCACATCACGCTTCATACAAGGGCGATCGCTTGAGTTACCACGGGATATACTTTGCGGTGGAAAAAATCGGTGAACTGGCTGGCATTGAAGATTTGCACCCCCACCAATTTCGGCATACCTACGCCACGGAGTTGTTACTGTTGGGTGTAGACCCCAGCCATGCACGGAAATTGACCGGGCATCAAAGCGAGAAGGCGTTCAGGCGCTATACTTTGCGGAGTGAACAAGAAGCAGCGATCGCTGCTTATTACAGAGCAATAGGTGAAGAAAGGGAGTAACCCATGCCCAAGCCGCTAGATCCCAAATGCCAACTATGCGCCAAGTTGCCAACATCTAAAGCTAAGGTGCTGCATGGGCCAGAGGGTGATGGCTGCTGGAATCCGAAGGTTTGCCACAATCGTCGTTCCTTCTACCGGAATCGAAGTAAAGATGATTCTCTTGAGATTGAAGCGATCGCTGTTGAGCCGCCAGAAACATATTTTGCCGTACTGTATTTATATAAAGAGCCAGGGGATAAACCCTTGCACGCTTTAGGTGCAGAGTTATGGCTGGGTCAAAAGCCTGTCTGCCGCCTGGAGCCGATTCACTGTTTTGGACTGACGGCTGGTAAGATTCGGGCATACACCGACAAGGTTCTACAGGCGTTTGCGGCGGAGTATAGTGTTACGCTGTACCAGTATAAAGAATTGTTTGAAATCAGTCCGACCCACTGCCCTGTGCGCCCTTGTCCCCTGCACCCTGAGTGATCATCATCTTAAGGGATGTCTACGACAAGGCTTGCGCCTACGCTTTCGATTCACTTGCCTTAAGTTCCTCAAAATGAACCAACTCATAAGCTAAAAAGCTTATACTGTAGGCTATATAAAACTTTTGTTATTGTGATTCTTTGCTCTCTGAAATTACCATGACCAGTACACCACATCAGCCAAGTAGATTAGACCGAATTGAATTACTGGCAATACAAAATACTGAAGCCATAGCAGCTTTAACCAGCAAACTCAACAATCTAACTGACAAGGTAGATAACCTGGCTGATAACGTTAGTGAGCTAACCAGTAACGTTAACTCTGTATTGGCTAGGGATGCAATTTTAAATGATGTACTGTTAGAGTTACGAGATAGCCACGAAGAATTAAAACACAACTTTGAACAACATCAGCAAAACTTTGAGGAAAATCAGCGAACCACTAACGCGGCATTAAACCAACTTGGGGCTATTTTAGTACAGTTAACAAGAATTGATCCTCAAAATTAAAATGGTGAGATAGTACAAACGTAAATTTACAAGGCAGTGCGCCCTTGTCCCTGAGCCATGACCGTTTATCGCCAATTAACAATCTGGGACATTTTAGATGAGATATCCGAAGCCCCGCCCACCTCTTCACTCGCTGCGGTGTGGTCATGTTTAGACACTGAGCTAGAAACTTTATCAGTAGAGGCACAATTAGCGATCGCTGCCACCGCCTTTTCTCAAATCGCAGATATTTTGAAAACTCGCGCCCAGTTATTGTTAGAAGATGTCCGCGCTCAGACTGATACAGATGGGCCAGTCATCAGCACAGATATCTTTGCGGGGCTGGTGCGGACAACTATGCAGCTAGACTTGGATGACTTAATCGAAGAACCACCACCGCAAAGCTTTAGACCACACGGGCCGCATCAATTTACTCATCCTGTTAATAAAAGTGACTCAGTAGCCGCACCTGTGGAGAAAGAGAATGTGCTGGCAATGCTGGATATTCAGACGGTAGAAGATGTCCATCGTCTGGCAGGGGATGAAGATGTAGATAAGTGGCGGGGGGCGATCGCTCAATATTTGATGAATGTGAAAGATGAAATTACGTTGCCGAAGTTACAACGCAAGTTGAAGATGCCGATGGTGGAAGTGTGGCTGGGGTTGCTGCTGGGTGGGTTTGCATTAGAACAGCGTGGGGACTTTTACGATAATGAAAAAATTTGGGTGAGAGGAGATGGTTCTGGGATTTGATAAAGATGTAATCGTGCTTCACATACTACCGACGTTACACTGAAATAAAAATCCATGACTGAATCAGATGCAATCTATCGACACTCAAACTCACAACAGCCAAGAACAGTCTAGCCAGCAATCAGAGAATAGTAATTTTTTCCATGCGATCGGTGTGATCAGTGGAGAGGTTAACATCACAGGTAATTTGCAGGCTACCATCACCATTTAAGGGCGCGAGTACAACTTAAGATGCCAGCCCAAGAATCATCAACTATTCACCGCGTTGAAATATCGGATTAAGAATACAGGCACGATATTTCAAACACTAATCGTATATCCCAAGGCAACGCAAAAGTAAGCTTTCCAAGATGCCATCTTTTGTGAGCATAAAGAAAAACGCAAGAAGTTACGCCTCTGTTCTCTGTGAAAGGAATCCTGCTCTCGCGGCATTTCATCAAAAGTACAGAGAGCAGATGCTTGGAAAAAACAGAAACGTCATTAATTTATAAAAATACCTATAGTTTTTCCTTGCCAGCATTAACTAAAAGTGCGCTCGTATTTAAAACGTTCATGCGAATCACTCCATCTTTTGAGCAGCTACCCCAGGTTTGCTTTTCCTGAGAAAGTTTAACTGGCAGTGTCTGGACACTAAAATAACCATAATAGTATGCAGAACGTTCAAAATTTTTATAAATTATAATTATTTTAGTAGGTTTAAAATTTTTGTTGTATGAGTTTTTACTGCGTTTACTGTAATAGAATCAGAAGTGGAAAGAAACAATCAGAAGAAGGAAAAACAAAAGAGCATTTTGTTCCAACAAGTATTGGTGGTGGTCGCAGTTGGCATATTCCAGCTTGCAAAAACTGTAATGAGTTATTAGGAAAAACTTATGATGATGAATTATATCGATTAAGCTGGATGTTTGAATTTTATAAAAACAGGTCTATTAAGAGAACAGGGCGGGCTATATTACAAAACGGACACAAAATTGATGTTAATTTTTCATATTCGGAAGTATTTTCTAGTCAAAACAGAAATTTTCAATTGGAATGTTATGACTCAGATTCAGGAGAAGAAATCCCCCGAATAGATATTAGAAGAATAGAATTTGAATTAGAAACTAAATCAAAAATTATAAATAGTTACCCTTCAATTTTGAAAATTGCTTTGGGTGGCGCTCACTATTTAAACACAAGATATAAATTAACTAATAAAACTTTTTTTTCAGATTTAGCGTTTGCTAAAATTCGTGAAGAAATTTTGGGAAAAAGAAATTTCAACCCAGGCAGCAATGGTATATCTAGTCCCGTAATATGTGAATTGCTCTCAACTCAAGAATCTGAAAATATTATAACAAGATGTGAAAACGAGAAAACTAAACTTAGGCACATAATTTCCATAGAAAAAGAAGATGAAAACTTAGTAATAAGTGTATGCTTATTTAGTTTCTTTTTTTGGAGAGTTCTTATACCAATGAATAACAATTTAAAGATTTCTAAATTTGAAGACGAACTTATACTACATGAACTAACAGGAACTACAAGACTCATTACATCCTCAATAATGCAACATGAAAGCCCACCCACAATTGTTATTTTAATTAATAAAGATTAATCTTTAATTTCATACAAATGTAAGAATTAAACTCAAGTTTACATTCTATACATTTAGATTTAATTATTCTAGAAAAATCGTTGTATTAGTATTGGAATTAAAAACCCAGTCGCAAGCACTTCTTGTTTTCCTCCAAAAGTTAATCTAATAAGTTGCATAAGACAACCTACAATAATAAATAAAATAACCCATCCGCCAGATACTAAAGCTCCTTGTAACACTAAAAGAAAAATACCTATCTCACGAGCCGGTTTTAACCAAGCAGGAATATTTAACATTACTAATGCTATTATCATGCTTAAAATTACTACAAGCCAGATAGAGATAATCATAGCTGAATCAAAAGGATAACGCCCAGTACCAAGTTGTTGAACAAGTAACCAACTCAACATTGTTTTACCAGTTGTTTCTCCTGATAAGCATATACGCAATGCCCAACCCTCTACTCCAGCGCTAAGTGCTGCTAACCATATACTTCTTGTGTAAGTAGCAGGCAGTAAGCTATTACTTATTAAAGAGAAAGAGAAGCCAGGAGTTATCCAGGTCAAAACTAAAATAAATCCACATCTGATCAATCCTGGTGCAATAAGAACAGGCGATAGAATCTCACCCTTACCAACATCACTCATTAGCAATCGGCATACTCCCATGCTTGCTAGTAATGCTGGGGTTAAATTTGCATCAAAGGCAAATCTATCTGCTATGAAAAAACATATTCCGAACAAGACTGCTTGAATCAAAACTGTTAGCAAATCTGCTGTTAAATTATTACTAATAGATATGACTAGCACGATTACTAATATTACTAGCAAAAATCCTTCTATATATATTGTTGGCTTACCTATTGGTAGAAGCATGAACAAGAAAAAGATTCCCATTCTTAGTAGCATAGCGATTAACACCATACTTCTACTAGGGTTTATTTCTACACCTGCAAGTGTTGTCTGTAAGTCAATAGAAAGCCCCGCTACCTCAAAGGCAGAGTATACCCAATAACTTGTACAGTATGCTGCAACGCATAGAATTATTACTTTGTTTAACGGCAGGTGTAGGGAAATACTTAAACTAATGGTTGCTGCACTAGCTATATAAGGAGATATGCCAAGTTTACTAACAATAGCTGCAATAAAACATATAGTGATGATTAAAGCTAAAAATACCACCTGTTACACTCGCATCTTATTAACAAGTAATTAATTTTTTTTACAATTAATGACACTAGCCCAACCAGTCATTTTGCCATCAGGCGTGCTGACATAAATACTGCCTACCTTAACGACACCACTACGCCAGTCTATACTAAGATGTTCAGCACATACTTTTGTAGCACCACTAACATAGTCTTTTTTTACAACAACTCTATTACGTACCTGTACCCCCCGCCATCTAGATTTCGGAGGTAACTTGGTATTAAGTACATACTGCTTACCATCGCTTGTCTGTACAATACTTGAGTAGTTATCTGATCTCAGTACTATCATTTCGTCTATGTATCCATAATTAGGTAAATGTCGCTCGTATTCATCTAATCTGTTTCTATAAATAGATGAATAGTCTAATTCTGGTACATTCTGAAATATAATACCTAGCAGTCCTGCACAAATAACAAATTCTACTCGCACTTATCCCTCACCCTCGCTTTATATCCATCCCATTTAATGTAGGATGTGGGTTGAGTACAAAGATCAGAATATTTATCAAGATATCCATTAAATATTTGTCCATCTGGAAGTTCTAGTTGAAGACAATAAATACCACAAGTTACTCCGGTTTCCTTGGTTTTAGTTTTATATGTGCCAATTGGTAACTCCCATAAGGGAATGCCTTTAGGATAAGAACGAACCCCACCTTTAATTACAGGACTTGCGATAAATACAATTACAAAATAGCTTATTCCTGCTAGTAGTATTGATACTTTGTCTCTACCATTAGTTAACAAGTTCATAAATTAGGATCTTCGGGGAAGATGATTCAACTATTGCACAAAGTTTATTTTGGTGATATGAGTAGAGCCAATAACTCTTCATCATAGGTGGCTTAGACATAAATCATATCATTTTACAAATATAAATCTACTTTTAATTAATTAATAACTAAATTATTTATTTCCTATAAAATACATAATATTTTATCTATGTAACTATGGAAAACATTAGTTGTAAATCTGCACTTTGCTTGATATTTAACATTTATCGCTCACCTTGTAAACTTGAGATTTAAAAGTGAAGTTTTTCTCCACCACAACTTCATCATTCAAATCTTTTAATAGTAAATTCACGTAAGGTATATTGTTTAAGTTACGAAAATTGATAAGATACTTCTTGTCTAAGCTCATTTAAGCAGGAGCATTACAATGCCTGTAGGACTGCCTGAGTTTGTGGAAAATCCAGAAAATCGTTGCCCAGTAATTTTATTACTTGATACGTCAGGTTCTATGTCAGGACAGCCTATCCAAGAGTTAAATCGTGGGCTTGCTACATTTAAAGAAGATGTCATCAAAGATTCACAAGCATCGTTAAGTGTTGAAGTGGCGATTATTACATTTGGCCCTGTACGATTAGTGCAAGACTTTGTAAACATCGATCAATTCACACCTCCGCAATTGGAAGCAGAAGGCGTAACCCCTATGGGTGAAGCAATTGAATATGCTTTAGATTTATTGGAAACCAGAAAGTCTGCATACAAAGAGAACGGCATTTTGTACTATCGCCCTTGGATATTTCTGATTACAGATGGAGCGCCAACAGATTATTACCATTTGGCAGCACAAAGAGTAAAAGAGGCTGAAGCTAATCGCAGATTATGTTTTTTCACCGTTGGCGTACAGGGGGCTGATTTCAACAAACTCAGACAGATTGCACCAGCAGAGCGTCCGCCAGTGATACTCAATGGATTAGATTTCCGCTCACTGTTTGTTTGGCTATCTACTTCCATGAAACGAGTTTCTAGCGGCAAGATTGGGGAAGCTGTAGCGCTACCTCCTGTCGGATGGGGTCAGATTACCACTTAGAATTTCAAGGATTTATTGTGGGTTGGAAAGCAATTGCTCGTTCTGCGATGGGAACAAGCCATCAAATTCAAAAAATCTCTTGTCAAGACTACGGATGTTATCACATCTTTAATGATGTAATCGTAGGCGTTGTTTCTGATGGTGCTGGTAGTGCTAAGTATTCTGATATTGGTTCAAAATTAGCTGTAAAAACAGTAATTAAGTGCTTTTCGGAAATTAATAAATTTCCTAACAAACAAGAAGAATTAGAAAAAAAATTCTCTCAACCACTATCTACACCTGAAGTTGAACAGTTTTTTATTAAAGTTGTAGCCCAAGTTCTTCAAGAATTAGAAAATCATGCTAATAACGAAAATTATTCCATTAATGATTTAGCCTGTACTCTTTTAGTGTTTATAGCCACTCCATACTGGCTTGCGGCTATGCAAATTGGTGATGGGTTTATTGTTGTACGTCTCCAAGATTCAGATTATCAACTATTATTTGAACCAGATAAAGGAGAATTTGCTAATGAAACAACATTTCTTACCTCAAAAGATGTAATTAAAGAGATGCAAATAAAGGTTATTTCAGGTGAACAAAGTTTCATTTCTGCTTCTACTGATGGGCTAGAGAAAGTAGCAATTCGCTTAAGAGATTGGCAACCTTTTACACCATTCTTTAAACCTTTGGAAGAATATTTGCAAGAAACAGCTAATCCAGAGAGTGAAGATCATTACCTTGTAAATTTCCTTAATTCTGAAAGATTAAATACTCGCACGGATGATGATAAGACTTTACTTCTATGCCTATTTAATAGGAAATAAAATTCAATGGCAGTTCTTATCTGTGATACTAAAAATGAACTAATTACTTTATTGGGGGAACCTATACAAAGCGGTGAAGCACAGGTTTGGCATACAGATCGTCAAGGATATTTAGCAAAGATATATCATTTGCCAACTTCTGAGCGGTTAGAGAAGTTAAAAGTGATGATTTCATCTCCACCCCAAGAACCAAATTCTCACCTGAACCATATTTCTTTTGCTTGGCCTCAATCGTTACTAAAAACTACTCAAGGTGAGTATGTAGGATTTCTAATGCCAGAGATTAAGGGAGCAAAAGAACTCATTGACTTATATAACCCTCAACGTAGAAAAAAGCTAAAACTTGAGATAGATTGGCGTTTTCTCCATACAACAGCACTTAATATTGCTTCAATAATCGAAGCAATTCATTCCTTTGGCTATGTTTTAGGTGATATTAAGCCACAAAATATTCTTGTTAATAACCGTGCTTTACCTTCAATTATTGATACTGATTCTTTTCAAGTTAGACACCTCAATAATAGTAAAGTTTATCGGTGTTTGGTTGGTTCTCCAGGATTTACACCCCCAGAATTGATTGGGAAGGATTTTTCTCTTATAGATCAAACAGAATTGCATGATCGCTTCCGCGTAGCAGTGATAATTTATCATCTTTTATTTGGCGGTGAAAGTCCCTTTGGTGGCAAATGGATAGGCACAGGTGATTTACCAGAAGTCAACGAGTTAATCCGCCAAGGTTTTTGGCTGTATGGCGTAAATAGCCTGATTCAATCAACTAACAGAACTATTGATTTTAATATTATTCATCCAGAAGTTCAGCGTTGTTTTTTGAAATGTTTTAATGAAGGGTATCAAAATCCTAATTTACGTCCCACTGCTAAGGAATGGGTAAAAGCGCTTAGGCTGGCTCTTGATGATTTAACTGTCTGTAGTAAGGCAGATAGCCATTATTACAGTCGAATCTATGGTCAATGCTATTGGTGCGAACGCACCAATAATCTTGGCATTGATATTTTTCCATCAACATCAAAGTCACAAAAATTAATAGAAAAAAAGGAAAAAAATTCACTCATTGGACATTCTAATTGGGTTTCCTCAGTCACTTTTAGTTCAGATGGAAACATGGTTATCAGTGGAAGTTATGATACTACTATCAAAATATGGAATTTAACCACTGAAAAGCAAATTTGTACACTTACTGGGCATACTGATTCTGTCCTTTCTATTGCTATAAGTCCGAATGATAAAATCATTGCTAGCGGAAGTTCTGATAAAACTATCAAGTTGTGGAATTTAGTTACAATGCAGCAAATTTGTACTTTGATAGGTCATACTAAAGGCATTTCTTCAGTTACCTTTAGTCTCAATAGAAATATACTCGCCAGTGGAAGTTATGATACTACTATCAAGCTGTGGAATTTAACTACAAAAGAAGAAATCTGTACCTTGATAGGTCATGCTCAAGGTATTTCTTCAATTGCTTTTAGTCCTGATGGAAATATACTTGCAAGCGGAAGTTATGATACTACCATCAAGCTGTGGAATCTAACTACAGGAGAACAAATTAATACTCTCATAGGGCATTCCCATTTTGTCCTTTCAGTTGCTTTTAGTCCTGATGGTAAAACTCTTGTTAGTGGATGTTATGATGCAACTATCAAATTATGGGATTTAGTAACAGGAAAGCAAACTCGCACTATAACTGGACATGGTGATTCTGTAACTTCTGTCATTATAAGTCCTGATGGAGAAACTTTTGCAAGTGGAAGTTTTGATGAAACTGTTATATTATGGGATCTTGTTACTGCAAAAGAGATTCATAGATTTTATAAACATTATAATAATGTTAATTCAGTTGCTTTTAGCACGAATAGTAAGATTATCGCAAGTGGAAGTGATGACAACACTATTCAAATTTTTCATCTTTCATCACAGAAGTTTAATAATAAAATATCTATAAATAAAAATACATCTAAAAATAACTTAATCACTTTATATTATTATTTTATATATGCTATGTTAACTATTTTACTCCTCATTTGGATATTTTTGTAATAATTTTACTAATACTATTTTCTATAAAAATCTTAGATATAAATGCAAATTTTTAAAAAATATTGTCTACTTTTTGTAATTATTAATAATACTCTTACTTAAATAAGCCAAAAGGCTAATTAAAGGGGGATATTAGCTCGCCTCTAACTCAAAAAATACAAAAAATATTTAATTTGGTAGGGGCTGAAATCCTTTTAAGCTAGACAAAATGCTTTATGATACAAAGGAAGATTCCTTACTAATTTTAAAATAGTATTTAGATAACTATTTATATAGCTCCGTTCAATACCAAATTTTCATGCTTGCCTATAAAAATTTGCCACCAGATAAACACAATAAGTTGGCGCTGATGTAACAGGCTGATTTAATATTTAAAGATTGAACACCTAAGTAAAAAGAGGATAATCAATGCTAGAAAATATATTTAAGACGTTGAAAACTGAGGCTTATGTTGCTCATTTGGAAGGAGGATTACGAGCAATCAGTAATCCCGGTTCACCAGTTGAGATTGTTCCACATCTTATTGATAAAGCGTCTGTAAATATTGACATCTCTAGTTCTTATTATAAGGATATAGATTTCATTGATGAACTAAAAAAATTAAATTTGAGTATATTAGGATTGGACTACTATAACAATATTGAATCTATCGGACAAATGTATCCTCCTAATTGGCGTACATTAAGCCAAATTAACAATCTGGATAATCCTATCAAGCTTTGGGATAATTTATGTATTGAAGGTCATACCAAGCAAGATTATTATCTTGTAGATATTTCTTCAAGAATTAGTTTCGGTTTTAAGGCCTGTGAGACACGGTTGCGTGATTTATCAGAGTGTTATTTTAGAGAACTATATTCTCAATGTCAATATAGAGATTTTAAGAATGGGAGAAAATTCCGGTCTTCAAATACATTTAACATCTATCTTGCTTTACATTCCTTTTTGGTTGAATCTTGTCTTGTAAGAGACTATCTTGCTGAATTTATGCACGTATACATTTTTAATAAATACGGCAAAAATCCAATAACTACAATGGGTTCTTTGATTAAATATGTTTTAAAGAAACTGAATAATTATGATGATTTTAGCTTAGAAATTATTAATATAACAAATGTTGAATTAGCAGCATCTTGGCTAGCAGAGCTTGGTGAATACAGGGATTTAGTTATACACTCTACTCCAATTGATCAAGTAGAAAGTAGCTCTTTTATTGTTCAAAAGATTATTAATATAAATGAGAACCAAGGTGTACCATCTATTGAACTGCCACTGCCAAAGAATCCCCATCACATTTTTAAAAGACGGCGGAAAATTATTGAAAGTATCTGTAAGGGCATAAATTCTAGTTTTGAGGAATGGTTCGTGGAAGTACCTGAAAATACTGATACAAGTGAAACAGTAATAGATGCTTTAAAATATTGCTCGTTTGCTCATGAAAAGCTTATAGAATTTGCAATAAAAGTATTTAATAAACATAAAGAACTAATAGAAATATCTGACTGAATATTAAAGCTATCGCACCCGCTATATTTTCCCAGTAGTGCTTGACTGTACGCTGAATCTCAGAATTTAGACAGAACTGTAGCGTATGGGGTATAGGGCATTTCTCGCAACTGCTGCAAAACTTCCTGAACCTCTGGATGGTTGCTATTTCTCCCATTCAATTAACTGCCCATCCACAACCACATAACCCCACTGCGGACACTTCTGCACCAGCCCCTTAATCACAATCTGCAAAGCGGGGTCATCCTGCCAGCACTCCATCAGAAAATCTAACCCAGGATTTTCTTGGAGTAACCCTGCCATTTTTAACTTTTCCATCCGCCAGGGTCTAGCCTTTGACCTTTTGGCGATCGCCTCACTCGACCATTTGTCCTCATCTGGGATGCTTGGCACGGAACCCGTACCTTCATGACTGGTTCCCGGCTCATCACCCAAATCCTGATTCTCACTCAACAACGGAGCAGGTTGGCTATATTCTGCGGGTTCCTCACTGTGAGTTACCAAATGTTCAAAACCAGGGGCAACAGGCGGGGCGGAAATATGGCCTTCATGACTGGTTCCCGGCTCAACACCCAAGTCTTGTTTCTCATTCAACAACGAAGCGGGTTGACTTTGTACATCATCCACTAGCGTCAGCGTCGTGCAGTCCGTTACCGTAGGTAACTCTTGCTTTTGTTCTTCCACGCTTTCCACGGTCTGAGGCGACGCGCCCCCCAAAGGCGCGTCAGCCGTCTCCTCACCGTGCAAATTTTCCTTTGGCGTGGAAGAACTAACTACCATACCAACACCAACATTAGTTGGTTGTTGGTAGGTAGTTAACGGGTTGTTAGAAACGTTGTTAGGTTTCTGTAACCCTTGCAAATCCTGACTTTTTTGAACATTCTTTTGGAATTGTTTCAAATCAGGCTGGATTGGTTCCACGCCGGGGTGGTTTTGGTTCGGTTCTGCGTGGTTAACTTTCCCCTCGGCGTGGACAGCTTTCTCGTCACAAGAATTAGTTTCGCCTGATGTAGACGACTCCCAATAGAATCGATTGTAGTAACCATGCAAATTACGTACACGATAGCCAATCAACCCAGGTCTACCAGAAGGCAAACGGCCAAACACTTCCTCATACTGAAACAACCCCTGAGCCGTCAACGCCGCACACGCTTTTTGTAGCGACTTGTAGGTGAGACTGGTATCTAATTTGTGAGCAGCCCCACCAAACTGTTCTGCTGCAACCGAGTCCAACCACAACTGCTGCACACAGGGCGCTTGCTGTCTAACCCAGTTGATATCCTCTATCGAGATTTTGCAGTGGGGTCTAATTGATTTTTCGTCTGAGGGTTTTTGGCGGTCGCCTTGCTTATGTCCACCTTTAATCGCTTTTAAAGCTGAAGCCATATTTTCTCCTAATTTTGAGCATGACAATATCGGCGGCGTTCTATCCGTGCCACATCTGTTGAGTGAGATATTTGTGTGTTAGCTGTTATTAGTCCGACAACAGGCGTAACTCGTCTTTGAAATAGCGGTCAGTCTTTTTCGGGCGCTCTTTCCAATGCTCCCAAGCCACCCAGACCTCATCGCCCAAGTCTTCTATAACCTCTCCCCTTGCTACATATAAAGCGCAATACTGATCAGCATGGGCAACGATAGAACCTACTTCTATAACTTTAGGTAATGTGGATTTCTCTAGTGCAGTAATTAACTTAATTTCGTCGGGGGTTAGCTCTGACCAGTAATCTTGTTTGATGACCTCATACTCTTGGGCAACTGTTAAATAATCAATCCATGTACACCCAAGCTTGGACAGCACCGCCCGAATATCGTTAACAGCCTGGGGTAACAATTGCAGTTGCTCGGCACGATAAGCGATCGCGCTTGGTGTCGGTTCACTGCCTAAGATTAACGCCGCAGCTTGCAAGGCTTGGGTGTTGTTCATGGCACTGGCGAGATTACCCAAAGCTATACCCATCAATCTGAGACACTCCTCGGCATTTTCCTTGGGTGCTTCAACTGCCAGCGATCGCAAATCAATAGTCTTATCTAAAGCTTGCTTGACTCTTTTATTTAGTGCCTTAGTCGCCTGCTTGGTTAGAGTATTTCCCCATTGTTGGGTGGGATGTTCTTGTACAGCGTTCTCTAGCTCCTGAATACGCTGTTTTAACTGTTGATTTTCGTATTCCAATTGCTTTAAAGCTTCCATTTCATCAAGCTGTTGCTCTAGCTGTATGTTCTGCTCCTTCTGCTGCTGAAATAGTTGTTGCAGGGATGTCAGTTGTTCTTTTACCTGTTCTTCTGCTCTGGCGGTGGCTTCGGAGAGTAAGCCAATTTTCAAATCTTGCTCCAGCCGTTCCAATTCTTGCTGATGTTGCTGTTTCAATTGCGTGATCGCTTCGGTGTATTCTGGGGGGTATTTGCGCTCGGTAGTAAATGACTCAATTGCGTCATTACTTAAAGAGGTCAAATCATCATTATTAACCAGCAGTTTCTCACCATGAGTAAACGTAACTATCTGCTGGGTCGGGTTCGGTGCGTCTGCCTCAATGGTTCCTTCATCTCCATATCTAGGGTGTGAAGGTAAGGTAACTTTGACCCTATTGGAATTGGGAACCATTGGTTCCTGAACCGGGGCTTTTTGGCGTGGTTGTCGAGGAACCACTTTCTGAGCCGCAGCTGCAAAATCCGATTCACTTGGGGAGGGGTTTTCTTGAACTGCGATCGCTACAGCTTCCCTTAGCTTCTGTGGTTCCTTAACCAGTCGGAGCAAGGGAAGGGCTTGACGCTCATTCTTGATGTGTTGCCCCAACTCGCCAACTGAGTCGATGACTTTCTTTGCCCCTAGCAGTTGGGAGATTCTCCGATAACCACCCCAGGCTGATAACTCGCGCTGGCAGTATTCTTTAAAATCAGCGTAGCCAGCTTCAATGTAAAGTTCCTGATCCCGCATTTGGAGGAGTTCGCCTACAGCCTGCCACTCGAAGCGGTCTAGAGAGGTGAAAGTTTCTTGAATGCTGCTGTTAAGAATGCTGTAGCTGGGTGCTGATGTTGTTTCGCGGTCTAGTGTCAGCATGATGATTGCTCACTATGGGGTGCTAAAAACAGCTAAGGGTGTCATAAACGCCAAAGTGAGCATCTAGCCTGATTTTAGACCATGCCAAAATTGTGTCAGCATAATAATTAGCTCACTTTTTCTTGAATAGATTGAGCGAAGCGATCGCAATGCTTCCAGGCGGGCGATCGCTTTCAATTTGAGCGGATACTTTTAGTATCCACTGCTGTTAATATAGCACTGAGAGTATCTAAATGGGGAAAAAATTTATGCTGATTTTGGCATCAGCTGCTCCGTATGTTAGTTGGGGGGAGGGAAGAGCAAAACTATTAAAAGCCTTACTCAAAGCAAAATTTGGCACAGATATTTCTTCGTACCAAGTCCACAAAATTTTAGTAGATGCCGAGTTAGAAGGAATATCTATTGCTTATACTAAAAAGCTTTTAGGCGATAGTGGTAAAAATAATATTGCTCAAACAGTAGCTTTAGAAAAAGTAATAAAGATGTGCAAGGTATTGGAAATACCCGTAGATGAGTTAGTGCCTTTATTTGAAATAGAAGCACCAACAAATTTTATAGATCCGCTTGACTTGGATACTAGTAGTAGCTAAAAAGAAGTACAAAAACAAAGACGACCGCCTGCCTGAGAAACATTGCGATCGCCTTTTACCCTTTGATAAGGACTTCTATTATGCCTTACACCACATATAGACAGCAAGCAGTAGATGAGCAAACCCTAGCTCAAACAGAACTCAATCAGTACATTGCTGACCAAGCCCAGGTTATTGCACCAGAAGAATATACCAGCGTTGAAATCAATTTCTACTACCATGAAATTTATATCAGTAGTCAACTAATAGCTCAAATAGCCTACGATCACAACGAATTTGTCACCCAAAGGTGGCTTGTATTGGTCAACGATAAAGAAGAGTTCCGAGCTAACACTTGGGCAAAGTGCTACCGCTACATCTGCACACATCATAAAGACGGCTCATTACCTGTGCAAGAACGAGAAACCCCAGCCGCTACAACGGGTAACGAAATCATGGTACAGATTGCCGACGAATGTGAAAACCTGGGGCTGGAATTGCTAGAGGATGGGATTTACCGAGGCGACCAGAAATTAGGCAAAGCGGGACAGACCAATGGTAACTGGTGGTTTATCCGCACAGATGACGCTACACAACAGCAAAGATTTTGTAATTCTGCTTCAGATGCGATGTGGTTGGTTTCAAGAGCAGAGTTGCCAGAGTATACAGATACCCTTAATGAATACTTGCAGTACAGACCACTTGAGCAAATGCCTTCTGTGGAGTTGAAGCACTTGCTGGATAGTGCGGAGTTAACAGCAGCGTAACTCAAAACCCAGGAGCCAGGAGTCAGAAATCAGAATAATTCTGGCTCCTGAATCCTGACTCCTGACTTCTACTTAATCATTCATCAATCACAACTATGGAATCTACAATATCAATTCCACAGGGCTGGCAATGCCCCTGGTTTACCTTTGGTCAACGTACCCAGCAAGGGCCAATTATAGGACTGAAGTATTACCCGGCAGGCACATTTCTCGCCAGTGAATATGGTGAAGGATGGCGTTATATTCTCATGCCTGATAAACGGTATGAGGATGAAGAACACCGTGTTGAAGACGAGGTAAAGCTACTCACACCAGAGGAACTACAAACACAAATTCAGGCAGAGATAGACCACCACTCACGCCAGCTTGAACTGCTCAAGTTTGAATTAAAAACAATCCCTGTAACTGTAGTGACGGCTGAATCTGAGGAGCAAGAAGAAGCGCCCATTCAGCAACAACAGAAGTCTTGGGATTCTCCACCAACTCTACAGTCATTTATCGATGCGGCTCAACTCATCCTTCGGGAAATTAGCAAACACCCTGATTTTGTCACGCTGGAGTATCAACCGGATTTAACAATTACTGATGCCCAAGCTGCACTGTCTTATCTGCAATCAGGGCTTGAGGAAAAGGAAAAGTTTGACATTACCGCAAATATCTTTCCTGAAGGCTAAACACTCCAATCACGCTAATTCACAACTATACAACCACTTCACTTAACAAGTAATTCAAAATCATGGAAACTATCAAAATCAACAACAGCGTTTTTCTGATTCCTCCCAGCCAGCCAAAACTACAAGCCAACTGCGCCGAGGAATACGGGCAATTTCTGCTCGACTGCCCACCGAAGCTAACAATTCTAGAAGCACAACAAGGTGGATATCTCAAAGGGAACAAAGCTGATTTTGCGATCGCCGTTTCTCGCCCAGACCGTCTACTTACCATCAACGAGAAATTCACCAACGAAGCATTCACCGAACTATGGGTGATTCCTGTTACTGGCGGACTCAAAGACCAATTCAAGGGTCAGGCTTCCATGCTGCTTTCTTTTCTGATGCACCGCCGTAGTAAGGATTCCTTTGCCGGACTGTACAACCATTTCGCCCATCGTGCGTTTCAGCAGTGGTGCGAGGAAGGGATGCCCGGAGATCCAAAAGAGTTTTGTTATACAGCGATCGCATCTGTCCTGAAAAACTACATCTTCTGTGCCGAGTTTCAGAAGGTTGAGGGGGCGCTGGGTACATATTGGTTCATTCAGTGGTCGTACCGTAACCCACAGTCAGATTTTGAGAAGGACGCACTCGAAGCAGCAGAGATGATTCGTAGCGGTGCAGAGTCAGGGGCGACGCTTCACTGGGTGGTTAATGATACTTACGAGCGTTGGGCGCTGAATGCAGAAGTTGCACCCGCACTAACGGGAGTATCTGAGGCAGAAGCACGGGCATCACTGCAACCGCAAAACCAGCCAGTTGTACCTACTAGAAGACGGTAGCTATATCAATTCGCAATTCGCAATTCGCAATTCGCAATTAAAAAACTTAAAGAGCTTTAAACTATGAAACCCAAGAAGAAAAAAAGCAAAGAAAAACCACAGCATAAATGTTCATCTTGTGGGCATCAATTAACCCTGCCTGGAGGTTATGAGGACATGGGTTTATGCGGTGTATGTGCTACTGGTTCTAGTGCAATGCTTGATGAGTTTGGTGAGTCTTGGTAAGACTTTGCCCAAAGTTTTCAAAAGCTAAAAGTCAGAATTAATCAGCTTAATAGTTATAAATTCTGACTTCTGGATTCGTAAGGATTCAGGTCTAATATTGCGGAAGTAAAGAGGGGCGAGAGTGAGAATTATTAGAATCAGCAATTAGAGCTTGCACAAAAAAATCAATAACAGACCTACCTTGACGGCGACAAGTCTGCACTACCGTCAACAAATTGGCAGTATGTTGAAACCGCTTCATCGAGCGTGAACCACCACTAACCTTACGTTTTGTCACAGCTAAACGCAGCGAGCGTTCAGCGAGATTATTATCAGGAGGAACTTCAGGATGGTCAAGGAAATACCACCATTGGCTTGCTTTATCGCGCAAAGAACGTAAAAGGTTTCCAGCCGTAGCTCCTGCCAAGTTAATCCATTGATCAACAGAAAATTGCAACTTGAATTTGAATTGATTTATCCAATCGTTATAACTGTTTGAGTCAAGAGTTTCAAACCATTGAGCATAACTTCTGAAGGCTTCATCAATTAAATTGACAAAGGTTTCGCCGATAGCTTTGTTGTGAAGACCGGGAAGTTGAATCAATTTTTTGAAGTGACGACGTAGATGAGCCAAACATTTCTGTTGGGCAACAGCTTGATAGCCATTATAAACACTAAAATCATCGCTGCTGAGTACACCTGTATACTCAGTCCCTAAAATTGCTTCTAGTTCGGCTCTAGAACGAGTATCAGCCGCAGTAAACAGGCAGAATTCAGAATTAGCCACTACCCACAACCATTCTTTAACCCCTTTAACTGACCAAGGTGTTTCATCTACATGGATGTTAGGTTGTGTCTGTTTTACCCAATTACTTAACTCATGAATACTCGGTTCAATTGCTTGTTGTATTCGTTCATTGGTGGCGACTAAAGTTCCCAATCCAATTTCAATCTCACCAAGTTCCCAAAGCATTTCCTGCTGTTTTTCGTAGGGCATATGTGCATAGTTATTTGTCCACCCTAAAAATGCTTGTAACGACGTTCCTAAATCTTGTCCTGGAATAATTTCTTGGGGCCAGGCTGCTGTTTGTATATTTCCACAGCATTCACACACGCACGTATGGCGTTGATACTCAACTATTTCTATGGGACATTCTACTAGTTGCGCTACCGCGTGTTTTTCTACTTTTACTGCTAGGGGTGCAAATGCTTTTTGACCACAGTAAATGCAATCCGTTGGACGTAAAATTTCATAGCGATCTACTCTGCCAAAACCCTTTCGAGTTTTACCTTGATGTCCTGGTTGCCCACCTGGTTTCTTTTTCGGTGGGTTCTGGATTCTTCAAAAAGACACATTAATTTGCTGTTTGCCTGAGATTTTGGAGAATGAATGATGAGTATTAAATGGACTGAAGAAGAATTAGATACCCTGGAAGAAATGGCGGAAATGTTCACAGTAAAACAAATTGCTTTCCGCCTCAAAAGACGAGGATATTATCGTACAGAATTAGCGATCGCTTGCAAATTGTACAAACTTGGTTACTCTATCCGTCCCACTCTTGATAATTACAGTTGCAGCGAAATTGCAAAAAGCCTTTGTATACATCCTACGACTATTACTAAATGGGTGAGACAGGGCTGGCTTAAAGCTAAAAAACGTTCTATTCATTGTTATCAGGTGAGAAGCCAAGACTTAAAGCGATTCTTCCAGAATCCACCTGCATCAATTAGAAAGCGAATTGCGGCGATAGATCCGCAAGTTATCAGCTATTTGGTGGGTTAGCTAATCTTTTCAACCACAGTAGAGGAATTGCAACAATGCGAATAACCTACCAGTACCGTTTACGTCTGACCAAAAAACAAATAGCTACATTTGAACATTGGATTGAATTATGCCGTCGCCAGTACAATTACAGGTTAGCAGAACGGTTTAACTGGTGGGAGCAAAACCGATGTGATATTGACCGATGCTCTATAGTTTGTTGCAGTATTGCACCCTTAAAAGATAAACCTAATAGGTGGTCACAACAAAAAGATTTAGTAAATAGTAAAGGGCTATTCCCTGAGTATAAGGAATTAGTTTCTCATACATTACAAGACGTAATTGCTAGGGTAGATAAGACTTTTGAACGTTGGCTTAAGGGTGATTGTAATGGGAAAAAATCTGGTCGTCCAAGATTTAAACCTCAAGGGCGTTATCGTTCGCTGACATTTCCTGACCCCATCAAGCCAGAACACATACAGGGTAAGTTTATCCAACTGCCCAAAATCGGCAAGGTGAAGATGATTTTGCACCGTCCAATTCCTGACGGCTTCAAAATCAAAACCGCTATAATTACCCGTAAAGCTGACGGCTGGTACATTAGCCTCAGTCTGGAATATGTGACTGTACCTAACATGAAAACAGATGTCACGCTTACACTGAATAACACTCTCGGCGTTGACATGGGGCTGAAATCATTCTTGGTGACAAGTGACAATCAGACGGTAAAAATCCCCCAATATTACCGCAAAGCCGAGAAGCGATTAAAGCGGTTACAGCGTCGATTATCTCGCAAAAAGAAGGGGTCAAACCGTTGCAAGAAAGCGGTTAAACGTGTCGCTAAGGCTCATTTAAAAGTTGCTAATCAGCGCAAAGACTTTCACTATAAAACTGCAATATGGTTATTACATCAATCCCAGGTCATTGCACATGAAAACCTAAATATCAAAGGACTGGCTAAGTCTATGCTTGCCAAGTCCATAGCCGATGCTGGATGGGGTCAATTCCTACAGATACTAAACGCCAAGGCTGCAAGTGCTGGGTGTTTGGTTGTGGCGGTTAACCCTAATGGCACTTCTCAAGAATGCTCTGATTGTGGTGCGACAGTTCCGAAAGCACTATCCGATAGATGGCATAGTTGCCAGTGTGGTGCTAGTTACGACCGTGACCACAATGCAGCGCGAAATATAAAATATAGGGCGGCGGGGCATCCCGTCCTTCTTCAAAGCTCAGTTAATGTCCGAGGGGTTGCCAGGAGTCGCTGAGAAGCCCCCGCCGTCCTAGAGGGCGGTGCGGGGAGTATGTCACATTCAGACTGTGGAGGATGTCCACTCTTTGGCGGGTGATGAGGATGTGGACAAGTGGCGGGGTGCGATCGCTCAGTATCTAGCCCAGGTGAAAGATGAAATTGCCCTACCGAAGCTGCAACGCAAGTTGAAAATGCCGATGGTGGAGGTATGGCTGGGGCTGCTACTCGGTGGATTTGCATTAGAACAACGGAGGGATTTTTATGACAATGAAAACATTTGGGTAAGGGGTGATGCTTCTGGAGTTTGATCCGCAGAAATGATATTCTCAAGGTGAGCGTCAAGGTAAGTGACATAAAAAGGTTAACGGGCTTGTCCTTACGTACCTAGATATGAGCAATACGGGTAAGGGGAAGAAACTAGCATCCTTTAACTGCGACCAAAAGATGTGGGAGCGGTTTATTCTTCGCTGTCAATCTAAGGGAACAACAGCCACAGCGACACTGACCCGTTTTATCCAGATGTACCTTGACGGTTCTCTTGATAACCTTGATGCAGTTGCTGATCATGACTTGGAGAAAAACGGGCTGGCTTCTAGGATAAAAGAGATTGTCGAGGAATACTTACAACAAAATTTAACTGACAATTTAAGTAGTGGTGATGCTGAAACAATATCAGCAATTTCCTCTCGACTTGACGAGATTGAAGCTCAAATTGAAAATAAGTCAACTGGTATTGAAACACCGTCTAACTGCCAACCCGATGATTTGGTGCAGAAAATTGAATCGATGGCAACACGAATGACGCAGCTAACAGATGCGATCGTCAAAATTCAAAACTACTTAAACAGCCAGCCGAAGCAGCGCAATAGAAACTATGGTAGAAACGCATACTCTCAAGCTTCTACTCCCAGAATGAAGCCGTTAACCCAAGAAGGTTTAGCCTCTCGTTTAGGTGTCAGTGTAGAAACTCTGCGCGAACAGACAGCAAAGTTGCCGCCACCGCTTTTTGTGGCATGGTGCAAGGGGAAAGATAGTTCGAGTATGGGGTGGGAACTTAACGAAGAAACAGGTTTTTATCATCCAGTTAGCTAAATTTTACAAATCGAAATCTAGTGTAAATGTATCTTCATCAGGTTTTTCCGGTGTTTGGGGTGTAGTGGTAACTGGCTCCGGTTCTTGGGTCTGGGGTTGATCTTGAGTAATAGTTACCAGAGGGGCAATTGATGTTTGCACCCCTCCTAGTTGCAGAGGAAACGCACCTTTCTTGAAGGCGAAATAGCAATCAATAATAAAATGCAGAGTTTCCTGATAACTTTTATCCAGGTTTTGCGATTCCATAAATATGCGTTGGCGATAGCTGTCTCTGATACGAACTCTCTCTGGTGTGTTGTCTTGTTCTTTTCTCATGTTTTTCACCTCACACTGAACTTACTAATTCTTGCTTGCAATGGTTTTCGCCATTTCTAGAAGCCCTACGACATTCGCTTCTACTGGATTATCCAAAACTTTGAACCCGTTTTTTTCCAGCAGCTTTGTAAATCCCGGTAACAGACAACCACCACCGATAGCCCAGAGTTCGTCACCAGAATGCTTGGCATCAAGTGCCAGATTCACTGCTTTCTTCAAGTATTTTTCGTACCAGTCTTTTAGGCAAGCAATGTAAATATCTTTGATATCGATATCACGGTTGTAACGAGTATGTCCCTTCTCTAGGCAATAGCGAATTTTAGCTGGATCTGCGACTTTACCACCATTGAGGTGCTTCATCTTTTGGGCAATATCGTCGATGAGAACTTCAACACCTGTTGGGTATGGGGTATGTACTTCTCGTTTACCCTGGTTGTAACGCGAAAACAAAGTTGTACCATTGCCGAAGTCCAGCACAGTCAATTTTTTGGGTAGTGGCTGTCCAAATAATGCTCCCATTCCTTCAGGGATCACCTTCAGCACTTCTACTTTCACTTCTGATGGTTTACCTGCAAGTATCGGCTGATATTCACCATTAAGCACTTGCTTTAATTCTTCTGCTAAACCGACATCATGTAAGCTGACCACCATCTTCAAATGCCATGCTTTGCGGTGTGGCAAATGTGCTAATGCTCCCAGCAAAGTCGTCAGCGCATTCTTGACTTTGTTTTCGTTGCTGTCGGTGTTGCGTTCAAAATGGGTTCCAGCACGAAAAGCTGATTCGCCAACAGTGTAAGCCTTGCCTTCAAACTCCACTCTCCCTGGCACATCTTCCATGTCGGCCGTAGAGATGTAGCTGGGGATGCGGACAACATCAAAGCCATCAACAAGCAGTTTTAGATTGCCGTAGCCATTATCGAACCCTGCGGAAAATATTTTTTGTAAACCGTGAATGCTTGTCATCAATGTTAAATAAGATACGAAAGTTAATAACAGTAAAAATAGCCTAAAAGCCATCTAAATATACCCTATATGGGTACTAAATTGAATCAAAAAGTTTTTAATTATATTTGGGGTACATTTAGTACCTATATGTACCCTAATAAAAATATTTGCTTTTCAAAATTTTAAAAGCATGGTAAACGTGTTACTAATTCTCTACTCATACCTTCACAGAATTACTTAAAGCATCCTGGAACTGTTGGGGTGATAGCGAATCATAACAAGCTCAAAAGTTGTCGAATTTTAAAATTCGACATAAAACCGAATATAAGTAATTGCAAAAACTAAAGAGATAAAGATTAAAAGACTTGTTTTAAGTTACTGAAATAGTATTGATATACTGAGGTGTTTCAATGTCACAAGTAGTAATAGCTGTTTTAGCAAATGCTGGTGGGGTAGGAAAAAGTACTTTATCAGTACACTTAGCTTATGAAGTAAGTCGGCGTAAGTTAAAAGTGGCACTGTTAGATTTAGATCCGCAGCGATCGCTTGATGTGTTTTGTGGATTAGAAGCCGCAGAAGCCGAGAAGACAATGTTTAAAGTATTATCAAAAGATTTTATAGGTGATTGGGCTTTAGCATCAGCATGGGATGAACCCCGAATAGAGGTTTGCCAAGGACATCCATTACTCGCAGAAATAGCTAATGAGTTAGTAATTCGTAAGAGAGGAGAATATATGTTAGCAGACAGATTACAAAAATATTCTTTACCCCATGATCTAGTTATTGTAGACTGTCCTGCTACGTTGGGAATGCTTAACGTCAATGCTTTAGCTGCTGCAACCCATATTTTAGTACCAATACAACTTGAGATGAAAGCAATTTCAGGTTCAGCAGAATTGGTAGAGTGGTGCATGAATACATCTGAGGAATTACAATTAACTCCCAAACCTCAGATTTTAGGTTTTGTACCTAGTATGTATGATGAGACAGTAGCCATGCACAGACAGTATCATTCGCAACTGCCAGAAATTGCCCTACAACTAGATATAAAACTTTATCCCAAAATTCGCAGTTCTAATGAATTCAAGAATGCCAGCGCTCATGGGCTACCTTTGCATAAATACCGAAATAAACATCCAGCTTGTAAAGACTTTAAACAAATTGCTGATGATGTGATTCAATTGATCAAAAACAAGTAAGGAGTATTCATGGCACGAGGTTTGCCCCAAATAGGTGAAAAATTTAAAGGTGCAGTTCAGAAAACTGACCAAGAAAAAAAAATTGCTCAACTGCAAGCAGAAATAGAACAACTGAGAATTAAGCAATCCCCAGAACTGGAAGCTGAGTTACAAATACTACGGGAAAAACTCAAAAGTAGTGCGGGAGAAGTAGAGATTGAGCTTGAATTAATAGATCCTAATCCTCATCAACCCAGGCAAACGATAACGTTAGAATCCATTCAAGCTAAAGCTAGACTACTGAAAAAACATGGGCAGATTACCCCAATAATTCTTGTAGCTCAAGAAGATGGTCGTTATATCCTGTTGGACGGTCAACTGCGTACTGAGGGAGCAAAGCTACTAGGATGGAAATCCATTCGGGCTGTTGTAGTACCTATGCCCAAGGATTTGACACAATCATCATTAATTACATTTCTAGGATTTGAAGACTTAAACCCATTAGATAAGGCGGAAGCTGTAATTCAAGAGGTGACTAAAGCAACTGCATTAAGTTCTGAGGAAATTACTACAGCACTGGCAACTGTACTCAAACGTATTGAACGCGACAGTAACATCAAAGAATTGGCAAAATTGACAAGTTTAGATGTAGATGAGCAAAAACAAGGATTAGAATCACTGAGGATTATAGGTGAAGAACAAAATTTGTTTTTATCATTGTTGGAGTTGGGTTTAAATCCGGCTTCAGTCAAATCTAATTTAATACCTATGCTGTCCTTACCTGATGATTTAAAAAATGCGATTCGTCAGAAAGGGCTGAAAGGGGCGCACGCGTTGGCACTATCAACATTATCAGCAAAAGCTTTAGATACATCTGAAGAAAAGGCTTTAAAAGAGCGAACTATAATTACTCAAAAAGTTTTAGCAGAAAATCTTACAGTACCTGAAACACGCGAACTTATTAAAAAAGTTAAGGCTGAATATATAACAAAAACTGAATCTGAATCAAAAGAGGTGAAATCTATTATTCAAAAAATCAGCAGTATTTCTAAAGAGTCATTAGTAAATGTAAGTAGTAAGCAACTTGAGGAGCTTAAAATACTTTTACAACAAAAACTGGTTGAGATAGAAGAATTGAGTCGCCAACAGAAAAATATATAGTATTAAGGTACTATTTCTTAATTCGCTGTTAGTTGGGTAAATTAACTAGCAGTGTTTACTTTTTATTTACTTGAATAAAAGCGATAGTACTTTCCCAAAGAATTGTTTGATTCAGCAGATACTGTGCAAATATTGCCTTAACCTTTTGTAGCTCTTCTGGTGTTAGATTTCGTCCAAGACGTTGTGCGTAGCTTGGACGATCATTATTATCTGTAAATAAACGCTCCAGGAAATGGCTACTAATGTGCATTTGCGTTGAATTTAGCTCAACAATTACATCTGCCTCTAGCCCGGCTAATTTAAAAACATCACGCAAATCATCCATATCCCAATTGAGCATGGGGTCGGAGCCGTCATCATAAATTGCTTCTTCTGCTGACATTAAGCTTTTGTATAACTTGCTATCTAGTGGGTAATCTTCTAGTAGACGGTAAAGCCGTTGAGCGTAACGCGGTACAGTCTCTGCCAATATGAGCCTTCCTCTTTGTGGTATTATTTTTGCTAGATTTTGAACCACATTTGACTTATCAAGCTCAGAAACTAAAACATTGCGGCCAATAATAAAATCAAATTGGACATTTGCTGCTTGTTGAGTTATCACCTCAACTAATTCAGGAATTGAGGCTTGTAAAATTTGTGGACGTATCAGTTCTTTTAGTGACGCTGCTTGTTGGGATAGTGCATTCGCATCTTTACTGGCACGAACACAGGCATAAACTCCACCTTCAGGAGTTTGCCTTACCGCTTCCCACGTTAGCAAACCACTTCCAGCATTGAGTTCTAGTACAACATGGTGACGTTGCAATTGCGCTAATTCAAAAATGCGATCGCGCACTGTGGCTAATTGTGTGCCTACTTGAGAAAGCGTCCTTTGCAACCAACGCTCACTAGCTCGGTCAGGAGTAGCGTAAGTTAATATCTCTAGCGGAGCGATCGCATTTCCTTCGACTAATGCCGCCAGTTGAGCTTCTCGACGGCGAGACACTTCGGTACTGATTTGTCGTTCTCGTCCTTGTAGTGAAGGTTGATAGAATACTTGTCCTTGCAAAGTGGCGGGTAAATATTGCTGTGCTACCCAGTGATCTCGATAAGCATAAGGGTAAAGATAACCAGCCCCATGTCCAAAACCTTTCTTGTCGCGGTTCGCATCTTTCAAATTGTTGGGAACTTCTGCCTCTTTTTCTTGCTCAATCGCTGCCAACGCATCAAAAAATTCCATCACACTGTTTGACTTTGCTGCTGTGGCTAAATACAACGCTGCTTGTGCCAAATGATAACGACCTTCTGGCATCCCTACTCGGTCAAACGCTTCATTACAAGCATTCACTACCACCACAGCATTCGGATCAGCCAGTCCTACATCCTCACTTGCCAGAATTAGCATTCGCCGGAAGATAAATCGTGGGTCTTCTCCGGCATAAACCATTTTTGCTAACCAGTACAACGCTGCATCTGGATCTGAGCCACGCAAACTTTTGATAAAGGCACTAACCGTATCAAAATGAACATCACCTTCTTTATCATATAAAACTGCTCGTTGTTGAATTGACTCTTCTGCTACTGCTAAATTGATGTGAACTACTCCAGTTTCATCAGGTGGTGTTGTTTCCACTGCTAATTCCAACGCATTTAGTAGTGAACGTGCATCTCCGTTAGCAACATTTACTAAGTGCTTTAACGCTTCATCATCAATTTTTACTTTTAAGCGACCATAACCTCTTTGTTCGTCAGTTAAGGTTTGCTCTACAACTTTGTACAAATCCTCGTCATTGAGTGCTTTGAGTTGAAAAATGCGTGAACGACTTACCAAAGCCTTATTAACTTCAAAGTAAGGATTTTCTGTAGTTGCACCAATTAATATCACCGTCCCATTTTCTACCCAGGGTAACAGTGCATCTTGCTGAGATTTATTAAAACGATGAACCTCATCCACAAACAGAATAGTACGTTGGTTATGAAATTTACGTTGTTCTTGTGCTGTGTCAATCGCGGCTCTAATTTCTTTGACACCTGAGAGAACTGCATTTATTGCCAGAAAATGAGCGCGAGTTGTATTGGCTATCACACGCGCTAGAGTCGTTTTTCCCGTTCCTGGAGGGCCGTAGAAAATCAGCGACGATAGCTGGTCTAAACTGATTGCTCGTCGTAACAGCCTACCAGGGCCAATAATATGGTCTTGCCCAACAAATTCATCCAGTGTTCGCGGACGCATCCGCGCGGCTAACGGCGCTTGGGTTTGAATTTGGTTGATTAAATTTTGGTCAAATATATCCATGATTTAGAACATCGATGAACCAGGTTCATTGGCCATCAATACTACTTTAATTCAGTTCACTCATCACTCATGTATGTTATGGCTCTGAGCTTACCCTTCTTTAGAAGTGGGGCGACAAACTTCTTAAAAGCCTGCGGCGGACAGCAGGTTTCACAGTTCACAGTATAGATGACAGCCCTCAAGCCAAATACTCTCGCATCTGCGGTTGCTGACGATGCAAAACTTTTATCGCCTGTTTTTGAGTTGTCCCAACTTTTGCTTGTTTTATGTTGAGTCTTTCGGCAATTTGTTTGGTCGAGAGCTTGTCAACACTACCCAAACCAAAGCGCAACATCAGCACCTGTTTTTGCAGTGGCTTGAGTGTGATCAAACAATTCGCCAAATCTTGTCGTAGAAATCCTTCGTCTAGGTATTCATTTGGGGAAGTGCCATCAGCAGGCAGAATTTCCAAAAAGTCAACTTCATCCTCTTGACCCATTGGCCGATCTAAAGACAGAGGATGGCGAAACGCTATCAAACATTCTCTCACTTGATTTGGCTCAAGTTCAGCAAATTCTGCTATTTCTGCAATATTTGGCTCCCGACCCAGGATTTTTACTAGTTCTCGTTGTACTTTTTTGAGTTTAATCAAGCGGTCATTCATGTGACTTGGTGTTCTGATTGTGGTCGATTTATTGGCGATCGCCTTTGTGATTTCTTGCCGAATCCACCAGTAAGCACAGGTCGAAAACTTGTACCCGCGATTCGGGTCAAATCTCTCGACTGCTTTTTGCAACCCAATAGAACCTTCTTGCACTAAATCCAAAAATTCTAGTTGACTCCACCGATACTTTTTGGCGATCGCTACCACCAACCGCAGATTAGCTGCAATCATCTTTTCTTTTGCTTTCTGCCCTAACCGCAGAATCTGGAATACTTCGGTTTCGCTTTTTCCCATGTCAGCAGCCAGTTGCTGTATATTTAGCTGTTGATGTAGTTGCTCTTCGAGAACTTGTTTATGCTGTTGAACTACTGTCATCTGCTTTACCTGTCTGGCCAAAGTAATTTCTTGCTCTGGAGTCAGCATGGGATATTTAGAGATTTCTCGTAAGTAGATGCCTACGCTATCTGGCTGGGGGGACATTCTTCTATTTTTCTCTAAAAGCCTGAAATTACTTTATCGGCATCAAATGTCAAAATAAAATGTGCTTTACAATTTGCAAAAATTGGGCATTTTTGTCCTCTTGAATCTAATTTCTACAATAATACTGACCTGCTTTTTGATTGACAATTAGTTCAACTGACCAAGTATAGAAGGACTTCGATTTATATAGTACTTTTGAACTATTAATGGCTCCAATCGTCCAAACTCAATCACACTCTTCGGCTTCTGGTAAGTAATTCACCAGAAGCATTTTGTTTAGGGTTAGCGATCGCCCCACAACTATTTCTTAAAATCCACATCACTCTTATAAACCTTAGCCCTCGGCTTGGCCTTCTTGGGAGGTGCGGCGGCAGACTTCTTAGGAGCCGAAGGTGGGCGGCAGATTTCACAATACAGAGGGCGTACTCCAAACGTCTCCCGGCTTGTCGGTTGATCACATTGCTTACACACAAAGTTGAATGTGCGGGTGTGTATTGTGCGTTGGTGCGCTCTGACGGTGTACTCTCTGACTTGGATTTCTTTGCTTGCCATTACTTATTTCAATTTATTGACTTTTTGGATCTTAGCTTTTAGTAGCAAGATTTCAATGCTTTAGGTAAACATAATCACTAACTTTTTGAACTAGATTTTCATAGCTACGCCAAAGCCAGGAAGACAATCTGATGAGTAATTGTCATCCTATTCGTGTTAAATCGGATGGGAGTATTTTCTCTTGATCATCGCTTTAACAACTAGATGAAAACGGCTACGCCGAAGCAAAGCGTGAGAGTTGCAGCGACCAAACGCTTCAAACCCAACTGCAACTCCTCACCATATTCAACCAGTACAAATTTTTGGAGTTAATCATGGATATTCAAAATACCCTCACCCTCATGATTCAAGCAGTCGTTATGGGCATTGTTTCATTGATGGTTTTCGATTTCGTTAGCGGCTTGTGGGTTGTACCATTACCTCCAGCCGGATGGCAACCACCCGTCATTGAACAGCCTACAGTTTCCGCCGTTGCACTACAACCCACTCCACAGCCCCAAATCGAACAATCCACTCCCATAATCGCTTTTGAGGAAATACCCGACCCCTGGAATCTAGAACCGCAATCCTCTCACCATTCTGCGCCAGCACCAGCAGTTATAGTTCCATTTCCTAGCCTACGACTGCTACCACCAGTAATTGCTCAAGAAGTACAATCGACCAAACGCAAGTCCAAGGGAGCAAAATCGTCCACGCCTCGAAAAGGAGCCTCTACTCCTAAACGTCAGTCCACCAAATCGCGCACTCTTACTGCTTAGTCCCCAGCGATCGCACCGACTACGCTTCACGGTGCGATCGCTTTTGTGGATGTCACAGAGAAAAACGGCTACGCCGAAGCAAAGTGATGTATTCATATATATAGATATGGTCAGTCTCATCGCTACACAAGGGACTCTCTTTGACCTGCAAACCGTTCTTGACTATGGGCAATCTATCTTGAACGTTGCAACTGAACTCAGCAAATCACTCATTGAACACCGACCACTGACCACGAAAACGATTCAAGCCCAGATGAACCGCCACTTCCACGGTACTGCGGCAGAGGGCGCGTGGTTATGGAAAGATGCTTACGAATCTGTGGAAGTGGCAGCGATTTTGTACTTGCGGCATAAGGGATTGCCCACTAATCCACTAGAACAGTTGCAACTGGTTGAATCACTCTGCCCCACGCACACCCGCCGCAGCGAAGAACAATTGCAGCTTCAACAGTTTTCTACTCCGTTGTCTTTGGCATATCTGGTTTCTGTTGCCGTACAAATCACAACTAATGATTTAGTGTTGGAGCCATCTGCCGGAACCGGCATATTAGCTCAGTTCGCCAAACTTCAGGGTGCGAGTCTGATGCTCAACGAAATTTCGTCCGACAGAAGCAAGATTCTCCGGCGGTTGTTCCCTGGTGTTCCGCTATTCTCCGTCAATGCCGAACAGATAAATGACTATCTGGCTGGAAAGACTCAGCCATCTGTTGTGCTGATGAATCCACCGTTTTCAGCATCACCCAAAATCAACAGCCGCAATCCAGATGCTACCCCACGACATATCAACTCGGCGTTGCAAAGACTATGCGATCACGGGAGACTGGTAACAATTTCCGCCAACTGGTTTTCACCAAATAATCTAACTTGGCGAGATACCTTTATCAAAATGCAGGAGAAAGCAACGGTAGTTCTTTCGGTTGGCATTAACGGTAAGGTCTACAGTAAACACGGGACACAGATTGACACCCGGTTGACGGTGATCGACAAAGTTCCGGCGGCTGATCCACAAGAAATTCCTTGTATTGCGGATACCGTTGAACTAGCAGAACTCGCAACGCTGATTGAGCAACTACCACAGCGACCAGTTTGGGAACGAATTACTCAAACTGCTCAAACTGCCGTATCAAAAGCAATTCGTTTAAGTCCTGTTAAGCCTAATTCTCAATCAGCACCAGTTACTCAACCATTATCCGAATTTCTTAATATCGTTGAGCTAGATTATGAGATTGTTGATTGGGCAGCAAATGACCAATTGAAAGATACTCTCTATGAAACCTATCGCCCACAAAGAATCCGAATCAAGGACGCAAAACCACATCCGTCGCTACTTTGCGAAAGTGCAGCCTTAGCCCTTGTATCTCCCCCGGCTCCCACATACAAACCCCATTTACCTCAGCACATCATCACTCAAGGTTTGTTGTCAGAAGCACAGCTTGAAAGCGTTATTTACGCAGGTCAAGCTCACTCCGAATATCTATCAGGGTCTTATACTGTTGATGATTCTTGGGATAATGTGACTGTCTCGGCAACTAGCTCGGAAAATGCTGTTAGATTTCGCCGTGGCTGGTTCCTTGGTGATGGGACTGGTGCGGGTAAGGGTAGACAGTGCGCGGGAATCATCCTCGACAACTGGTGTCAGGGACGACGCAAAGCTATCTGGGTATCGAAAAGTTCTGCACTGATTGAGGATGCCCGTAGGGACTGGTGTGCTTTAGGCGGTAATAAAAAGAACATTATTGACCTAAGTAACATCAAACTAGGCGATCGCATTCCATTTACCGAAGGCATCTTGTTCTGCACATATTCCACCCTGCGTTCTCAAAAGAACGGCAAAAGTCGGCTTAAGCAGATTGTTGAGTGGGCGCTCAAGGACTTTGAGGGTGCTATATGCTTTGATGAGTGCCATTCAATGGGCAATGCAATGGCGCAAGAGGGAACACTCGGCTTGGTGAGTGCATCACAGCAAGGTATTGTCGGACTGCGGTTGCAAAACGCATTACCTTTGACACGGGTGGTTTACGTTTCTGCTACTGGTGCAACCAAAGTCTCTAACCTCTCCTATGCTAATCGCTTGGGATTGTGGCAGACTGGGGATTTCCCGTTTACCTCACGAGAGGATTTCGTGGAGTCCATTGAAGTCGGTGGTATCGCCGCGATGGAAGTGGTAGCACGAGATTTGAAGGCGTTGGGGTTGTATCTGGCGCGATCGCTTTCCTTCGACGGTGTGGAATATGAGATGTTAGAAATCGAACTTACTCCTACCCAGGAAAGGATTTACGATAATTACGCCGATGCCTTTCAAATTATCCACAATAACTTGCACAAAGCCTTAGAAGCCTGCAACATCACTGGTGCGAAAACTTACAATCGTGCAGCTAAGATGTCTGCCATGTCTCAGTTTGAATCGCATAAGCAAAGGTTCTTTAACCATTTGCTGACCGGAATGAAGTGTCCCATGCTAATCAAAGCAATTGAGAATGATTTAGCTGCGGGTAATGCTGTTGTTATTCAAATCGTATCGACTAATGAAGAATTGCTTAAGCGACGACTCAATGAGGTTCCGGCAGAGGAGTGGAAGGACTTAAACCTTGACCTGACTCCACGGGAATATGTCATGGACTACCTGCTAAGCGCGTTTCCTGTACATCTGCATGAGATTCACTCATCATCTGAAGCCGAGGAACGCTCCGAACCGGCTTTCGATGCCGATGGCTCACCTATTGTTTCATCTGAAGCTGTGGCTTTGAGAGATGCCTTGGTTGATAAGTTAGCAAGCCTTGACCCAATACCAGGAGCTTTAGAACAACTGCTATGGCACTTCGGCCACAAGCAAGTGGCTGAAGTTACTGGTCGCAGTAAGCGAGTTCTTAAGGATGATTCTGGACGCTTGTTTGTTGATTCGCGGGGTTCTGGCGCTAATATTGCGGAAACTAACGCTTTTATGGCGGGAGATAAGCAGATTCTCATCTTCTCTGATGCTGGTGGTACAGGTCGCAGTTATCACGCGGATCTCAACGCTGTGAATCGTCGGCGGCGATCGCACTATTTGCTCGAAGCTGGTTGGAGGGCTGATAATGCAATTCAGGGGCTTGGGCGATCGCACAGAACAAACCAAGCATCAGCACCAGTGTTTAGACCTGTGACTACTAATGTGCGCGGTGAACGCCGATTCATCAGCACTATCGCTCGACGGCTCGACAGTCTTGGCGCACTCACCCGTGGTCAGAGGCAAACTGGCGGTAACGGCATATTCGATACTAAAGATAATCTAGAATCTCAGTACGCAGAGTACGCTTTGTATGAGTTATTTAAACAGATATTCCAAGGTCGATTCTATGAGGTTCCACTAGGGACTTTTGAAGCCATGACTGGACTATCGCTAACATCTCATGAAGGCGGTATGAAAATAGATTTACCACCTCTGCGACAATTCCTTAACCGACTGTTGGCTTTAAGGATAGGAATGCAGAATATCATCTTTGAGAGGTTTGAGTTGTTGTTGAGTCAGCAAATCGAAACTGCGATCGCCGCAGGTATCTTTGAAGCTGGAGTAGAAACGCTCCGTGCTGAAAGGTTTACTATCGAAAGCTGCGAATCTGTTTACACGCACCCAGATACTGGGAGTGTAACTAACTACCTGAAGGTCGAGCAAGTTCAACGAAATAACATCAGAACTGCTGTCGAGATGCTTGAGTTTGCTGCTAAGTACCAAGGACAACTCATGGTAAATCAGAAATCCAGTAACGCGGCTGTATCCATTCCTACGCACAGTATATTCGACTGTGATGGTGGTGTTGTGCCACGGGTTTTACTCGTCCGTCCACAGAAAGAAACTCGTGTACCAGTCGAACAATTGGAATCATCCACTTGGCAGCAGGTTTCGGCTGAGGCGTTTATCGCTGCTTGGTCAAAGGAGGTGGACGCACTGCCCAAGTTCACCACTGATTATTTGCATCTAGTCACCGGAATCCTGCTGCCAATCTGGAAAATTCTGCCTCAGGAGAACAGTCGAGTGTTCCGATTGCAAACTAGTGATGGACAGAAGATTCTTGGTCGGGTGGTCAACGCAGTAGATATTCAGTCTGTGACGGAACAACTTGGGCTAAAGAATCAGTTGTTAAGTCCCA
This sequence comes from Trichormus variabilis 0441, assembly GCF_009856605.1. Taxonomy (NCBI): domain Bacteria; kingdom Bacillati; phylum Cyanobacteriota; class Cyanophyceae; order Nostocales; family Nostocaceae; genus Trichormus; species Trichormus variabilis. The sequence goes on along the minus strand of NZ_CP047243.1, from coordinate 130,635 downwards.
CAGAACTTGTTTGGTTAGTTCTCAACGAGGGGTATTCACAGCAACTCCCAGGTGGCGTAACGTTGCGTCTTTCTTATGTTGCTAATGAACCTCGCTTGGAATTGGTTGAGGCTCTTTCCCTGGCTGATCGGCTTGTGGCTGTTGGATGTTTCACGGAAATCATCCAGTGGCGCAAGCGGATATTCATTCCCACTGGCAACAAGGCTGCGTCAATTCTGGCGGACGTGATTGGGATTTTGGGTTAGTAATTTGAGCCACTCTATTAGAGAGTGGCTTATTTTTTCTAATTTAAATTGCTCCAAAGTTATTACTCTGAAGATTTATTTATAACTTTTTCATCCAACACCCCCATTCCTCTCGCCGCCAAGCTAACGCTGTGGCGGCGAGAGGAATGGGGACGAGCGAGAAGCTTCACCCCTGAGTCTAGTTGCTGCAAAGCAGTAACAGACGACGGGGTGAGCGACGAGTGAGTAATTAAACTTTGGTACATAGCGGGTTGTACGTGTTTCACAGATTTTGTGTTGAAGAAGGCATTTGGTGGGGTAGCTATTTTTTGTGAGTAAAAAAAAGTAACTAAAGCTACAAAATGCGTTGTTTGAGCCAAAACGATAAAAGTGGTAATGCCACTCGATACCCGGCTTTTGCTCCATAAATTAATCCTTTGAGTTCCAATCCTGTAAGAGCGCCTTGAAAACCACCTCCTCGTGAAAATTGGTGTTTCTGAAGATAGGAACGTGAATGAGGGCTATCGGTAGGATCGATCGCTAAACTTTCCAGTACTCGTGCCTGAATAGGAGGCAGCAGTAAAAGGAGAGACTCAAAGGTAACAGACAAATCTTCAACCAATCGTAAAGTGCTGCAATGTACATGATGAAGTTGGATGAGATTTGAGGAGGATGGGGACGCAAAAGAAGTTTGTTCATCCTGATAGAAGCAACGATAGTCGCTCCAAATTCGCCGCGCCAGGGCAATGGCATCTCCAACATGTCCTTGTGAATAGTCCAAAAACAGTTTCAAGGCATCCACTTCAAACTTGAGGTCGGCTACTGCCATTGCTTCAACAACCCAGGTTTGAATTTCCTGATGTTGCACAGGGAACAAGGAGACAAATTGAACCGAGCTATCTTCCACCCAAGCTTCTGGAGTTGTTGCCAAAACAACGTAGCTGACACGGTTTTGCCGTTGAATTTCTTGTCTCAAATAAGATTCCCATCGACCTGCTCGATCCCAAGAGCGAATATGCGGGAAATTCTGAAAGACAAACACTACCCGGCAGCTTAAATATTCTGCCATCACCTGAGGTAAGTTCAATAAGGCTTGCAGAACCAACCATTCATCATTTTGGGAAACCTGCCAAATCAAGCGGGGTTGATATGGGGATAGTTGTTCTAATTGCAAGGGATAGCCACAAGCCCACTGCTGAATAAAGGTTCGTTCTGCCTCTGTTGCAAAGATGTGCAGAATTCCTGAAGCCATCAACTGTAAAAAGCGAGAAGAGGTGGTGGCTCGCAAGCAATCGATCTCCAAAATTCTGGCTCCAGTTTGCTGGGCGGCATAACGAATCAGCGCTCGTCGTCCGCTTCCTGTAACACCTGTGAGCATCAAATCTTGGTCATCTGCCAAAATTTTACAGATTTGCTCTAGCTCACGCTGTCTACCAATCAAACTCCGTGGCTTAAAAGCATCCTTCGTCATTATCAACCAGTCCTCCTCACTTTCAGCCAACCTCACCTGATAAACTATCTACTTTTCTCTAACAATCCCAAAAGAAATTTCGATGCAGGTCTGCTTGCACTATTTTATAGTGCAGTGTAATGATATAAGAACTATTTTTTAGTACAATTCATTTTACCCATGTCTGCTAATTTATCGCACCCTCAAATTCCTCAACCCTTTGAGAGTAGATCGTGGCATACTATCGAGGCTCAAAAAACTCTTTGGCTGCTCAAGAGCGATCGCACGCATGGTTTAACCCAGGAACAGATTGACGAGAATTTACAGCACTATGGTACAAACGAACTGGTCGAAATAAGTGGGCGATCGCCCTGGGAAATTTTCTGGGATCAGTTTAAAAACATCATGTTACTAATGCTGATCGCCGTGGCCATTATTTCGATGCTTCTGGATGTGCGTGAATCTTTGGTAAAGGGACAGTTCATTTTTCCCAAGGATGCGGTAGCAATCTTTGCGGTGGTATTGCTGAATGGTTTACTGGGCTACCTCCAGGAGAGTGGAGCCGAAAAAGCATTGGCAGCACTGAAAAACATGGCATCGTCCAAAGTGCGGCTGATCCGCGAAGGTAAAGTAGTGGAGGCGGAATCTAAAGAACTGGTGCCTGGGGACATTATGCTGCTGGAAGCTGGGGTTAAGGTGGCAGCAGATGGGCGCATCCTAGAAGCAGCAAACTTGCAGGTGCGAGAAGCAGCACTCACCGGAGAGGCACACGCGGTTGAAAAACAAGCCAATGCCATCCTACAAGAAGATGCGCCTCTGGGCGATCGCATCAATTTAGTGTTCTCTGGAACAGAGGTGGTGCAGGGACGGGCAACAGTGGTAGTCACCAGCACTGGAATGCAAACCGAATTGGGCAAGATTGCAACCGCGCTGCAATCCGTCGAGACAGAGCCAACACCTTTGCAAAAACGCATGGCCCAACTGGGCAATACGTTGGTTACAGGATCGTTGATTATAGTAGCGATCGTGATTTTAGGGGGGACATTGTTCAACCCCTCACTGTTTGAGGAACTAGTCAAAGTCTCCCTCAGTATGGCGGTTGCGGTGGTACCAGAAGGCTTACCCGCCGTGATTACCGTTACCCTGGCATTGGGTACGCAACGCATGGTGAAGCGGAACGCCCTGATCCGAAAACTGCCTGCGGTGGAAACCCTCGGTTCTGTGACGACCATCTGCTCGGATAAAACCGGAACTCTAACCCAGAATAAGATGGTGGTGCAGGCAGTACATACCGCTAGTTACGCCATTCGTGTAACAGGGGAGGGATACAGCTCTGAAGGCGCGTTTTATCAGCAGGCCAATACCGGAGTAGGACAAGAAATTGTAGTGGAGGCAGTGCCAGAATTGCGATCGCTACTTCTGGCGTGCGTACTTTGTAATGATGCCGTATTGCATAAGGAAAATGGCGACTGGGCAATCTTAGGCGATCCCACCGAAGGAGCGTTACTAGCAGTTGCCGGCAAAGGAGGTTTTCGCAAAGACCAGGAGGAGCAAACCTTCTCCCGTATTGCTGAGTTTCCCTTTTCATCCGAACGCAAGCGGATGAGCGTTGTCGTGCAGGATACGTCCAACCAACTGGGAGAGAGCGTGTTTATCATGTTTACCAAAGGCTCGCCCGAACTAGTTTTGCAACTCTGCACCCACATTCAGCAGAGCGATGGGTCTCAAATGATCACAACACAACAACAGCAACAGATTTTAGAACAGAATAATCAGCTTGCCAGCCAAGGGTTACGGGTCTTAGGTTTTGCTAGGAAGAACGTGACAAAATTATCAGACCGCGATTTTGAAGATACGGCTGAAACTCACTTGACTTGGTTGGGATTGGCGGGAATGCTGGATGCTCCCCGTCCGGAAGTGCGGGATGCGGTGGCAAAATGCCGTACCGCAGGCATTCGTACGGTGATGATTACAGGCGACCACCAGTTAACCGCACAGGCGATCGCCCAAGACTTAGGCATTGCAAAAGTAGGCGATCGCTCTCTGACTGGGCAGGAACTCCAAAAGCTCACCCAGCCAGAACTGGAAGTACAAGTGCAACAAGTTAGCGTCTATGCCCGCGTTACACCAGAGCATAAGTTACGAATAGTCCAAGCTCTCCAGTCCCAAGGACAAATTGTTGCCATGACTGGGGATGGAGTTAACGATGCTCCAGCCTTGAAACAAGCAGATATCGGTGTGGCAATGGGCATTACAGGCACGGATGTCAGTAAGGAAGCCAGCGACATGGTGCTACTGGATGACAACTTTGCCACAATTGTCTCGGCAGTTGAAGAAGGAAGAGTTGTTTACATCAACATTCGTCGCTTTATTCGCTACATCCTCGGCAGCAACATCGGTGAGGTATTGACCATTGCGGCTGCGCCATTGCTGGGGTTGGGTGGCGTACCGTTGTCTCCCCTGCAAATTCTCTGGATGAACTTGGTAACTGATGGACTTCCGGCTTTAGCACTGGCAGTAGAACCCGGTAGACCAATCGTCATGCAACAACCTCCAAAAGATCCAAAAGAGAGCATTTTTGCCAGAGGTTTAGGGTCTTACATGGCGCGGATTGGCATTATTTTGGCTGTAATAACTATCTTGATGATGGTCTGGGCATACGATTACACTGCCCAGTTACAAAGCGAATTGTTAGATCGCGATCGCTGGCAGACTATGGTGTTTACTACGCTTTGTTTAGCACAAATGGGACACGCACTAGCAATCCGTTCCAACACGCGATTGATGTTAGAGGTAAATCCCTTCTCCAATCCTTACGTTGTTCTATCTGTTACCGTCACCAGTATCCTGCAACTGATGCTTATTTATGTTGAACCACTCCGTTCCTTCTTCAATACTCATTACCTGAGTGGATTAGAGCTATTAGTTTGTATTGGATTTAGTTCTCTAGTATTTGTCTGGATTGAAGCAGAAAAGCTATTTATCCGATGGTATACCTTTCGTAAATACTCCAAAATATGAACAAAACAGCTTCACCTTTGGGTGTTCAAACTTACTCCCAAGGTCAAATCAAAATTGACCTGGAATCGTGCATCTATGAACAATTACAGAAACAATCTGTCAGCCCTTCTGAATTTATCCGCAGGTTAGTTCATTTCATCGCTACGCTAGAAAACAATCCACAGAAATATAATATCAATCCTTACACCGAGAAATTCCATAGAGGAATCCACATTTTAGGTTGCCATGATTATAAATTAGGAGTGTTTCCTGATTCAAATCTGGCACTGAAATGTTCAGAAGGTCGCCCTTGTGCAGAAAATCCCAGAAAACAATTTTTTAGGAGCATACAATTAGCCTGGGAATTTGAAACCAAGTTAAACGAGCAACAGAAAGAGCTACTTCAGATTTGTCCCGCTTACTTACATTTCCAAACTGGTGTCAGAAGTGCCTTATTTAAACGAGTACTCTTTATGCCAAAAATTGAGGGTATTCCGTTGGGGAAAACAGAAACTGGATTCAGTCCTGAATTCTGCCAGGCATTTAACATTCCTGATTTTTCGGAAATCCTTCGCAAATTCAGGTTCTCCTGGCATTTTTTCCTCGACCCCGAACAAAAGCGTCAACTGCTCAAAATTCAAACTACATACTTATTTCAACGTTTGTTTGATCGTGGAATTAAAATTTTTAGCTTGAATCAGAAAAACATTCTAGCCACGTTAAATATTAGTAGTAACTCTGTTAGATACGTCATTATTGATCCGATCGCAGATTATTATTTACCGATTTCTCCTGTCTATAATGTCTTGACTTCTCAACTATGCAAGTTTAAATAACTTTACTCTTGGATCTGAAAAACTGAGTTTTGAGTATAGATAGAAGCCAATTTTTCATTTACGGTAAGTTTTTACTGATGAGTGTCAGGGAGAATACTAACAGCAAAATTATCAGAACCTGCATGATGATTAACTAAAGCAACGGCTTGTTTGAGTGCTTCTAAACGATCTACAAACATATGATGTAGTGGAACAAACCCGATAATGCCAAACTTTTCTAAGCGCTGTTTAACTTTGTTAGATGCACCAACAATCAATACATAACAACCTTGTTCGCTACTTTCTTTAATAGCATTTTCAATTGCTAAAGAAGCGGTCACACCCAAAAATGGAACATTGCTTAAATCTACTATCAACACATCATAGTTTACCATTGCTGAATGTTTACGAGCGATCGCTTTAGATACTCCGAAAATCATCGGCCCGCTTAGATGAAACAGCACAACGCGTCCATGAGCTTGTTTTAGCAATTGTTTCTCTTGTTCATTTAAAACAATGGCATCATCAGTATCACTAATCATCCTGACATCCTCAGACTGTAACTGAGAAAGACGTTCGATAGTTAAGATATTGGCAATGAAGACTCCCACGCCAACAGCAACAATTAAGTCCACAAATACGGTTAAGAACAAAACACTGTACATAATGATTGTGGCTTTGAATGATACTTTATGAGCGCGTTTGAGGAAACTCCAGTCGAGAATGTCAATCCCCACCTTAAGAGCAATACCAGCTAATACTGCCATTGGGATAGGTTGAGTTATACTCGCAGCCCACAGAACGACAACTAATAAAATTAATGCACGAGTTAAACCCGATAAAGCTGTTCTAGCACCAGTTTGAATATTCACCACTGTACCCATTGTGGCACCAGCACCAGGTAGTCCACCACACAAACCAGATATTAAGTTACCGATACCTTGACCAATTAATTCTTTGTCAGGTTTATGTTCAGTGCGAGTCAAACTCTCAGCAATTACCGCCGTGAGTAGCGTATCAATACAACCCAACATTCCTAGAATTGCACCATCAACAATCATTATTGTGATTTGGGATGGGGTAAAAGTTGGTATTTGTAAGGTGGGTAATCCTGCTGGAATTTCTCCAATACGTCTGATATCCGCAGCGCCGAAAATGGTGAGAGAAACTATCGTTCCGACAATTAATGCTACGAGTTGAGGAGGGGCAAATCGCTTGAGTTGGCGCGGCATGAAGAAAATAATTGCCAGTGTCAGCAAACCTAAAGTTGTTTCAACTGGATTAATCTGAGTTAACAACTGAGGTAAATTTTGTACCATCCCCAATACACCACCTTTAGGGCTAGGCTGCCCCAGAAAAGGAGCAATCTGTAAGATAACCAGAATTACCCCAATCCCAGACATAAAACCAGAAATCACACTGTAAGGCATGAGGGTAATGTATTTACCCAGCTTGAATATTCCGAATAATATTTGAAATATTCCCGCTAGCATGACTACTGTAAATGCCATTGCCAAGCCGTCTTCTGGATTGCTGGCAGTCATGGAACTGATAACAGCAGTCATGATGACTGTCATTGGCCCGGTAGGTTCAGAAATCAGGGTAGGTGTACCACCAAATAAAGCGGCAAAAAAGCCGACGCAAACTGCACCATAAAGACCAGCTACAGCACCAGCACCAGAGGCGACACCGAATGCTAATGCTAGGGGTAACGAAACGATGGCAGCAGTTAAGCCACCAAATAAATCGCCTTGTAAATTTCTAAAATGAATACTATTAGTTAATGACATATTGATGTTTTAGTTACAAAGGCAGTAAGATTTTGTTACTAAAATTTATTAGTAACTGTAAGTAATCTACCTTTTTTACTTGCATAAAAAAATAGGTAAAAAAGCCTTATTTTTTATTTATTAGTAAATAGATTATGTTTAAATTTAGCTATCTTGGAAATAAAAATAATTTATACAATCTCTGCTTTTAAGTAAAAAAACATTTACATTCGTTAAAGGTCATAGCTAATAAATAAATAGGTGATTGTCTTTTAGCATTACCGATTACTAGACCTCACAGATATTAGGGACTTCTGAATAAAAAATATACATCCTCTCGGTAAGCAGTAGCACAAGAAGGTGTCATACCAATTCACAATTCGCTTCGGGGCTAAACGCCCCGCTACCGTTGGCGCAGCCTCTGTCTACGACACGCTCCGCGAACGTAGAGAAGGGCGCAATTCGCAATTAAAAAACTTAGATGCAGCAAAGCTTTCGCGATTTACATCTGTATCAGTTTTTTCGTGAAATGGTATCAAAAAAGAAATTACCAAACATAAAGTTGCTGACTATCCAATTTTTTATTGCCTACTATATAATACAGATGTATTCTTTATTCCTTAATTAATTATGGTACAAACAATCCAAGCGTGGGATATCAGTCTTTACGAACTAGAGGAAACTTTTGGATTAGAGTTAGTTACCGATAGTAATTTTTTCCCAGAATGGAGAGAAAATTTACCGTTACTAACTGATATTGAAAAAGCATCTTTAGAAAGAGTAAAAAGCAATTATTCAAATTTAACTAAACGCCGCCCCATGTCTGAAGAAGTAGTGAAGATGGTTGTGTTGTCACCACTACTTGATTTAGCTGGTTTTTATCAACCCAGTTTCGAGATTGAAACAGAAACTTCCACGGAAATTTCTGCTGTAGATGAAAACGTTATTGTTAAAGGTAGTATTGATGTTTTAGTTGTAAATAAAAGACTGTGGATACTTGTTATTGAATCTAAAAGCACTAAATTCGATGTGATATCTGCACTACCTCAAGCACTTGCTTACATACTCGACACTCCCAATGCTGAACGACCAACTTTTGGTTTGCTTGTCAATGGTAGAGAGTTTGTTTTTATCAAGCTAGTTCAGGCAGAAAATCCAAAATATGCTCGTTCTGATGCTTTATCTATAGAAAAACCAAATGAGATTCAACAAGTTTTAAGTGTACTAAAAAAAATTAGTGAATTAATTTTGCTGTAGCAATTGTGAGTTGTTGGCTAGTGCAATTTGCTCCTAAATTTTGTATCCTTCTTTAATATCAACTGCGCTCCCACACCAAAGAAACTATGCCAAAAAATTGGGCTTTGAAAATAGACCAGTTTTTCAATGCAACTTCCAATTGCATTATCGCTACCGTTCACGTTGACAGCTTTCCCGCCGACCTACCCCTAGAACCGAATATTCGGGAACCAAACAAAAAAAGTTCGACATACAGACAAATTTTTGACTCACTGACCACCGAACCCGAAAAGTTCTTCGAGCGGCATAGCGGAATTGTATTGTGTGCCAACAAGGTCAAGCCCAACAGTAAAAAGACACAACTAGAATTAGAGATACTTGAGGCATCCGAGGGTGGTAGCGACGGCATCATTAATGGTGGGCATACAGTTTTAGCGTTTGAGCAAGCTAGAAATTATAAATATGACCTAACCGAAGCCAGAGTCAAAGTCACAATTCATATTGGCTTAACAGAAGATGAGGCTAAGGATATCGCTCTGGCATCAAACACATCTGCCCCTGTGGATGCGCGTTCTAAAGTCAACGCCAGAGGCGACTACAAATTCCTCAAGCAGTTTTTAGCGCAATTGGAACGTGAGCAAAAGACAAAGTTCAGAATTGCGTATTACCAGAACCAAAGTGGTGCGCCTAAGAGTCCGCAGTGTAACGTCAACCATTTGATTAAGTTGATGAACTGTTTGGATAGGAATAAATACAATCCAGACTCTAAAAGCAGAACCAAGCACCCACCTGTGAGTAACACCCCATCATTGAGTGAGACGGAAAGACAACGGTTGTCGAAATTGTTACCGTTATTGTCCAAGGGGTTATGGATTGAGCAACGACTATTTCAGGTAATCGAGGAGCATATTACCAAGCCTAAAAGAAAGGGAGTTGTTGACCTCGCCTCCATCGACCCGCGCAAGAATACACTACTGCCCGATAGCAGATATTCCTTCGGCTTTTCTGCGCCGGCTGATATTGCTATGCCTATTGTTGCTGCCTATCGGGTGTTTTTGGATGAACAGTACAACTGGATAATACCTTTTGATGACTTTGCTGAAGATTTTTTACAGCATTTGTGGAATAACTATTACCGCAAGTATTTGGTGTCAGAAAAGTTGGCAGGCAATACAGTTGGCAGCAAAATCTGTCGTAATCCCGTCATTTGGGATAACCTCTACGTTTCGGCGCAAAGTTATCTTAATCAGCAGTTGCTTAAGATGGTTGGCTCCAGCACAAAGCGTGAAGAATTGAAGCTGGTGAATTGACGATAATTATTGCTCTATCTTAATGGAGCAAGAGGACTCCCGTTACAGTCGCAAGACTTAACGGGATGATGAATTGCGACCAACATAAAAATTGAGCGCAGCGAATCATTGTTTTGGTTGTTCTTGGCTCTCAACGTAATTCTTTAATTGCTCAACCGTGACACCACCACAACTAGCCACAAAATACGCACCAGTCCAAAAGTAAGGCTTGTTGTAGAAGTATTTTTTAGCCAACCAGGGGTATTCTTTGCGAATTAATCTACTACTCACCGTTTTGATATTTCCAATCAGTGTTGAGAGTGGCTTGTCTGGTTTGTAGTCAATTAATAGATGTACATGGTCTGCTTCGCCGTTGAACTCCAGCAATTCACAATCCCATTTTTTAAGGGTATCCGTGATTATTTCTTTCAACCTGGTTAGTATTTCTGCATTGATAGCTTTTCTGCGGTACTTTACAACCAAAACGATGTGAGCGTTAAGCTTGTACATAGACCTGAAACCGTGATGATACATATATTGACAAGACATAGCGGTAAATAGTTTACTATCATAATAGTTTCTCAACAATGTATTGATGTTAGACGTACTGAAGGTCAGAATTTATCCAAACAAAGACCAGGAAACATCCTTAGCTAAAAGCTTTGGATGTTCCCGCTTTGTTTGGAATTTTTACCTCAATAAAACTAATACTCAATACGAAGAAACAGGTAAGGGTATGACTTACCTTAAGATGGCGAAAGACCTTACCCAATTAAAGAAACTAACTGATTATGAATGGCTACAAGAACCAACTGCTGCTGTTCTACAACAATCACTCAAGAATCTGGAATCAGCGTTTAAAAACTTTTTTGGAAAACGCGCAGGATTTCCAAAATTCAAGAATAAGCATTCTAAACAGTCAATCCGATTCCCTGAAAGTTGTTCAATTAAAGAGGGTGGCTTAAAACTACCCAAGCTTGGCATTGTTAAAGCTAGTCTTTCAAAAAGCATCAATGGCAAGATTAAATCTGTAACTGTTTCTAAAATAAGTACAGATAAATATTTTGCCGCAATATTATTTGAAACCGGAGATTTAACAAACACCAAGGAAGGAAAAATATCAGGAATTGACCTTGGGTTAACCAGTTTAATAACTGTGTTTGACGGTGAAACTTGTTACAAGGTTGACCCAATCAAGCCTACTAGAAAATATGCTAAACGACTGCGAATTAGACAGAAAGCTTTGTCTCGTAAAGTTAAGGGGTCTAATAATAGGCGTAAAGCAGTTAAAGTAGTTGCTAAAGTTCACGAAAAAATATCAAACACAAGACAAAATTTTCTCCATAAACTCTCACGAAAGTTATGTGATGATAACCAAGTCATAGTAGCTGAGAACCTTTGTCTTAAAGGATTGGCACGTACCAAATTAGCCAAGTCAATACATGATGCTGGTTTTGGTATACTGCTTAATTTCGTTAGCTACAAACTAGAGAGAGAGAGGGGTAAATTTATCCAAGTTGACAGATTCTTTCCCAGTACAAAGCTTTGTTTCTGTTGCGGATATAAGAATGATTTGCTGAACTTAAGTATCCGCGAGTGGATTTGTCCAAGTTGCCAAACAACCCATGACAGAGATGAAAATGCTTCACGGAACTTGAGAGCAGAAGGGATAAGAATACTGTCAACAAATACTGTGGGACACACAGAATTTCAAGCTTGTGGAGAAACAGTAAGACTCGTTGGTACTTGTGCCAAAAAGCGTGTTTCTGAGAAACAAGAATCTCCCGCTACATTGCTTTAGCAATTAGCGGTGAGAGTGTCAATTCCAAATTGATACCTATGCAGAAGCTAGAAAGCCTATACTGTAAGGTATCTGCAATTTTTATTATTTTAATTCGCTCCTTATTAAAATTGCCATGACTGATACACCAAGTAACCGACTAGACCGGATTGAGGCAATTCTAAGCACAGTAGCATCTCAACAACAGTTAAATACTCAGGCGATCGCCCAACTGACAACAAAACTGGATAGTCTCAGCGATAATGTTAACGACTTGACTAGTAATGTCAATTCTGTATTGGCTAGGGATGCCATACTAAATGATGTGCTGCTAGAACTACGTGATAGTCACGAACAGCACCAACAGAATTTTGAAGAACACCAGCGAACTACTAATGCTGCCTTAAACCAGCTTGGGGCTATTTTGGTACAGCTAACAAGGATTGACCCGCAAAATTGAACCTTGTCCCAAAAAGTTCTAAATTTCTCTAATTTTCTTTTCTATAGACAACTTGGCTGTTGAATATCAAAGTTTAGTCAATCCAGCTTTCTTAAGCCGGGAGAGTAACCCTGAACGAGTGCTGTAGTCCTTCTGTATTTGTTGAATACTAGCTTTAAATTCCTCTAATGACCCTTGATATTCCGCCAAATCTCGTAAGTCAATGAGATATGCAACTGCTTGCTCGTAAGGTTTAGATTGCTTCAGTTCTATTAATCTATATACCTCCAACCACACCTTATCTTCTTTTAAAGCCAGTGATTCTAACTTACGTACTTTCTCTTGTTGTGCTATTAGCAATTCCTGCTTAGTACGGTGTTTATTTTGCTCTTTAGCACCTTTTAATAATTCAGTTACAGAGCGTCTAGGAATATTATCATAACTAGAATTTTTTGAAGACTTAAATATTTCCCTTAATCTTTTTATCAGCTTCAGCTTAACATTAGGTTCATCCTTGACTATTTTGAGGAGAAATTCATTTTTTTCTGAAGATGATAAAGCTTGAATCCATTCTTCTATTGGTTCAACTTCAGATTTTTGAGAAACACTTAGCTCAGTTGCGGATGTTATGAGATCCTGATCGATATCAAAAAATTCTATAAAATCCTCTAGATAGACTGGTAGTTTTTTTAAATTTGCCGGAACAGGTGGTTCCAGCAAATCTTCTTCTTCCTCAGTGATGGATATAGAAGTAGCTTTTAACCACGCAAGATATAAAGCTCTTAAATCTCCCTGCAAAATGTCGTCTCGAATCTGTAAGAACTTACTTAAGCAACCTTCACCTTCTATCCAAGTCCGATATTCTTCATCATCAATATTAATATCTAAAATTACATAGCTTGAGGTTGTAGATACTGTAATTTGCTCAGGTAAACAGTAAGGAGCAAAAACTGATGAATCAATCACCGATTTTGGCAGCCGAAATACTAATTGTCTAGTACCCCAATTTGCCATATATAACATAACGTCAAAGCACTTTTCTAAAAGCTCCTTGGGTTCACCTCTAAAGTCACCATAACTGTAAGTGAAAATTGCACTTCTTGATGTTAGTTGTACACGGCTAGAGAGACTACTAATATACGTTTGCTCTGATGTAGTTAATGGACGATCTAATGCTTGAAATTCGTAATACTGATATTCGCTCATCGTCTTTATTGATTATTTTTATATCACCGCAAAATAAAGTTAAGTTCTAGCTAACTTTCTGCTCTGCAAACAGTGACAACTGCCCAGGAGAAACGTTGCCTCTACTAAAACAGTGGTAGGACAAGTGACAGCCACTACATAGACAAACTAAGTTTTCTAAGCGATTATCAGACGGGTCTCTGTTCCAATGATGTACTTGTAACGTATGGGCTTTGCGTTCAGAAAACGTTAAATTATCGGGTTTTTCCCCTGGACGCAAGCACACTCTACCGCATTTGGCACAGCGCCAGTTAGAGGCCGCTTTCAAAGCTGTGGCTATTTCTTTCCAGTTGTTTGGATAAAGATCCTGACTCATAACAGTGTTCTTGCAACTGAGGAAGCTGGTAAATGGCTGAATCACTACAAAAGCTTACCGCATTCATCAAGGCAATTCAAATACTGTTGCGATGGCAATGGCGATCATAAGAAGGCGATCGCCATAGTTCACTTCACTGAACAAGGCACTTGCTACAATCGAATCAATTGAAACTGCCAAATGTTTTTTGCAGATATGTCCAGTTTTTGGTTTTGGGAACGGGATTCAGTAGAATACGAGATATTCAAGAAATATGAACGGGCATTAGTTACCATTGGTGTAAACTTTTCTCTTGAGCAAGTTAGTGAAGCCCTAGAAGGTTGCACTTGTGGGCTAGAAGATGCGTTTAGAAGCACCATCGACTATGCGCTGTGGTTGCAAAAGAATGAAAAACAAGTTTACCCAAACGCAATTTTGATTCGTGCTTTACAGGAACAATGGAAGCCGATGGCATGGTCTGATGACTACCTGGAACTACCAAGCTTAGAATCACCTGGACAAAGGTGGTGGAATGCCGCCGCTAAATTATGGGGGTACGATTTACGTAATCAACTTGTTGCAGATGTGTTTTATGATGACGGCACAGAATTTATCAAGTTCACCAACGGCAAAGAAATTACTTTAGAGACTGCATGGCGTTGGGAATGGGAACGAGTGCTGGAATATGCGACTAATTAATAACTGAGGTTGCTAATGGAACAGCTCGTAGTTTAATGAGTCGAGTCAGATAGTAAGCTTAAGGGATTCCCCGGCTATGACTCTCAACCGTATTTTGTGGAATTACCTAATAGCCCCAACAGTAATCACTATTGCTGTTTGCGGTTGCACTACACAGACTCCCAACACTCAGGATTTAATTGCTCAGTCGCCAAAAGATAGCCAATTAGTCCGTACTTTATCAGCACGGTCTGATTCAGGTTATTCGGTTGCGTATTCTCCAAGCTCTGTGGGAACAATTCTTGCTAGTGCTGGTGCTAAAAGCATTAAGCTTTGGAATCCTAACACGGGTAAACTATTGCGTACTTTATCAGGACAAGCTTTTACTGTCGGCTTTAGCCCAGATGGTCAGATTCTCGCTAGTGGTTCTCAGGACGGCAGCCTGAATTTGTGGGATGTTCAAACAGGGAAACTCATCCGTACACTCCAACACTCAGAACCAGTGCTTGGTGTAGTCTTTAGTCCAGATGGACAAACTCTGGTTAGTAATCTTGATCTCGGATCTATCATCAGGCTGTGGAATTGGCGTACTGGAGAAATCATCCGCATAAAGGATGACCCTGACGCTTATCAAAAAGGATTTGAGAACTTCAAAACTCAACCAGCCACTTTTAGCCTGGATGGTCAGACCTTATTTGCTACAAGTGGTTCTGGTTCTCTGCTCCAGTCTTGGAATCTGAAAACTAGTAAACGAACAGGTAGTTTCGAGGCGAAATCATCAATTAATGCTGTCGCTATCAGCCCAGATGGAAACACCCTAGCTACTGGCATTCGGGATAATGCAATTAAGCTGTGGAATATTAATGATGGTAAACTCATTCACACTTTAACTGGTCATAAAGGTCAAGTCAGAACTGTTGCCTTTAGCCCAGATAGAACATTACTGGCTAGTGGTAGCTCTGATGGCACTGTCAAATTGTGGAATGCTACTACTGGTAAAGAAATCAACACTTTTACAGCACACAAAGAACAAGTTTGGTCTGTGGCTTTCAATCCTGATGGCAAAACACTTGCTAGTACTGGACAAGATGGCAGTGTTAAGATTTGGGGTGTATCCCCACAATAAATCTACGAGCTTAGTAACCTTGTTCACCACCCACCGGATACCGCCACATCATCTCCTGCAATCCCATAGCTTCCCCATCCGGCGTGTATTGAGCCTTTTGTTGAGGTGAAGGCCAATTAAGAGATACAGCCGTTCACAAGCTAAAATTTGCTAGAATTTACATTTGAAAGTGTAAAAAAAGGGGTTATGACCACAGCAGTCAGAAAATTTACCCTTAATGAGTACCTGTCCTATGATGATGGCACAGATACCAAGTACGAACTTGTGGATGGAGAATTGGTTGAAATGCCACCAGAAAGCGATAGGAATAATTTAATTTCTCTTTATCTCCTGTCGCAGTTTCTCAAGTTTATCCCCATTCAACTCATCCGCCATAAAGATACAGAACTGGTAGTCATTGGCAATCGAACTCGTGTGCGACTCCCTGATTTGATGATATTGACACAAGAATTATTTGAGGCGATCGCGGGAAGACGAGCAACTATCACTCCAGATATGCCTTCCCCCGCAATGGTAGTTGAGGTTGTCTCACCAGGAAAGGTAAATGAAGATAGAGATTACCGTTATAAGCGTTCTGAATACGCTGCCAGGGGGATTCCTGAGTATTGGATTGTTGATGCCGAAAAAGCCCGAATTACTTTATTGACTTTGGTTGATGGACTATATGAAGAGTCAGTGTTTCAGGGAACAGACATGATTAGGTCAGCAACTTTTCCAATGCTGGATTTAACGGCATCACAGATTTTAACTGCTGGACTGGTTCTTTAATTACCTCTGCTGTCATGACTGGCGAAAGTAGCAGATCAGCTTAAGTGTTTCTGAGAGATTGGTTGCGACAATGCTCCGTCCGACCGGAGATCATCGCAGTTGTTGGAATTAGAAAGTTTACAGTAGAAGGTTAGGAGATTTTTCTAGTTTTCTACTGGTGGATTTAGAGCGCTTGAATTTGCGATTGAGGGTTGATGCTGTGCCTATCGTACCAAGAGCTAAAAGACCAAGTAGGGAAGAGGGTTCGGGAATAGGTTCTTCATGTTGTTGTAAGAAGTTAACTGGAAATTCATTATCTCCAGGATTACCTATTCCTTCGATATTAGCAATTAGATATGAAGCACCTGGAATATCAAAGGGTAAATCAATAGTAACTGTTTCTCCTGGTTGTAAACTCCATCCTAAGTCATTATTATTAAACACATTGATTTCGCTGAGTATACTCTGTGAAAATAATTCAGGCTCAATCAAATTAGGGCTTAAGCCAAGAGTAATTTTATCTATAAATAAATTAACATTTCCATCGTTGCTAAAAGTATAAGTTGTTATATCATCAAGAATATCTCTATTAAGGCTCCTTGTATTACTTACTTTATTTTCTACTACAAATCCTGCTAGACCTAATTCAGATTGCAACGGGTTATTTTTTCCTCCCGCCCCAGTTAAAAAAACTTTTTCAGTCAACCATTTAATTGCGTTTTTCTTTTTAGAGTTAACCAAAATATCGACAAAAATAGGTTCTGAAGGATCGAAGCAAAGGAATTTGCCATTCTTTATGAAAAAAATATCTTGATCAAATGAGCTTAACCCCTCATTAACTATTGCTATAGGGTCTAGTCCCTTAATGTTGATATTTCCTCCGAGTATTTTTTCAAAAAGACCTGGTATCCTAAAACCGATATTAACATCACAAGCTTGTTGATTAGATAGGTTTTTAATCACATTACCAGAAGTTCTGACATCTATAGCTAATGCGCTTTGAGTCTGGCATCCTATCCAACTAAAAATGGCTATACCAAGTGTAGCTGCAAGACAATTGTTAATATTTTTCAGATTTTTCATTTTTATCTAATTAAATGAGTTCTGCGTAGTGGGTCAGGCGATACAGTATGCGATCGCTTTCAAGTTTGCATTCATGTAGATATGATCCATTCAGTGACAATGCACTCAAAATGGATTTTTCAAGTAGATAAACTAAGCTATCAGCCTTTTAATTAGTTACTTAAAAAGTGACAGCAAGTTTTATTTAACTGATGCTATAGCCAAAGCTTTAACTGGTGACGTATTACCAACAAGATAATCAAACAGCACCTTTATTGAGTTGCTAAGGAATGATTGATTATATCTTTCTCTGGAGAAAACTATTGCTAATATCGTTTCTCTTATTTCAAAAATAGGGAACCTTTAAAAGATGTTCTTAAGCATCCGCTTGCTGTTTTTCACAGTACAACATCTCATGAAGTTTACGGTTAATTGTCTATATAAAATTAGTAATTTTTACCTAAATTTTAATTATCACAGTAAATAATATGATAATGCACAAAAATGTTTGATTTAAAAGAATTTTTTGTAAATCTTTAAGTAAAGAAATATTAAAAATACTATCGCTAGAAAACAATTTAGATGCGTTTTCGGTAGCACAACTATATTAACAATCTGCGGCAATCATTTACGGTGAGCAGAACGCCATCGCATCCGTTATTGGTTTATTGTTTTACCCTTTGTCCCACTTAATCAACTTACCATTCACAACAAGATAAGCCCACTTCGGACACTTTCGCACCAATCCCTTAATTACAATCTGCAAGGCCGGATCATCAGCCCAACATTCCATCAGCAGATCATCCCCAGGATTTTCGCGCCATTGTTCCGCTATCTTCAATCACCGGACACCGCCGCATCATCTCCGCCAACGCCACCGCCTCACCATCCGGCGTGTACACAGTGTCCCCCGACATCGCAATCACAATCCTGTTTTTCCTTGCCCACTCGAACCAAGCAACTACACCAGACTTAGCCTGCTGTACTTCCGGCTTCCTCCCTTCTTTGCAAGCAGCCACAAACACAGCCTCCGGTGACTTAATCCCTTTCCAAGTCCGCACGGCCTCCTTGAGATAAGCAATCGCCCCCGGCACGTTCTCCCAATACCGCTTGACTGTACGCTGAATATCTCCCCGTTTAACCGAAACTGCGGAGTACAAGGTATTTCCCTCAACTGCTGCAATACGAACTGAACCTCCTGTTAACTTGGCTGTAGTGATTTTTCCATCGGATCAAGCAGCGATCGCATATAGTTCTTTTTGGCTCACTATACGCTAGGGTCGGGTCTTCTGCTAAGAGCGATAACCTTAATTGATCATTCATTTATAAGCTTGTTGGTTTGTGTAGACAGAAAGCCTTAAAGTCTGTTGCCAACTTAAGTACGCCTTATGTGAATTAAAAATGCCCTACCGATAGCAAGGGTTTCAGGCTGTGGTTTAGCCAAGATGTTTAGCTATGTTGACGTATTTACGCCTTTCCAGACTCCAACTCACATAAGACGTTAAGTATAAATTGCTATCCTCCAGTAAGATTTTACTCCCACTGACAAGCCTGTATGCCCATCCCTGACTACCAAGCGATAATGCTACCGTTACTCAAATTTACCACCGACCAGAAGGAACACTCACTACAGGAAACAATTGATGCTTTAGCAGATAACTTCCAATTAACTGAAGATGAACGAAAAGAACTCTTGCCTAGTGGCCGTCAACCAACTTTTAATAATCGTGTAGGGTGGGCACGTACTTATTTAAAAAAAGCTGGATTAGTGGAGTCAACTAAACGAGGTTATTTCCGCATAACTGATAAAGGAATTGATACTATTAAAACTAATCCTGTTGAGATTAATGCTAAATTTTTAAGACAATTTCCAGAATTTCTAGAATTTCAAAACTATACTCAACAATCAGAGGAAAGCGCATCTAATGGTAGTGGGAATGAAATAAATACAACTCGCACACCAGAAGAAGATGTAGAGCTTGCCATTCAAAAGCTGACAAAAGAATTAGCATCAGATTTACTACAGATAATTAAAAATTCTTCTCCTGCTTTCTTTGAAAAACTGGTAGTCGATTTATTAGTTAAAATGGGCTATGGCGGTACTCGCAAGGATGCAGGCAAAACAGTAGGGCGTAGTGGCGATGGTGGAATTGACGGCATCATCAATGAAGACCGTCTTGGCTTAGATGTGATTTACATACAAGCTAAACGCTGGGAAAATTCTGTAGGCCGTCCTGAAATTCAAAAGTTTGCTGGTGCTTTGCAAGGGTTTCGAGCTAAAAAGGGTATGTTTATAACAACATCAACATTTACAAATGAAGCTAAAGACTATGTTTCAAGAATTGACAGCAAGATTGTTCTGATTGATGGTGAAATGCTTACTCAGTTAATGATTGAAAATAATGTTGGTGTTACGCCATTTACTGTATATGAAGCCAAGAAAGTTGATTCAGATTATTTTACAGATAGTTAAAGTAGTTTTTGAAGCAAATGGATGATTTGGCTTTTCTTATTCTTGCATCATTTTGTATTTTGTTATAAATTTATTTAATGATATCTTCAAATTTTCTGCTAATCTGCTTTGTTCAGTTAAATCTTGAACTCTAGCAATTACCTCATCTGCGCTTAAGTCAGACAATAACCATTGAGGAAAAATCATATCATTTTGTGCAATAGTAAGAAAGTTTTCTAACAAACAAATTAGTTTTTGGTCTTCCTTAAGAATTTCTTTTATCCATTGATTTACTTCTTCTACATTAGCTAAATCACGCCAAAAAGCTAGGATATGAAGCAATTTAGGTGCTTTAAGTAAACTTTCTTGTTGTGCAGCATTTCGTACTTTATCCAAAGCAAGCTTCTCGATTTCTTCTAATTGTTGTGTATTTACAACTCTTTGAGCTTCAGGCTTGTCTCTTCTATATTCATATTTTCCATGCTGCGACCCCAGAGATACAACTTGGTGTACTATTGTTGCAATTGCATGACCGTTGAATATGACTTTTTTTAATATTTGTCCTCTTTCTGATTTTTCAATTCTTTGCAAAAGTTGATTTATTAATAATTCTATTTCATATTCATTACCTATGGAAACAAAAGAATTGTTCTCATATTCAATATCCCACAGTTGATCTCCAACTTCAAAAAAAGCCTGTAAAATAGGTTCTACATCATTTAAAGGAATATCTTTATCTACATAATCTCTTAAACGGTCTAGAAAAACATTAATTCTACTTATACCATCAGGACGCATCTGGGCAGATAATTCTACCAGTTTAGCTCCAAATGCCTGACAATTATTTGCTAAAGCTAATATAGCTTGCATTTCAGAAATAGATATATTACCTTCAGGAATTGCTAAACGAAAGTAAACAGGGAAAACATCTGCACTGCATATATGAAGATATCTTCGTTTATTTTGAAAATAATTATCTCCTAAAGTTATATTTATATTACCTGATTTTGGAAAAATTTTTGTTAATATAAATTTGACTGCATTTCTATCTCTTTCATTAATTTGATTAATCCAAGTGTTATGAAATTCCTTTATTTTTTCTTCGTCTATAATCCTTGGTACAGTTAAAAATCTAACCCCAAAAGTGAATAATTCTGGATTATTACGAATAATATTATATACAGTTGGGTAAAACAGCCTAATAGTTTCAATAGCAACGAAATCAACGAAATTAACTTCTCCTTTAACTCCTGGATATGTCACCATCAAGGTATTTGCTAAACGTAATATACTACGAGGTGTAGTAATAAAATGCTCTATTCCTTGCCAATAAATTTCTAACCAATATTTTTGGTCAAATAGTTCTTCTGGAGTACCAGAAATTATTTTGTTTAGTTGGCTATCAAATAATCTGGAAAGCTGTATTCTATCAGGAAGGGGCAGTTCAAAAGAAACCTGAACAATTTTCTCAAGATAAACTTCTCCATTTATTTTCTGTATTTCTTCAAGAGCTTTGATAACAACTTCTTTATCAAAAAGTAAAAGATAAACAACATTAGGAAAATTAGCAACTGCTTTAATTACCCGAAACAGTTGTCTAATCTCTTCAGCAGTCAATCTATCTATATCATCAATAACAACTAAAATACGTTTTTGCTGCTTTTTTAGTGTTTCTTCTATTTCCTGTTTTAATTTATGTATATCCTTTGGACTAATGACTGTTTTTACTGTTGCAGCAAAACCTTTTGTCCATAAACCTGGAACTGTAGAAACTCTCTCTGCAAAACTTTCTATCTGGTTTTTAAATTTTCTCCCAAGGGATTGCCATTTCTCGTATAATACGCCTGATAATTGCTCAAAAAAGCTTTTAGTAAGGTCTTCCTGCCCAGAAAACCACCAAGGATTATACTGCACAATTATTGGTTGTTCCTGCTCAGGCTTTTGCTTGAGGTAGTGTATTATAAAATTTAATAAAGTTGACTTACCTAAACCCCAAGGGGCATAAACTGCTATCACTAATCCATCTGGCGGAGACATTTTGCAGATGCTTTCTGCAAGATTCTTGGCGAATGGAGCATAACCTAATTTGTCATCTTTTGGGTCACTTAGAGGTTTATCTGCCGATAAAATATTTAGAGTATCAGGCTCCAAACTGAAGCTATCTTGCCCTTCAAACATACAGTTATGCTCACATGAAAATTTTCACTGGTTACAGTCTTAAATTTTTATCATGCTATACAGTAATGTTGAAACAAAATTAAGTTTTGCTAAATAATCGTGCAGATGCAAATTGAAACGCTGAGACATCAAAGCTGATATAGAAAATAGTGACGGATCTTTACAGCATTAAAGTAGGAGCATCTGCTAAAGTACACTCTTTATTTTTGATAGCGATCGCTACTCCTCCCACTTTAGCACCACACCATCGACTGCCACCAACCCCCACTGCGGACACTTCACCACCAGTTTCTTGATCACAATCCGCAAAGCTGGATCATCAGCCCAATACTCGCTCAAAAACTCATCCCCAGGATTTTCGCGCAACTGTTCTGCCATCTTCAATCACCGGATACCGCCGCATCATCTCCGCCAAAGCCACTGTCTCACCATCCGCCGTATACACAACTTCCCCCGACATCGCAATTACAATCCTCTGCTTCCTTGCCCACTCGAACCACGCGATCGCCTCCGATTTAACCTGCTGTGCTTCTGGTTTCCGTCCCTCCTTACAAGCTGCAACAAACACAGCCTCCGGTGACTTGATACCTTTCCAAGTCTGCACTGCCTCCTTCAAGTATGCGATCGCCCCTGGCACATTGTCCCAGTACCGCTTGACTGTACGCTGAATCTCCCCATTAAGCCGAAACTGTGGGGTACAAGGTATTTCTCGTAACTGCTGCAATACCTCCTGAACCTCCTGTTGAGTAGGCTGTACTGATTTTTCTTGTGGCTCGGCGTAATCATCATCACTATCATGAAAATTTGACCCAAACGGGGCGGCAGAAAAATGGCCTTCATGAGTATCTGTCTCGCTAGTCGAGTCAACCTGTACTGATTCATCAACGTAGTGAGAGATTTGGGGTAACTCTGGTTCTTGGGTTTGCCCTGCTTCTTCCTGCTCACATTCCAAATTCTCGGCTTCCTCATACTCACTTTTTTCAAGCTCAACAGCACTGTGTTGTTGTGAAGTGAAGTCTTTGAGAGGGAAGTCTTTGTTATGATCTGCCGGCTGTGAGCAGATCGATGTGAGCAATTTGGACACATCGATCTGCTGATTTTGACAAATCCGATTCCACAAGGCTTGTACGTTCTCGACGTTAACGGTGAACCAGTTCGCTTGATACCAAGTTTTCTCACTGTGCCGGCACACATCAATCAACTTGAAATTATCCCGCAAGTTGGCGATCGCTCGTCTAATTGCAGAAGGCTTGAGAAACGGTAGAGTTTCGCCCCAATCCTTGAGCGTCTTCCAAAACCAACGTCTACCGTCACGCTTGATGTGTTTGGAGATTTGGCAAAAATAATGAATCTGCTGAAGTATCATTGCTTCGGTTAAACCAATCTCTGCGGCTAATAGTGGCGGAACCAACAGAGGGGATTCTGGAGTGATTAATTTACTGGTCATATTTTTAACTCAATATCTAAAATGGCATATTTTCTTGGTCTTCTTCGGGCGCTTGTGACCAAAATTCCCTGAGTGCTTGGAGTTTCGCTGCCTGCAACTGCTGTTTTTCTTGGGGCGATACTTCACCAACTAACTGCGCTACTTCATCGCGTTGCCTTTGCTTCATTTGCTCAGTTGTGACAGCAGGTAAAGCCAAGGTTTCATTTTTTGTAGATGGTCGGAAGTTGCGGCGACGGAATAAAAACCGGAAATGACGTTTATCTTGCGGGGGCAACTGGTTCCAGGTTTCGGCATCCCAGCCGGGGGGCATGAAGTCGGCTGACGGGGGCAGCAGGGTTTGGACTTGGGCTTGCAGTTGTGCGATCGCCTCCAATGCAGTTTCTAATTTGCTCTCCAATTCCCGAACTTTGGAATCAAGCACTGTTGATTGTCCTTTCAGCACCCATTCTTCAACCCATTGCTCGACCTGATAGCCGAACTCATCCGAAAGCCAAATGCCAAATCTGACTGCCAGCTTCGGATGTATCCAAGTGCCACCCCCATTCTCAGGTGAACCCCGAAACGATTGATATAACTCAATTACCGGAATCCCGGTGATTGAACTCAGGTGATTTAATGTTTCTGTTGTACGTTCCAATTCCAGCCAATGAGCAACATCACGCCGCTTGCCTGTGGCCAATTTGTAAGCACTACTCAAAGCAGTAGCATTGATATAACCATCGCGTTGTCGTTGCTCTACAGGTGAGCCGTGTAAGGAGCGTGAAATAATTGTGATTGCTGTATCCATAACCAATTCCTCTAATTTTTGACGCATGAAAATATCAGCAGCCATTGATTTATGCCGCATTCGGTTGTTTCGGTTATTCCGTAGTCGTGAGTTCTACAACAGGCGCAACTCGTCTTTGAAATATCGGTCTGTCTTCTTGCCTCTATCGCGCCAATGCTCCCAAGCCACCCAGACCTCATCCCCCATGTCTTCGATGACTTCACCCTTGGCGTTATATAAAGCGCAGTAAATGTCAGCATGGGCAACAATAGAACCCAGCCCAATCACTTCGTCATCAAAAGAACCAGACTCGGTAAGGGCTTCGTGAGAAACCAATGATTCCGTAATCTTGGAGGATTCGGTTTTCTCCAAAGCGGTGATTAACTCCGTCTCTTCTGTTGTCAACTCTGCCCAGTAGTCGGCTTTGATAACTTCGTATTCCTGCGCCACTTCTAAATAGTCCCACCAGCTACACCCAGGCTTGGCAAGCACCGCCCGAATATCACTCACCGCTTGGGGTAACAGTTGTAATTGTTCCGCACGATAGGCGATCGCCTGTGGATTCGGTTCACTACCCAAAATTAACGCCGCAGCTTGTAGGGCTTGGGTATGATTCATGGCACTGGCGAGATTGCCCAAAGCAATACCCATCAGGCGTAAGCACTCTTGGGCATTTTCCTTGGGTGGTTCCTTCGCCAGCGATCGCAGGTCAATGGTTTTGTTTAAAGCTTGCTTAACCCCTTTGTTTAAAGCCTTCGCCGCCTGCTTGGTCAGAGTATTTCCCCACTGCTGGGTGGGATTTTCTTGTACAGCATTCTCCAATTCCTGAATACGCTGTTTGAGTTGTTGGTTATCGTATTCCAACTGTCTCAATGCTTCCATCTCGTCCAATCGTTGCTGTAGCTGGATGTTCTGTTGCTTCTGCTGCTGAAACAGGTTTTGTAAAGCGGTCAGTTGTTCTTGTACTTGCTCTTCTGCCTTGGTTGTAGCTTCGGAGAGTAACCCAATCCTTAACTCCTGTTCTAGCCGTTGTAATTCCTGTTGATGCTGCTGTTTTAGTTGTGCGATTGCCTCAGAGTATTCCGGGGGAAGTGTTCTCTCACTGGGGAAAGAAACGCTGGGTGCATCCAAATCGGCGTTATTTACCAGTTCCTTACTACCGTCAGCAAAAGTTACAATCTGCTGCCAGTGGTTGGGCGGGCCTGCTTCGATTGTTCCTGATTCTCCATGTCTGTGGTGAGTTGGTGATGTAACGGTGACTCTTGCAGATTCAGGAACCATTGGTTCTTGAATTTTAGGAACCATTGGTTCCTGAGATGATGCTTTTTTACGTGGCAGTTGAGGAACTACTTTTCTCGCCGCAGCCGCAAAGTCTGATTCACTGGGGTTCGGGTTTTCTTGCAGAGCGATCGCTACGGCTTCTTTGAGCTTGTCTGGTTCCTTGACTAACCGTAGTAAAGGACGAGCCTGACGTTCATTTTTGATGTGTTCGCCTAATTCGCCAACTGCATCAATTACTTTTTTGGCTCCCAACAGTTGGGTGATTCTTCTGTAGCCACCCCAGGCTGATAACTCAGCTTGGCAGTATTCCTCAAAACTTTTATAGCCAGCTTCACGATGAAGCTGTTGATCTCGCATCTGCAATATTTCCTCAACAGCTTGCCACTCAAAGCGGTCTATGGTGGTGAAGGTTTCTTTGATGCTGCTGTTGAGAAGGCTGTAGTCAGGGGTTGATATTTGTTCGTGGTCTAGTGTCAGCATATTTCTTGCCCACTATTTGGTAAATGCACAAAAACAGTCGCGCACACATAGCCAAAGTGAACATTGATGCTGATCTAGCGGATTACACCAAAAATGTGTCAGCATTATATGTAGCTCACTTTGTTGTCTAGCGATTTGAGCAGGCGATCGCATTGCTTTGGACGGCGGCGATCGCTTTATGCTGCTATGTCCTTCGCTTCTTCTTGGATATTTTGAGAAACTTGGCCTTTTTTTGCTGTAATTTGCTGAGTTTGCTTTGGTTTGTTTTCTTTAGCTATCTCCCCATCTTGATCTGGAATGTAAACAAGTAAATCTCCAGGCTGACAATCCAGGAACTGACAAATTGCATTTAGTCGGTCAGGTGACATCCGAGGCATAACATCAGTTTTTCGTAACCTGTAAACGGAAGTTTCAGTAATACCGATACCTTCCGCTAAGTCTTTGTTTCTCACCCTGTTTTGGGCCATAACTTCATGAAGCTTCCAGCGAATCACTCTTTTATCCATCGTCATTACTCCACAATCCTAATATTCGTAGTGGTAAAACGATTAATCTTCTTTTGGCTCCTACAAAAGTTATTGTACATGAAAATACTATTAAATTACATCCTGCTACTAATAATATACGTGAGATGTTGACAAAAATATGCGCCTCACGTATATTAGTAAATGGAAAGGGTAATACAAAACCAAGTATCCTACACCCTCATGCCAATAGAGTTTGCCAGCACAACCCATCGAACCTTGAAAATTCAAAGATACGCACAATAGACAGAAGTAATTCATCCTTAACTTCTGCAACCATGTTTTCTTGTCTTGGTAGTGCTTGAATACTATTGGTTTTGAGTTTCTTTTTTAATGGCTACGCCAAATTTCCATGAGTGCGTTGTGGCTCCCCCACAACTTTGCCCGTAAAAACCAAAGACGACCGCCCACCCTGAGAAAGTTTGCGATCGCCTTATCCTATTCGGAGATCAATATTATGACTTACATTGCAAATAGACAGCAACCCCTCAGCGTACAAACCCTAGCCCAAGCTGAACTACAGCAATACATCACAGAACAAGCCGAAGCTGTAGCACCAGAAGAACTCACAACAGTCGAGATTAACTCGCATCACTTTGAAGTCTACGCAGGCAAACAACTCATTGCATATATCACCTACGACAACACCGACTTTGTAACCCAACGCTGGGTAGTCATGGTGAACGGTGAAGAAAAGTTTCGCCACTTTGCTATTTCCAAATGCCACCGCTTCATCGACTGGCATCACAAAGACGGTACGCTCAATCCAACAGTCTCAGGCGAAATCCCAGAAGTCCCGACCATTTCCGAAATCTGTTTCTACGATCACGAAGCCCTCGTTGATGGTGAATTAGTAGCCAGTATCAGCTTTGACTCAGAGAATCACGAAGACTTATACTGGCGAGTCCTGGTCAACAACATTGAGATTTTCCGCGACACTACCTCTGCAAAATGCCACAGCTACGTCAAGCAGCAGTATCAGCAAGGCACATTACCCGTGCAACAGCTATTTGTAGAACCCTGTACTACTGGCAATGAAATCATGGCGCAGATTGCCGATGAATGCGAGAAGCACGGGCTGGAACTGTTGGACGACGGGGTTTATCGCGGTGATGTACGATTGGGAGAAGTCGGTTGCACAGATGGCAATTGGTGGGTCATCCGCGCTTCTTCAGTTGGGCAACAGAAGGCTACGTGTGAGTCGGCGATCGCTGGAGTACGGGTACTGTTGCAAGTCGAAGTGGTGGACTGGGACGAACTGTTAGATAAACCATTCGACCAACTCAGTGCTGACGAATGGCTGCTGGTGATGGAGTCTGAGCCAGTCAGCGAATTAGTAGCGGCTTAAGGGAGTTAGTGGGCAGTATTGCCCACTAACTTAAATGAAGCTGAACGGGTTCAATATAACCCTTCGTTTTGGAATCGTCTTTAGCCAATTTCTCTCAAAAGTCTACCAATCGCTTCACCCATCAATTCATCATGCAACCCACCATATCCATCCCAAAACATTGGGACTATCCGCGCTTTGTCTTTGGTCAACGCACCCAGCAAGGAGTCATTCTTGGACTCGAATATTATCCTCCTGACACTCAGTTGGCTTATCAATACGGTCATGGCTGGCGTTATGGGCTTATGCCACATAAGCAGTCTGAAGACATATTCCACTACCAGGAATCGCAACTTAAGCAACTTTCAAAGCAAGAATTACTTGCACAGATTACAGCAGAACTCGAACAACACCAACAACAAATCATGATTCTGCAACAGCAATTAGCAGCTATTAGAGGAGGGAACAATGGCTAGACCAAAGAAGGGCGGTAATGATTTAACTGCTGCCAATCTGTTGTATTCCTTGCGCTGTCGTGGCGGTTCTGCACCCTTGCATACCATCTATTTCTCTAACGTTGCTATCCAATCGTTATTAGAGCAAAAGCTAGCGAAAGTTAAAAATACTGGCTGCGGTTTTGTGTTGGAACTTAACGAAGAAAAATAATCAGCACAAGGAGAAAGTTTTATGCCTGAAGTTAACTTACTCGATTTAGTTAGTGTCACTCAATATCTATTATCCCAAATAGCCAAACATCCAGATTTACTCAAGCTGGAATATTACCCAGATTTAACAGTTGGTGACGCTGAAACTGCACTGTCTTATATCAGGGATGAGCTAGAAAACGAGCAACAGTTATCTACTATTGCCAAGGTTCCTGATTAGAAGAAACTTGCCCGAATTAATCACTGAAAATTCGGGCAATTGCTAGTATTCATGAACTTAACATCTTACTACAGCAATCTGATTATTGCACACTAGAGGTTAAAGATGAAAACTGAAATTAAACTAGGTCTATGTAATCCACCAGAACCTTTTTACTTGTACGTCAAAAATGGGGAAATAAGTGGTGAATCTTACTTGTGGTATCACTACAACATAGAACAAGATAAAACCATTCCTGTACATCAAAAGGGTTTAACGGGTTACTTGTCATAACTGCGAGTAACAGCAAAAGAGTATAGAGGAAAAGATAACGTTAAGCTTGATATTGTCATTGCTGCTGATGAAGTTTACATCATCCGCACTGGCATAGAAACTAACTTTGCGAAGACATTTTTACTCTCAGCATCTCAAGTTTACGACTTCTCAAAACCTCTAATTATTGCTGCTACAGCCGGAGACGAAAACGTCGTGTTTTGCCGATTATATGATGCGGCTACCAAGATTAGAATCCGCCGAGAATGGAACCCTATGGCTGACTGGGCTTCACTCATTACCGAAATTCAATCAAGATTAGGGGGCATATCTTCATCTGTTGGACTAGCACCAGAACAGCCCCCGCATCCCCAGGATTTACGGGTGAAGTATATTCGCACTTTGTTAGATTATCCACTTGATTTAGTCAAAGAGTATTTGCAATTTCAAGATGCAACTAGCCCCAGTCAATTACCTGTTACTAAGGTGGATGCTCTCGTCAAAAATATGTGTCTTGCCTGGGCTGCTAATTATGTGGAGAATCCTCATGAAGCTAAAAGTTTATATCAACAGAAGGTGGTTGATTTGGTTGCTAATGGGGATGATGAATTGACAGCGATTAACCAATGGATGCAGCAGGTGCAAGGGGCTAACGCTGGGATGGCTTAGGGACATTTATAGGAGTCATAAATCAGAGTGTTTATGGCTCCTATTCCTACTTATTAAGTACACACGATTTAACCATGAAAGTCATCGTTACTGTCGTCGAGAAAATTACAAGTGAAGCTCACATTGATATCCCAGACGAGTTGACCCAAGAAGGAATCAAGCAAGAAATAGTTGACAGATACAACTCTGGCCAAATGCAAACTGATTTCAATATTGCTCAAGTCGATTTTATATCCATCAGCGCACAGATTTTAATAACTGAATCCAAAGAATCTGAGGCAACTGTATGACTAAAAATTTCACTCACTCAGAAAAATACAACTGTCATCAAATCGCCAGTGTTCTTTCGCTGAATTTGTCTACTGTACGGTTATGGATCAACCGGGGCTGGCTCAAGGCAAACAAGCGTTTCCCAAAGCATTACGAAATAAGGGTAGTCCATCTAAAAGAGTTTTTAGAGAACCCGCCGCAGCAAATCAGAAAACGCATTGCCAGTCTGGATACAGCAGCTATTGATTATCTTTTGAAGGGGAAAGTGTAATGGAAGCTATCACTGAACTAGAAAAATGCTGGTATCTCTCACCGTCTTGGGGTCAAGAGATTCCCTCGGTTGAAATCAACTTATTTGAAAAAGTCTACTTCAAAACTGATAGAACATTCGGCTACTGCTGTGGAGTGCAGTGGTATGGCGATTGCTGGAATTACATTATTGAGATCAAAAATGACTTCATCTACGCCACAAAAGATCAAATTATTGCCACCGGTAATATACAACCCAGCACTGTGAAAAAACCTTCTTTCGTGTTGGGAGAGCGGGTACTGTTGCAATTTGGCGATCGCGGTACAAAGCAAAGGCTAATTCTGGGGATTGAGTTAATCGAAAAGTCCTGGTTTTATCTGGTGGAGTTGGCATCACCTAGTTTTTCTGCATCATCCACCATGACCAATCGCTTTTCTTTGGTGCGAGAAGAAGACTTGGTGCGGGTGAGGGTCTGATGTTTTCAATGTTCGATAGTCAATAATTAGACGGCTCATCATTCTCGTGCTGCACCATAATTTAACGTTGCTGATTGAGGAGCAAGACCCACAGATTTTTGAACAGTTGATGGCTACGGCTTCCGATTGATTGCTGTGGATGGGGAAATTGCTTGGATTTGGCAAGAAAATAATCATTGAGCCACTCCACGAAATAAAAGTGCATGAAGTTGATCTCTAGTTAACGATTAACTGTACTTAACTAAACATTGCTGGACATTTCATGCTAGTATAAATGTATTAATACAAAAGTAGTAATGACTTACTATGTCCCAGCCAGAAAGCCACAATCAGTGTTTAGAGTAACACTTAAAACACTGCGGCGAGGGGAAGAATCAGGAAAGATTAAGACAATCAGAACCCCAAACGGACAGAGGAGATATGACATTGATTCCGTCCTACCAACTCAAAGAACAGACAAAGCAATCATCCTCTAGGGCAGGGTTTCTCGCCACACTCAACAGTCTGACCTGGAAAGACAAATACAGTTTCTTGTCGCTCGTTACCCCAGTAGTGAAGTCATCCAAGAAGTCGGAAGCGGACTCAACTTCCGAAGAAAAAAGTTACTTGCCATACTGGAACGAGTTCTCGCAGGCGATGTCAGAATGGTTGTGGTCTGCCATAAAGACAGATTATGCAGATTTGGATTTAAACTCATCCAATGGTTGTGCGAAAAATGCAATTGTGAACTCGTGGTTCTCAACCAAGCTCAGTTATCTCCAGAGCGAGAAATGGTTGAGGATATTCTGGCAATCATCCATGTCTTCAGTTGCCGACTGTACGGACTCAGAAAATACAAACAGGAAATCCGTAAAGGTTTGCACGCAATACCGGATGATATTAACACTAGAACAAGAGCAATTGTTAATGAAGTGGGTAAGGCTGAATCGTAAAACCTACAACATGGCAATAGCCTACCTCAATCAAAAGCAGGGATTTGACAGAACAGGGATTGGAGGCACAGGAAAACAAGCATTCAAGACCTTTTTTAAAGCCCACATCCGACCAGACTGGTTAAAAAATGAGCTACCCGCAGCGATTTTGGATCAAGCTGTTATGGAGGCATACTCAGCGTGGAGTACGACACAGCGCCATCCCAAAACTATTAGTAAGGGTAAAGACAAAAAGCCACATCCACAAGCTGGGTTGAAGATTGCCAAGTTTCGCTCTATTCGTGACTCATCGCAGACATTACAGTTTAAGATTGCATCTGATTTAAACAAAGGTCGATTGCTACCGCAGTACTGGGGTGAGCTACCAGCGTTTGAGTGTGTTGATAATGGTGTCAGGTTTTGCCCAATCTCTAATCCTTATACTCCAGAAGTCACATATAAACATAGTCGATTCTACATTTCATTACCAGAGGATGTAGAAGTCGTTGACAATAACAAAGATGCGTTCATTGCTTTTGACCCTGGTGTGCGGACATTCCTCACAGGTTTTGATGGTCAGAAGATGATTGAGTTTGGCAATGGTGACATTCATCGAATTGTCAGATTATGTCAATGGTTAGATAAACTCCGTTCATTCAGGGATTTATCTAAAGGTTTCAAGAACCGTCATCTGCGCTATCGGCTATCCCAAAAGATGAAGCGGGTAACAAGACGGATTCGCAATCTTGTGGATGAAATGCACCGCCAAGTTGCATCTTGGGTGGCCAAGAACTACAGGGTGATTGCCTTACCAACTTACGAAACATCTCAAATGGTTTGTCGCGCCGTGCGTAAAATCAAAAGCAAAACGGCGCGGTCAATGTTGAGCTTTGCTCCATATCGCTTCAGTCAAGTGTTAGAGCATCAATGTGCCAGAAATGGCTCGGTTTTGATCCGGCACACTGAAGAATTCACCAGTAAGACTTGTTCTCGTTGTGGGCATATCCACTATTCATTAGGCGGACAAAAAATCTTTAAATGTTCCAATTGCGGCAATCATCTACCGCGAGATTGGAATGGAGCCTTGGGGAATTTCCTCAAGGCGTTGTGGGATACCACCTTGCTGAACTCAGCAAGCTTTGATTGCGTTCAGATGACAGTCTTTGTCTAGCAATGTCCAATCTTGAAGTATCAGTTCAGCAATCAGTTTACATCTATGCCCGCCACGAGCCAGTTGTTTTTGAAGGACTGAAGGCGGCAGTTGAAGAGTTCTTTGCTCACCCGAACCCAACTGCGGCACTACGGCAGGCTGGCGCTTTCGCTCGTCAAAAGCGAATGAAACTGGTCAAATAGTGAAAAGCAACCGCACAAGAATCGGCGATCGCCCCAGAAGGAAAACTAGGTTTTTACATATTTCACCCAGTGCCAGCAAAATCCCGCATCAATCTTACCTTTCGTCCACACGTTGGATGTAAAAGGTAAGACCCAAAAATCCTAAAACAAGGTTTACTGCATCAGCCTAATGATAGTTTTTTATCAAGTTGTATGAGAGACTATTTATAAAGTAAATCTTTAGGATACAAGACGACGTAGCATAATCCTAGTCATAACAGCATATATGGCTGCTTCGCTCATCTCTGAAAGACGCTCATAATCCTTACTGAGACGATGGTACTGGTTGAACCAACCAAATGTTCTTTCGACTACCCAACGTTTAGGTAAAACCTGAAATTCTTTTTCGGTACGTCTTATGACTTCAACATGAGCTTGGATCATCAGCCAAACCGAAAGAGCTTTCTTTATCACCGTCATAACCGGAATCAACCCATAAAACTTCCACTTTTTCCAGTAATTCCGGGCGTTCCTCTAATAGTTCCATGAGTGCATAGGCAGCCAGTAATCGTTCCGGGGCATTCGCTTCACTCACAACGACTTTTAACAAAAGTCCCAAGCTATCAACCAAAGTCTGCCGCTTTCTTCCTTTTACCTTTTTACATCCATCAAAACCATACACATCCCCTTTTTTTGATCAGTCTTGACCGACTGACTATCTGCGGCTATCGCGCTAGGTTGTGTTGATTTACCTAATTTTGTGCGAACTTGACCACGCAATGTATGGTTTAATTTTTCCCAAACCCCCTGACGCTGCCATTTGCGGTAGTAGTGGTATACAGTCGAGCTTGGTGGAAAGTCCCCTGGAAGCATATTCCATTGACACCCAGTTTTCAAGTGATAGTAGATGGCATTGCATATTTCACGCATATCTGTTGTACGTGGATGCCCTCCTTCTTTAGCTGCTGGAATCAAGGGAGCCAGGATTTCCCACTCCATATCAGTTAAGTCTGTAGGGTAAGACTTTCGCGCCATAACTAACTATGTAAATACACTGTGTATGAAGTATTTTATCCTCGCCATAAATCTTTTCTTCTCGCTTTTAGATTTACTTTATAAATAACCTCTGAGGGTTAATTGCTTGGTTACGTAGACACTGTAATTTCTCAAACCTTTATCTCATAATGCTTTCTGGCTTTAACACCCTAATTGATGAGAATACTTGCCGATGGTTAGATTGTTTAAATCTGCACTACAGGTTATATTAACTCGAACTATTAGTACATGAGTACTGTTAAAGACTAGAGATTGTGAATGATGCTGACAACGGAAAAGATGAGCTAATGCAGGATTTAGTTTCTGTAATTACCTCATTTGTGCAACGCATTTATGGATTGCGAAGAGCAAAGCGTAAAATGGAGAAAATCATAGCAGAACTGCATCGCAATGGAGCAGAAGAATGAGATTAGTAGAGCGTCATATTGTCAAAACAAATCATCAATTTTACAAAGAAATAGATGATTTAGCATGGCGTTCTAAGAATCTGTATAACTACGTCAACTATTTAGTTCGGCAATCATTCATTTTTGACGGTAAGTATCTCAATAATGCAGCCATATTCCATCTAGTAAAACACCATGAATCATACACGGCTTTGCCAAGAAAGGTAAGCAATCAAGTATTGATGGTGTTGCACCGGAATTGGAAATCATTTTTTGAGACACACAAAGCTTACAAGCAAAACCCGTCAAAGTTCAAAGGTTGTCCGAAATTGCCCAAGTACAAAAATAAAGAAAAGGGGCGAAATATCGTAATTTACGAACTTGGTGCAATTTCAAAACCGTTACTAAAACAAGGAGTAATCAAATTATCTCAAACTGAAATCCAATTTCTTACAAAAGCCAGCAACATTCAGCAAGTGCGCCTAATTCCCCAGTGCGGACAGTATGTAGTTGAAGTGGTGTATTTGCAAGACGCAACGCCACAACAATTAAATCCTGATTGGGTAGCTGGTATTGATATCGGATTAGATAATTTAGCGGCGTTAACTTCAAACAAGCCCGGATTCAAACCAGTTCTTGTTAACGGACGACCACTAAAAGCTATCAACCAACAATACAACAAAGCTAAAGCTCGTCTGCAATCTCAACTCAAGGGTAACGCTAAAACATCACGCCGGATTCAAGCATTAACTTGCAAGCGTAACAACCGGATTGATAATTATCTGCACAATGCCAGCCGATGGATTATTAATCACTTAGCTAGTGCGGGTATTGGTACATTGGTGATTGGTAAAAATGACCAATGGAAACAAGAAATTAATCTGGGTACAACAACTAATCAGAACTTCGTGAGTATTCCTCATGCGCGGTTTATTGAGCAGTTAAAATACAAAGCTGAATTAGTTGCTATGACCGTTTTGATTAACGAAGAAAGCTATACATCGGCTTCATCATTCTTGGACTTAGATCCAATCCCAGTTTATCAAGAAGGCGTGAAACATAGTTTTAGTGGCAAGAGAATCAAAAGGGCTTGGTACCAATGTGCTAATGGAAGATTTATCCATGCAGATATTAACGCTAGTCTGAATATAACAAGAAAGGTAGTCCCTGCGGCTTTTAGCTTAGGGATAGCGGGTATTGCAGTTTGCCCTTCTCGGATTACTCCGGGTAAAGTAGCGATTTAGGATATTTGTCCATAAATCTACTAACTGTCAGTCACTAATAATATAGATATACAAACTCAAGTTGCTGACACAACATCAGTATCCAAACTCCCCATTAATGATAATTGCAGGGGTATGGACGGGCAAGACAACCTCACTGATTCATGGTGGGGGCAGGTCAAATCTTACGCAACGCTTGCGATGTCACGGGTAACGCATGGGGTTGATGCAGTCAAACAGTTCCTCTCCACCCTCAATAGTGACGAGCGCTGGGGCGTAATGATGGCGATTGATGAGCAAGAGCCGCAGGTGTTTGAACAGTTGGTGGAGGCGGTTCCCGATTGGGTGACGTGGATGGGGTGAGGTTTGGGTTTGGGGCGATGTATGCGGCAACGTCAAGCTACAGAATCGCTTTTAGCTATTAATTAATTGTTAAAATATATTGAAAGCAGCCCTCAACATAAAATCACTAAAAAGACTCTAATTTTTTCTAGAACAAGGAGCAACAATTACTCTTCATGTTCAACCTGCGTGATTACCAACAAGATTTAGTTTCAAAAACTTTTGCTGCGTGGTCTAGTGGAATTAGAAAGGTATTATTACAACTTAGTACAGGTGGTGGCAAGACAGTCATTTTTGCGGAGATCGCATCTAAGATGACAGCCCAAGGTGAAGGTGTATTAGTAGTGGCTCACAGAGAGGAGTTAATTCTCCAAGCAGCAGAAAAACTGACAGCCGTGACTAAATTGCAGCCAGGAATCATCAAAGCTGGTTACAAATCTACTGACTCGCCCCTTCAGATAGCAAGTATCCAAACTCTGGCTCGTCGTCAAACTTATCCATCTGCACAACTAGTCATTATTGATGAAGCTCATCATTCTTCAGCTAACAGTTACCGTAAATTACTAGACGCTTACCCCCATGCACTAGTTTTAGGGTTGACAGCCACACCAAGAAGAGAAGACGGATATGGATTGCGAGATATTTTTGACCAGTTGATTTGCTCAATTTCCACTAAGGAATTAATTGCCTTGGGATATTTAACAGATTACAAATTGATTGCTGGTTTTAAATATTCTCGACACAAAGTTCCTCAAAAACGTGACTTTACTAGAAAAGAATTGGAGGAAGTTGCTTCTGACTACAAACCATCTGAAGTATTAAAGCAGTGGCAGAATTTTTGTGCTGGTAAAAAGACAGTAATTTTTGCTGTTAACGTTATCCACTCCAAACAAATTGCCGCAGCATTTTGCGCTGATGGCATCACCTGCGAACATCTTGATGGCGAAACGCCAAATGATGAGCGTCAAGCTATTTTAGACCGATTTCGTAGTGGACAAACACAGGTAATTAGCAATTGTGCAATTTTAACTGAGGGCTTTGATTGCCCAGACTCTAGTGCTGCCGTCATTGCTCGACCGACTAGCAGTGTTACCTTGTGGTTACAAATGATTGGTAGAGTATTACGTCCTGCACCGGGAAAAGATTATGCCACTATCTTGGACATGACTGATAACTGGTTTCGGCTAGGTCGTCCCTGCGACAATCGAAAATGGAGCCTTGAGCCAGTTTCTTGCGACCCAGATACTCAAGGAAGCAGGTGTTGCCCTCACTGCCACCATGTGTTCAAACCAATGCCTAGTCTGATTCGCACCAAAGATTGCTTTAGTTACGAAAAAGCCGAATTTGTCATTCAATATGAGGTAGATTGCCCCAATTGTGGCAAATCTTTTAGATGGGTATTAGAAGAATCTTCTACTACAGAAAATTCTGGCGTGCCGATGATTATTTCTGAATCTGATATCCAGTTTAAAGAAGTACCACCCGAAGTTCGTCCATCTTTACTTACACCAATTATTGAAGCTAAAAAGCGCAAGTTTAGAAACCAAGAAAAGAAATTAGTGTTTTATGGTTTTACAGTTAGAGATTGGTTTTTAAACTGCCCAGAACTAACTCTTAGTGAGCTAAATTATGCTGTTGAGCTACTTGATTGCCCAGAGCAAACATTTGAATTAAGTATAGAATCTTTAGTTTACCGTGTTCGCTACGCCAAAGAATGGACAGACATCACCAAAATTATGTCTGAGCGTCCAGAGAGCATAAAAAAATTTATTTGGAGTAGATTATCCAATTACGAAAAAAATAAGTTTAAAAAGATGAAGGCAGATTATGAAAATCTGATTAATGAACTTCAGGACTGGTTAACCGAAGAAAATCTAACATTAGTCGCGGATTATTTGTCAGATTGCCAAGACATCAGCATGATTTCTTCTTTGTGTGAAATTTATCATAAATTAGTTATTAAAGCAGCCATTGACCGTGTATCTCAAGATAAACGCGACCAAATCAGTCAGTGGGTTGCACAATTAGAGAGGCGAACAGAATTTAAAGACTTATATTTCCACTGATATCAAAGGACATTTTGTTGTTTAACAAAATGTAGGGGTTCATCTAATTAATTCAACACAGACACTTCTGACAATTTGTAGAAACTCTCGTAAAACAGGTGTCATATCCTCTTGTCGCCACACTACAGCCGTTTCTACTAATGGTGTTTTTTCATCTAAAGTGCGATAAACTACACCAGCCCTTTGAAGATTTTGCAAAGAAGATGGTACGATCGCAATCCCCATTCCCCCTGACACTAGCCCGATAATTGTCTGCATTTGGATTGCTTCTATCGTCACTTTTGGGCTGAAATTTCCCTGCTGGCAGAGACTCAGGATTTGATCGTAAAGTCCAGGGCCCAAATAGCGGGGGAACATAATAAAATTTTCGTCTTTTAGCTCGCGCACGGAAATATTTTCTTGTCTAGCTAAGAAATGAGTTACGAGCATTGCTACAATTAGTCCTTCTTGATGAATACATTCTTGATTGAAAGTGTTGTCTTCTAAAGGTGGATGGGCAAAACCTACATGGATGCGGCGATCAAATAGCGCTTGTTCTTGCTGAGTTGTCGTTAATTCCTGCAACACTAACTCCACCTCTAGAAACTGCTCTCGAAATTGCCGCAAAATCACAGGCAGCAAATCGTAAGTTACCAAACTGGTGAAACCTACTCGTAGTTGTCCCTTCTCACCCCTACCTGTCCGTTGAGTCAGATCAATTGCCTTGGACAGTTGAGCGAACAATTGATAAGCTTCTTGCAAAAATACTTGTCCGGCTTCCGTTAGCTGCACCTGTCGTTTAGTTTTGCGTTGAAAAAGTTCTACCCCTAGCTCTGCTTCTAGCTGCTGAATTTGCTGGCTTAAGGGTGGTTGAGCGATGTGAAGTCGCTCTGCGGCTTTACTAAAGTGTAGTTCCTCAGCTACAGCAATGAAGTAGCGCAGGTGTCGTAGTTCCATAGTTTTGATATTTTATAAGTCTCAAATATTCATAAATATATATTGGACATATCAAAATTTGCTACATATCATACTCATACACGCAAGTGTCCTTTGAATCATAATATGAGAAAAATTTTGAACCATAAATCGAGAAAGAGTTAACGCAATTTTGGGCTTTCTCACCAATCACAACATCAAACTTTGAATCAAATTATGAGATAGAGTTAAAATTCTGAAGCATAATTAAAGAGTGAGTTGAAAAAACACAAAGAGACAAAACTTGGACAAAAAATCTCAGAAAAAATTGCTCTAACTTAAACTTTCAATTCAAAATATGGTTCAAAATTCCAAGATATACTTCACTTAAAACTATGACTCTGTAGTTTTTTCTGGCGGACTGAAAGCCTGAAACAGCCTCCTGGCAAGGAGAAAAACCTCATGACAGACGACGAATTTGATTATTGGTGTAAGCAACAGCAACTAACGGCATCCTGCAAAGACTTAATCGCCGCAATTCGCGCTGCGCCACCTTCTCGCAGAGTACAAGGACGCGCCAAGAACGTTAGTGGAGTTTACCCTAGCCGTAAAATGGGTCAAACCATTCAATTTGAGAGCCACACAGTAGAACTGTGGGCGATTTATCAAATGGAACATGACCCCCAGGTGTTAGAGTACTATGATCAACCACCGCCATTTAAAATTCAGTACCAAAACCAAAACGGGCGAAAAATAGGTCATTATCATACCCCAGACTTCTTCGTACTGCGTTCAAGTGGTGCAGCCTGGGAAGAATGGAAAACCGAAACCGAATTAAAACGACTAGCCCAAAAATACCCTTCACGCTACCAAAAAACCGAAACTGGTCATTGGCATTGCCCACCAGGAGAAGCTTATGCCGCATCATTTGGACTCAAATACCATGTTCGTACCGATACCGAACTAAATCCCATATTCACTCAAAACCTAATGTTTTTAGAAGATTACTTTAGGTTCAGTGCCAATATCCCCCACTCCATTACAGAACAAATCTCTTCAGCAGTTCAAGCCACTCCAGGAACAACCATAGCCACTACACTTGCAACCATACCTGGAGTGCGTGCCAACGATATCTACGCCATGATTGCCACAGAGCAACTCTACGTAGACTTGTATGCAGTTCCCCTAGTGGAGCATTGGCGAGTTCAATTATGGGCAGACCAACAAACTCATACTGCTCATACACATTTAGCCATAGGGACAACTGGGCATCATCAACAAATCATCTCGCCCACAACACTTTTGCCCAATACCTTATTAGTCTGGGACGCACAACTTTGGACTTTAGTTAACTTGGGCGAGAAGACAACCACACTTTTACCTGAAGTCGGGCAACCAATGCAACTGCCCACAGCATTTTTTCTGCAATTATTTGATAGCGGCACTATCAAAATTCATACTTCAGAAACACACACAACCATCAATGAAAAAGTGCGTGAATTGATGGATGCCGCCTCGCCTACGGATCTAGAAAGAGCTAATCACAGATTTCATCTAGTACAAGCATATTTCCAGCACCGCACAGACATATATAAGGACATACCTCAAAGCACCTTGTCTCGATGGGTCAAACAGTTTCGGGAAGCAGAAGCCACTTTTGGTTGCGGTTATGTTGGTTTGCTCCCACGTACCGCTAGTAGAGGAAATCGCCTACCCAAAGCACCAACAGATGCAAGCAAATTATTAGATCAATTTATTACCGAACACTTTGAGACACCAAGACAAGCCCCAGCCGCTTCCGTTTATCGCGCCTATACAAGAGCCTGCTGTGCTGCCAACATCCCACCACTGAGTCAGCGCACATTTTATACTCGCCTAAAAAAGCGTCCCATCCATGAGCAGACTTTAAAACGTCAGGGGGCAAAAGCCGCATACGCAACAGAACCGATTGTTTTAGAACTAGCTAAAACTACACCCAGGCATGGAGACAGACCCTTTGCTATCTGCCATCTTGACCACACCCAACTCGATATCGAATTACGTTCCCAAGTAACTGGTCGGAACTTAGGACGACCTTGGCTGACATTACTGATTGATGCCTACTCCCGACGCATCTTAGCAGTTTATCTTACCTTTGACCCACCTTCTTACAGGTCTTGCATGATGGCACTACGGTTGTGTGTCCAGCGTGAGGGTCGTTTTCCCCAATCCGTAGTTGTAGATGGCGGCAAGGAATTTCATAGCGTTTACTTTGATACCTTATTAGCACGTTACCACTGCATTAAAAAGACAAGACCCGGTGGTAAACCTCGTTTTGGCTCAGTAGTTGAGAGATTATTCGGCACAACCAATACTGAATTTATCTTTAACTTACTGGGCAACACCCAAGCCAGTAAGCAGCCGCGTCAACTTACTTCCTCTGTTGACCCCAAACAACTTGCCGTTTGGACATTGGCAGATTTATATACCTACCTGTGTGAGTGGGCATACACCATTTATGACACGAGCATACATGATTCCTTGGGTGAGACACCATTACAAGTTTATACCGACGCTATTGCTGCCACTGGGGAGAGGGAACACCGACGCATTGCATACAACGAAGACTTCCTCATGGCAACACGCCCTAGTACACCCAAAGGCAACGCTAAAGTCCAGCCTGGACAGGGAATAAAAGTCAATTATCTTTATTACTGGAACGATGCTTTCCGCAATCCGGTTGTCGAAAAGACCAAAGTCAGTGTGCGCTATGACCCTTTTGATATGGGTGTAGCTTATGCGTACTTAGAGGGAAGATGGGTCAAATGTATCTCCCAGTATTACAGCACCTTTGCCGGACGCACGGAGAAAGAAGTGCTATTAGCTGCCCAAGAAATTAGACAACAAGATAAGCGTAATGCTGTGAGTACAAATATCTCTGCCAAACGCCTTGCCGACTTCATCGCGGCGGTGCAAGAACATGAAACCTTGCTCATGCAACGGTTACGGGATTTGGAAGCGGTTGGGGTACTAGAGAATGTAACACCCAATACTGAAGGTGTATCCCAGTTCCCAAGAGTCAGCACTCTTGAGCCGACTATGGAAGCACACAGTCAAAATGACGAACAATTGCCACCACTGCAAAACAACGTTGAACTGTTGGATCTCACACAACTGCCGATACTAGGGGAATACCGTTAATGGACAAATTTTTAACCGACAATCTTAACGGCGAAATACAGTCGAAACTTACTCAGTTTAAGGAGTATGCAGTTTTACATCCCCAGTTAGCACGGGTAGATATGTTGTTGATGCGTGCGATTCGAGAACCCGCCGGATTTGCTCATGTGTTGGTTTATGGGCCAAGCGGTGTGGGCAAGACAACGATGATTCGGCAGATTGCTAAACGGTTAAATGAAAATGTAGCCGAACAGTTACCGGGTATATCCAATTCCTTAAGCTATCGTAACGGCTCTGGGCCCCCAATGCCGTTATTGCTGTTAGAAACACGACCACCGGATGGTGGAGTATTTAATCGGGCAGATTATTACCGCACTGCACTGAAACTTTTGGGAGAACCATTCTATGAGCGGCGGATGCTGATAGATATTGACGCGGAACAAACTTGGGAGAAGAAAGGGCGTGGGCGGACTAAAACAGCCCAGTTTAATGATTCGCCTGAACTGCGTCACGCATTAGAAGAAGCGATGACCAAACGTGGAGTGCGGGCGGTGATTTTGGATGAAGCACAGCACTTAATGAAGATTGGGACTGGCGCAAGTGCTGGTAAGCTTTTAGACCAGTTGGACTGGATTAAGTCCATGACCAATGTTACGGGAGTGCTACACATTCTGATTGGGACTTACGAACTGCTCAATTTCCGCAATTTAAGTGGTCAAGCATCCCGGCGGGGACTGGATATCCATTTTCCACGTTATTTGTATCAGAATGAACAAGACCGTCAGGATTTTCAAGCCGCATTATTGGCACTCCTAATGCAAGTACCTATGAATGTTGATGTCAAGGAGTTGATGCAGCATTGGCTTTACTTTTATGAGCGTTCCATTGGTTGTGTTGGGGTACTCAAGGACTGGCTTATCCGGGCTGTGGCAGCAGCGTTGCATGATGGTCACGATACTCTGAGTTTAGAACGACTGCATGAACATACGCTCACACTAGCCCAATGTGAACGTATGGCTTTGGATACCACTGAGGGTGAACAAAAACTCTCTTACATGGAAAGTCGCCGTGAACATTTGTGGCATTTGCTACAGATAGGTATGGGTTCGACCTCTGTACCAAAAGCTGCTGTGGATTTATCTAAGGGGGATAATGATGTAGTTGCATCGCCCCCAAAATCTGACAAACCAACGTCAAGAGCGAAACGAACTCGTAAAAAGCCTGTCAGGAATAGCGATGATGAAGCGACTTTTACAACACCAGATGAAACGTCTATAGAGCCAGCACCAAAGAAAAAACAAACTCGTAAGAAAACAAAACTTGCTGATTCTTCAATTAGTGAAGCACCACTAAAGACAAATATTATCGGCACTCCCACATTAGAAGAGAAGACACTAGATGAAAAAGCAACTCAACAGGAAATGCCTAAAACCCCTCAAAAGTCTTCCCGACGTGTTGGGCAACGCAAACCAAAACGAGATACTGTAGGACTTGAGTGAACATCAAAAAACTTAGTAGTAAACAGTTTTTATTCAAGGCATTAGTTTTTCAATAATCTTCGCATTAATCTTCAAGGGAATTATTAATTAATGAGTTTATCTACTTTACCTATAGAATTTGAATTAGCAGCCGCCAAAATCTTATCTACTCATTATCTACACTCTCGCTTTAAATTGACAGCAGAAATTGAAAAAGGACTTTTAATAGTTAATTTTCAAGGCTATTTTACCGAAACTTTTGATCCAAAAAACCGTCCTTATGCTAATCCTATTAGTGAATTTTATCGAAATAATAAGGTTGATTTTCG
Organism: Trichormus variabilis 0441; assembly: GCF_009856605.1. Classification (NCBI taxonomy): domain Bacteria; kingdom Bacillati; phylum Cyanobacteriota; class Cyanophyceae; order Nostocales; family Nostocaceae; genus Trichormus; species Trichormus variabilis. The sequence continues at coordinate 87,047 of NZ_CP047243.1, read as the reverse complement.
GCTATTTTGGGGGAGTGAACATCTAGCATTATCGGGCTGGTGGAGAAATGCTATTCTATCACTTGAGTATAATCCAATACGGCAAGAATGGTTGAACGAAGACGGTGAACAAATTTCTCGTCCCTATCCAGATGGTGATAAGTTCGAGGCAATCGCTGCTTCTTTATATCCTATTTTACAACGGTATTTTCCAATTTGAAGATTACGTCTAAAAAGGAAAGTAGAGTTAAAATGTTACTTACTAAAGTTTATTAAAAAATCTTTCATATTTAGCAATATTTTATTGAATAAAACAACTAAACTCAGTCAAAAATTAATACCAATTTGATTTGAAAAAATTATTCACTAATTGTTGGTAGAGACAGACTTCCGTAAGCATTAGGCGAATCAAAATGAACAGCAGCACCACCTTGGGGAAAGTGTTTCCGAGCTAAATAATAGCGGATTACTTGATGAATATCGTAAGCGTGACGAGCTACTTCTGGGATATTTTCATCTCTGATTCCAGAGTTTGATTGTTTTGATGTAACTTTGATAATAGACTTGAGTGATTTTAAGGTATCAACTAATTCTTGATATTGCTCATCTGGCAACTCAGAAAATAACAAAGCTACTTCTTCAAGTTGTCCCATGTAAATTCGAGATAGAAGTTCGCAAGCTTTTGAAATTATGTTTAATTGTTCATCATTAAGTTCTAGATTTACCATGTTTGTCCCTTTTGTTGAACACCTACTACTGCTCAAACCAGTTGAAGTTAGAACTTGCCCCGTGTTTTCGTCGGTCAGCCTCAGCACACGCTTTGCTATAAACCTCATCCCAACCACGAAGAAAATCTTTTTCATAAGATTCTAAATCCCCATACGGTACAGCCATTTCTCGTTCTAAAGCTTGTAATAATTCTTCAAAGGTCTGAAAATACCCAGGTTCGATTGAGATTGCTTCAAAGAAACTCAACCAATTATTTTTAAATTCTTGACGCAATAGTTGCAATGCTTCAACATTCATCTTCTCCAAAGATGGAGTCAGTGGCAATCTCGCCATTTTTAACTCTTGAATAAATGCCTCAATATGCTGTTTTGCTTTTTTGTATTCAGGTGCTTGCTCCTCTAGCTGCAACGATGCCAAGTAGCGAACGCAAACTTGTTGATAATTCTCAACGGTCGGTACAACTGGTGATAACGCAGCTTCCACTCGTTCTATTAGTTCAGTTGCTCCATTGCTGTCTGGGTTTGTATTGCCAAAAAATTTTTGACGGTAAACGGCACTAAGCCTTTCTACAACAGGTTTGATCCCAAGAGCAATCCTGACGTGGGTAGTTTCGTAGGGGGCTTTGTGGCCTCGCCCACCTTTGGCTATTGGGTCAGTCATAAACTTGTTAACAGCTTACACTCGCTAAAATATAAACTTGTTAACATCTTTTGGGATCAACCTGTTAACAATTTTTAATTTTCCCTGGATTTGAAACTAAACCGTTTAGTTTGTCACTAGTATCAGCCTACGCTATATCTACCCGTATTTACAAGCGTACCTGCGGAATATGGGATATTACGCCAAAGAAGTTGTTTTTCTACTTTGAAACTGATTTTTGAAGTATAAAATGGTTAATGCTTTTTGAAGCATATCATAAGCTAAAAGTTTATTTTATGATTCAAATCACAGCAAGTCAGAGGATGATGTAACGATGTCGGAGAATTTAAGAAGCCAAATTGTGACCCAAGGGGTGCAGCGATCGCCTAATCGAGCTATGCTGCGTGCAGTTGGTTTTAAAGATGAAGATTTTAATAAAGCCATTGTGGGTATAGCCAATGGTTACAGCACTATCACGCCCTGCAATATGGGGATAAATCAACTGGCGCTCAGAGCAGAAGTTGGCATAAAGTCTGCCGGAGCAATGCCACAAATGTTTGGCACAATTACCATCAGCGACGGCATTTCGATGGGAACTGAAGGGATGAAATATTCCCTAGTGTCGCGGGAAGTCATTGCTGATTCCATTGAAACCGCCTGTACTGGACAAAGTATGGATGGTGTACTAGCCATTGGCGGTTGTGATAAAAATATGCCAGGAGCAATGCTAGCGATCGCGCGGATGAATATCCCTGCAATATTCGTTTACGGTGGCACAATTAAACCTGGTCACTATAACGGACGCGATTTAACTGTTGTCAGTTCTTTTGAAGCTGTTGGTCAATACAGTGCTGGAAAAATTGACGACAAGGAATTATTAGAAGTCGAAAGTCATGCTTGTCCTGGTGCAGGTTCCTGCGGGGGAATGTTCACGGCTAACACCATGTCGGGAGCATTTGAAGCACTGGGGATGAGTTTACCTTATTCTTCGACAATGGCAGCCGAAGATGCCGAAAAAGCCGACAGCACGGAAAAATCAGCATTTGTATTAGTCGAAGCCATTCGTAAACAAATCTTACCCAGCCAAATTATCACCTGCAAATCTATAGAGAATGCCATCTCTGTGATTATGGCGGTGGGTGGTTCGACCAATGCAGTGTTGCATTTTTTAGCGATCGCCCACGCTGCTAATGTAGAGTTAACTCTGGATGACTTTGAAACTATCCGCGCTCGTGTTCCCGTTTTGTGTGATTTAAAACCTAGTGGTAAGTATGTCGCTACCGATTTGCACGAAGCTGGTGGCATTCCCCAAGTCATGAAGATGCTACTCGTGCATGACTTGTTACATGGTGATTGCCTGACCATCACTGGTCAAACAATTGCAGAGATATTAGCAGACATACCCGAAGAACCATCTGTTAATCAAGATGTAATTCGGACTTGGAATAACCCGATGTATCCCCAAGGACACTTAGCCATCCTCAGAGGTAATCTGGCAACAGAAGGTGCTGTCGCTAAAATTACTGGCGTGAAAAAACCAGTAATTACCGGAACTGCAAGGGTGTTTGAGTCGGAAGAAGCTTCTTTAGATGCAATTTTGGCGGGGAAAATTCAAGCTGGTGATATTTTGGTTATCCGCTACGAAGGGCCCAAGGGTGGCCCTGGAATGCGAGAAATGTTGGCTCCCACTTCGGCAATTATTGGTGCTGGCTTGGGTGATGCGGTGGGATTAATTACCGATGGGCGCTTTTCTGGCGGTACTTACGGTATGGTAGTTGGTCATGTTGCTCCAGAAGCAGCCGTGGGTGGTGCAATCGCTCTTGTAGAAGAAGGCGATAGTATTACCATTGATGCACCTGCACGTCTCTTGCAGTTGAACATATCTGATCATGAATTAGCTCGTCGTCATGCTAATTGGCAACCTCCTGTACCACGTTACACTAAAGGCGTGTTGGCGAAATATGCCAAATTGGTATCTTCTAGCAGTCTTGGGGCTGTGACAGATTTGGATTTGTTTAATTGATATATAGGAGACATCCCCAGAAATTAGGTTTTCACCAAGACAAGATAAAGGTTTCAGCTTCTTTTTCGGAGATGTCTAGGGTAATTGATACAGAGTTTTAAGATTGCAGAAAATGTAGTTAGCCTGAAATACAATACATTTGTACTATTTTATCTCTGCAACAATTATGGCAGTTAAACCTATTCCATCCGGTTATCATACTGTTACACCGTATCTTTTTGTCGAAGGCGCAGCAACCTTAATCGAGTTTCTCAAACAGGGTTTTGCAGCCAAGGAAATTCGTCGTACTTTACATCCAGAAGGCAGCATCATGAATGCTGAAGTCAAAATTGGCGACTCAGTAATAATGGTGAGTGAAGCAAGGTGTGAATTTAAGCCAATGCCAAGCTCCATTTACCTCTATGTGGAGAATACTGACACAACTTATGACAATGCTCTCAAAGCGGGTGCTATCTCAATGATGCAGCCAAATGATGAATTTTGGGGTGATCGCCATGCGGCTGTGAAAGACCCAAACGGAAATTATTGGTGGATTGCGACTCATCAAGAGGATGTTTCATCCGAAGAGATTGAACAACGAATTAAAGTCTTGTTTGGCAGCAAAGAAGAAGTCTAATTCAGCATCCCAACCATAATTTTTGACATCATCCCCTCGCTACACCCGCAAGGGTTAGCGGGGAAGTATTTACTGGGCTTGGAGAGATACGATAATTTTAACAATTCTAAAAGTATTTTTTGCGTATTTAGCCGGAGATGCCGTTTATTTATAAATCCTGTATTCAACCTCATCAAGAAGATTACCGCTCTTGTTAATCTGTTGAAACTCCCGAACTACTTTGCCGCCAATACTTTCTGCTATTTTCCGACTGGGGATATTTCTTTTATCAACAGAGTAGGAAAGATAATTGTATTCCAAATTTTTATCTACCCAGTTTTTTAGTATATCAATTGCCTCTCTACCAAAACCATGACTATGAGCGGATTTCTTAAGCCAAATTCCTAACTCCGGTGTATGAGTATCTATAGCACCAACCTCGCAAATTCCTAAAAATTCTAAATTATCTTTCTTAAGAATTACTAATACTAGGTCAGTGTGATTTTCTCGTTGTATAATCATATCTCTGATTATCTTTTCAGTTTCACTAAGACTAGATGCTGGCTTTGGATACATAAAGGTGGTAATTTCCCTGGTAAATTCTCGAAATACATTTTCTGTATATTCCCAGGAAATCACTTGTAGAATCAGTCTTTTAGACTCTAAACTTACTTGTTCTAAATTACTTGCCATTGGTATTGTGTTGACAATCTTAACGAAATATCATCAATGAATTTTGTGCTTACATTACATTCGACTCTGGATAAATTTGAGGCACAATTATTTTTATCTATCCAGAGTGATGAAAGAACGTTAAGCTACTTCCAATTCCAGCCAGAATGGTTTGGAGCTTACTTTGATTGCCACCTTTTTCCCTGTTTTTTGCTGATTGCGCCACTGCTCGATGGTCTCTTCATTCACAAGCGAAAGTTATACTGCCTAGTTGCTTGAGGGCAGCATCATAAGCGTTCCAATTTTTAACTTTGTACTAGGCTTTCGTCTTCATATGCAGGGCGCTTGCGGCGAGCGAACATCGGCGATAGGTAAAATTTACCATTTTGCTTATTCACGCAACAACGCCCAATATTTCTGAATTAAACATCAATATTTATCTGTTCTATCTGTCTGGCAGCTTTGTCCCAAAGCTTGGCAGAATTTTCATCTTGCCAGTGAGTTCTCAAATTTTCGGCTTTTTTATGACAAATTCGTTCTAACATCTCTAAAACTGCTGCCAATGTTAATTGGTCAACAACTGACTCTAAATAATCCATGTATTGTTTGGTCATAGTCACCTTCTTTAATTACTTGTAATTACGCCCATCAATTGGATGTTTGAATTGTTGATTCTGCTATTTTATTTTTACATTAGCTTAACCAAAAGATTTGTACATTCCTGCTTTGAAATTCTTTATACACAGAGCTTAGAGTTTTGAAATCATTGGCTCCTTTATTGTTAAATCCTTAGTCTCAACGCCACTTGCTACAAGGGAGGAAACCTCCACAACGCAGTGGCTCAATAAGATTGCGAGCCAGAATTTTCCATTCCATATCATTCAAACACTGTGAAGTGAACTATGGCGATCATAAGAAGGCGATCACCATAGTTCACTTAACTTAACAAGGCACTTGCTACAATCGAATAATGATGATTCAAGCTATAGGGGCAAAGAATATGTCTAATGTTGTCAAAGGTAGTTGTCTATGTAAAGCGGTAAACATATCCACAACAAATATGAGTAATATCGTGGGAGCTTGTCATGGTGGTATGTGTAGAAAGTGGGGTGGAGGAGCAATGTTCGCCATTGAGTGTGGCAGTAATGTTAGTTTTGAGGGTACAGAAAATATCGGCGTTTATCAATCTTCCGAATGGGCGGAACGTGGATTCTGTCAGAAGTGTGGCAGCCATCTATTTTACAGATTGAAACAAAATAATCAATACTTCATACCTGCTGGACTCTTCGATAACACAGAAGGTCTAATTTTTGAACATCAGGTTTTTATCGACGAAAAGCCCGAATATTACTCTTTTGCTAATGAAACTAGGAACCTGACAGGAGCAGAGTTGTTTGCACAGTTTACACCGACATCAGAAAATTAAGACTCTTCGATTACTTTTATAGTGCGAAGTTCATCCAGGTAAACAACCCACCACCAATTATTGCTAAGAGCAATATGGTGGGGGCTTTTAAAGCCCAAAGTTTACCCGACTAAGTGTTAAATCACTACGATTTTTAGGTCATCCTACCTGCAAATGCGTAGCCAGTTTGTAGCTCTAGGGTCAACAGTTAAACAGGTCTAATGGGTTAAGCCAGTGCTGTTGACATAAAAAGCCTTTAAATCATTGTCCAGGCTAACATTACCCAAGAAATTGGAGGCGCATTATGTGCAAAGTGTTTGTAATTAATAAGGAAAAAAGACCATTAAATCCAATTCATCCAGCACAGGCAAGACAATTATTAAGGAGTGGAAAAGCAGCAGTATTTAAACGGTTTCCATTCACAATTATTGTGAAAGAGTCAAATGTTAACACTAATGTATCTCCGCTCAGGTTAAAGCTAGACCCTGGAGCTAAAACCACAGGTATAGCAATCATAAACGACGCTAATGATGAGGTGGTATTTGCTGCCGAATTAAAGCATAGAGGCTTTGCTATTCGGGATGCAATAACATCTAGAAGGCAATTACGTAGGAGTAGAAGGAATAGAAAAACTAGATATCGTCAACCTAGATTTCTCAATAGAACTAAGCCCGAAGGATGGTTAGCACCAAGCTTACAAAGTAGGGTTGAGAATATCAAAACTTGGGTTAGTAAATTACGAAAAGTTGCACCGATTACAGCCATTAGTCAGGAATTAGTAAAGTTTGACATGCAGCTAATTCGCCGTCCTGATATTCAAGGGAAAGAATACCAACAGGGTACGTTAGCTGGCTTTGAAACTCGTCAGTACCTACTTGAAAAATGGAATAGAGAATGTGCTTACTGTGGAATTAAAGATGTTCCACTACAAATTGAACACATCCACCCCAAAAGTAAGGGCGGGTCAAACTCAATTACAAACCTTACCCTAAGTTGTGAGAAATGTAACCTGAGAAAAGGTAATCAAGATATCAGAGATTACCTTGAAAAAGATAAACCTCGATTAGAGAAAATCTTGGCATTAACTAAAAAGCCATTAGCAGATGCAGCCGCAGTTAATGCAACTCGATTTGCATTATTATATGCTTTAAAATCTACTGGCTTACCAATAGAAACTGGTTCTGGCGGACTAACTAAATTCAATAGAACTCAACAGGCATTAAATAAATCCCACTGGCTGGACGCTTGTTGCGTTGGTGCATCAACACCAATACTTAAAATCAAAGGTATCAAACCATTATTAATTACCGCTAATGGTCATGGTACAAGACAATCATGTCGTACCGATAAATATGGGTTACCTGTTCGCCATTGCTCTAGAACTAAATTCCATTTTGGATTTCAGACTGGAGATATTGTTAAAGCCGTTGTTACTAAAGGTAAAAAAGTTGGTACTTATGTTGGTAGAATTGCTACTCGTGCCACAGGTAGTTTTAATATATCAACTGCAAAAGGACTAATCCAAGGTATCTCTCATAAATACTGTAAAACTATTCATAAAAAGGATGGTTACGCTTATGGCATATAGGGTATTTGTGAATTGCACGGGCTGCCCATTCACTGTTTTTGCTAACACAAAAATGGGTTCATGGGACGTTTCTCAATTCACCTCCCATTCCTTTCACCGCTTTCCTTGCCAGGATAAGCGGTGAAAGGAATGGGAGGTTTTGATGATTTTTTCAACCATTCCAATGCTTCGTTATAAAATTTAAACTGGCGTTCACTGGCGCGAAACTCTTTAGTATGAACCATTCTTCTTCCCTGAACCCAGTGCGTACCATGATATTTATGTAACAATTCGTGATATAAGATAAATTCAACTACAAACTCAGGTATTTTAGTATCATCAAGAGTCAAGCTGATCACTACCCTATCTCTAGCTGACTCATAATGTCCTAATTTACGGTAAGTATTAATTCGACTCCATGCTAGACGTGGTTTAGCAAGACTGGCAGAAAAATATTCATAATTGACTTTATCAAATAACTCATCAAGATTATAAGACTTACCTTGTGGATTTTCCGCCATTACATCAGCAATTAAATCAAGCTCTAATAAAACATTAGTGTATTCTTCTGTACTAGCAAATGAGCGAATAAGTTGGGTATTATTTTTACTCTTACCAAGAAGAGTAGATTCTACTAACGCTTGCAATACTTCATTTGGTGCATTTATAAAGCCTTCACTAATCATGATACTAGCTGCACTAGTAGACATTTTACTTTTATATAGCCCGGATAAATTAGTTAGTGCAATCGTTAATTGCCGTGGTTCTTGATCATGTATACTCAAAATATGTTTAGCGGTTTCTAACAGATAACCAGTATTTTTCAGATGCAGTTGTAGATAATGTTTATCTGTCAAAAACTTTATCCACGAGTATATTTTACGAGAGTGATAAGTCAGAGATGCTGGCGTTGCTTTTTGTTGAGCAAATATTTTTTCAATTACTAGTGCTTTTGTGATTAGAGTTTGATGTAGTGGTTGTATTTGTTTTAAACCAAAATTAGAATCTGATGCTAAATATAAAATCTCTTGTAGTATTGCATTTTGTTGTATTTTGATGTTTTTAAGAGAAATACATTCAATATTCATTTTTAGGTTAATTATCAGCGTATGTCTAGTAATAACAGTTATATTTTACATCTTTTCATCAAACAGAGGCAGGGTTTAGCCATGAAGGAAGTTGAAGAAATCAACTTGAAAATCGGTCATGGTATTGAAGAAGATGTCAATGCTAATCCCATTAGTCCCAGACAAGTCTTAATTGTTAAGTATGAAGATATTGTAGACTTCGGAATTCCACCAGGAAAATTCCGAGAAAATATTGTTGTTTCAGAGATAAAATCTAATGATTTCATTCCTGGTTCTGTAATAAGTTTTGATAGTGGGGCCGCTATTCGCTTAACTTTTTATTGTGAACCGTGTAAACGTATAGCGCATTTAGTTGATACTTTAAAAAGTCTCCACGCTAAAAGAGGAATTTTAGGTGTAGTTATTAATTCAGGCTTTATTCGTGTGGGAAATGATTTTCAAATTCAAACTGGTAAATTTCCAGCCTTATCTGAAAATCCTTATGAACGCTTTCTTGAATTTATCGTAAAAATACCCGCAGGTAAAGTAGTTACATACAAACATATACTTGAAGCAATTGGAGTAGATAAAAGCTATATTAGAGCTATCCCTACATATCTTAAAAAGGCATCAGACGATAATTATCCAATACATAGAATATTAGATTCTCAAGGCTATTTGACAAAATATTCTCCTAATCAAAAGAATAAGTTAGAATCAGAAGGTATTATTATAAATAATTTATATTCATCTAATAGTTTCATTAAATACTTTGTAGATTATAGTAAATATTTATATCAAGATGAGAAATATTATCTAATTTAAAAGGCGTTGTTGCGTAAATAGACAAAATGGTAAATTTTACCTATCGCCTATGTTCGCTCGCCGCAAGCGCCCAGAGATGAAGACGAAAGCACAGTATAAAGTTAAGAATTGGAAAGCCTATGATGCTTCCCTAAAGTGCTGAATCCTTATTCAAACTTCTCCATTCAGGAGCTTCGTCATTAGAAAACGCTCGTGTTTTTGATAGCCAACTCGATGATAAAGGCGTTGGGCTTTTGGGTTTTCAAAATCTACCTCTAGATGAAGGGCTTGAACTCCTAAACTATGGCAAATTTTCTCTGCAAACATCAAAGTCTGCGTACCAATACCTTGTCCTCGATGCTTTGGACGAAGATAAAATTCATCTATAAAAGCATCTCGACCTCGGTATTCAAGGCTGTAACCTAGCGTCAAAACAATATAGCCAATGACCTCATTGTCTTGCTTAATCAACCATATTTGTCCAAAAAAGTCATTGCTCAAAAACTGTACAAGTACATGGCGATCGCTAGTTTTGTCAAATGGTAACTTTTCAGTTTCATGAAACTCTTCAACTAGTTCCAAAACAAGATTTAGATCGCAAAATGCGGCTTTTTGATAGTTAATATTCATAATATACCTTTAGATTTCTAGAATCAAAATATCAAGCTACACCATTCAATCTTGCTATTTTTTGTCTTTAAAATAAAGCGATGTACAACAGTATTTCTTTCACTAACTGACACACAGAGAAAATATCGGTTTCAAGAAGTGAGATACTGCCCAATCGATGGCTGTTGACGACGCAGAGCAGTCATTGCTTTTTGCTGGATTTGGCGCACTCGCTCTCGGCTAAGATTTAGCTTTTCGCTAATTTGGGCTAAACTTTGCTCTTGATTATCCAACAAACCAAAGCGTAAAATTAATACTTCGCGTTGCATCGGTTTGAGTGATGCTAACAAATCACTTAGGTCTTGGCGCAACATTTCGTGAGTAGTATTTTCATTTGGCGAAACACCCTCCGAGGCTAAAAGTTCGCTCAATTCTGTTTCCTGGTTATCCCCTACCTTTAAATCTAGAGAAATCGTCCCACTGGCAACCTTGAGGTATTCTCGAATTTGGCTGGGTTCTAACTCTAATTTTTGGGCAATTTCTGCCACACTAGGACGGCGACCTAGCGTTTGAAAAAATTCTCGCTGTACCTTCTTAATTTGATTGAGTTTTTCGTTAACGTGAATCGGTAGCCTGACTGTGCGAGATTTTTCGGCGATCGCTCTGGTAATTGCTTGCGTTACCCACCAATATGCGTAGGTTGACAACTTGTAACCACGATTAGGGTCAAACTTTTCTATCCCCCTTTGCAAGCCAATCGCACCTTCTTGAACTAAATCTAAGAACTCTAAGTTACGGCGCTGATATTTTTTGGCGATAGAAACTACCAGCCTCAAATTTGCGGTGATCATCTTTTGCTTGGCTCGTTGACCAAGCTCAAGTATTTGATTGACTTGGGCTTGGGTTGTGTTGAGGAAATTCGCTAATTCTGCCGTTGTTGGTTCTCGATGTAATTGTTGACTAAGCTGCTGCTGTTGCTCTTGGATGGCAATCATTTGCTGTACTTGCCTGCCATAAGTTATTTCCTGATCAGAAGTTAACAAAGGAAACTGACCAATTTCTTGCAAATAGATGCGTATCAAATCAGAACTTAGGCTGGACATACAATTTTAAGTTTTTCTCGGCAACCAGATGAACTTAAAAGTATATAGCAAATAACCGAAAAATTTTCCCTTGCACGATATTTGAAAAGATATCTTGAAGCAGTTTGCACTAACTCAATAGATGTTTCGCCAAGCTTTGACTGTTTGTGTACCAATTTCGCTGTCAATACTTTGACCTCCTTCTAATACCAGTCTGATGTTTAAGTTTTCTTCAGGAGCATTTTTTAAAGCTGTTGCTAATTCTCTAGTAATAGCAAACTGATTGTTTACTCCCTCTAATTGAAAAATCTGCTGTCTCACTTTCAGCAATAATCTATCCACTTTCTTGCTAGTGCTAAATTGTACATAATCAGGTCTAAAATATCTGCGCCCTACAGTGTAAAAAGACGAGGTTGCTTGATACGAATTTATAGTTGTTAATACCCGAATACTTTGGGGTGTCCACAAGCTAATCACTTGCTTTGAACCCTCACGAGCTGAACCTCCTATTGAGTTGCGGTCAAAAAATCCAAACAACTCTCCTTCAAAAAGGTCTGTAATTCTCACTGGTTTCGACCAAGGCACATCCATATCTGGGGATAGCCCTGCTGATTTAACTACTGGCCAGTTATTTGTTACTTGGGCAAGGGTAACTATCTTCTCCTTCGCTAGGGCAGCAGAAAATTGGGGCGTGATGACAGCCAACCCCACGCCTAAAATTACAGATCGAATTAGTTTTTGTAAATTAATCATTGCTGATAAATACTATCTTTTTTAAGCATAATTGAACAAGTTTTTCCTTATCATCCCCCGGAAGATTTTTTAAAAAAAAGTTAATGCTGAATTTCAATACTTATGCTGGCAATCTCAATCTTTGACTGTCTACTTCCCTGTAGAAAGTAACTTAACATCCCAAGTGTAAACACCTTTTTCCCCTGGCACTCTGGAGAATATGCCTGTACGATGACCTCGTGACAATTCATTAAGTACACTGGTTTTTACTTCCTTGATTTCATCCGGGTCTAGTTCTCCATACAGTGCTTCCATCACTTGAGCCACATTAAACACTTTCCCTGGGTTTTGTTGCAGCATAGTAGTCAGCGCATCAATTACAAACTTGCCCTCAAATTCCCCCACCATTGGCACAGTATTCGCTTTGGATTGAAGAGACGGTTTTTTCTTGTTTTCTGGCTGGGAAGAACTACTTTTACGATTCGACTTAAGCAATTTTAAATTTATGGTGTAATAACCCGACTTCCCTGGAACCAAAAACCATCTGCCGCTATTTTTCCCCTGAGTTAGTGTTGATTGGACTCTACCTCTAACTATCTTCCAAATACTTGGCTCTAACTCCGCATACAGCGCACGCGCCACAAAATCCACATGACATATATTGCCTTGATGTTTTTGGAGTAGCTTTTCTACTGCTTCTATGCGGCTGAGTCCAAAGTATTCCTCCAGCATAGGAATCTCTCCCAAAGAACGCTGTTTGTCCTGAGTTTGCTGTGCGTTCTCTTGTTCGCTAGATATTGATTGTGGCTGTTGATGTTCGTTTTCGGTGGCTGTTGATGAACTCTCGGTTTCTATAATGTCTGTGGCTGCCTCGGAGACATCCTCAGTTTCTACAATGTTATTGTTATTGTCTGAGGATAAGTCCTCTTGGACAACTGTAGCTGATTCATCAATAACTAACTCTTCATTATCTTCCTGGCTTACAGATGATATGTCAGTTTCTATCGTGTCTGCGACTGGCTGTTGTATATCATTAGTTTCTTCTTGCTCTCCCTGTGTTTCTAAAGTGTCTTCCCCAGAATCTAAAGATGAGTTTTCTTGAGTCGGGTTAGATTTTACTGCGGTGGTTTCAGCTTCACTAATCGCATTGCTATTGTATGAGGATGTGGTTTCCACAGCAATAACATCTAACTGTGGGATCTCTAGCTGGACATTAATCTCTTCCTGTGATAGAGATAAATACTCTGTTTCTACGTTTTGGGTTAAGTTAGTCTCAGTTTCTAAATTGTTCTGGTTGCCATTTAAAGCGTCCTTCCTTTTTTCATTCGCCGTGACCGCAGCAGCCACCTGCTCTGGTTTTAAGCGATTCATCTGTTCGCTTGACTTTGCAGGCCAGTTTGCTAATAACGCTTCTACATGATTGAGGTTATCCTTAGCTTGTGTGTATAACCTTTCATACTCTTCTACGAGGGGTGCGTAATAATCACGTAATGCTAACAGTGTGGAGAGTATGTTTTGCGGCGGAGTTTTTAATTGCATCTAAGTATCATTCTAGTTAGTTATTTTATAACAAACTCCAAAAAAATCGGCTATGTTATTTAAACATCCGAATTGAATAACTGTGTTTCCAAAATATATCTGCCTTCTATCTATCGACCTATCACTTTTAGAATATCTATTGAAGAACTTCTGCTCTTTCAATAATAAACCATTCATGATACACAATCGCTATGAAAAACTCCTCATTCTTCAAGCGATCGCATACTGCCATAAAACCAGAGAAAAAGGGGTCATCTTCATAGGTAGTATCCGAGAGAAACAAAGTAACAGAATTTTTTCCTTCGCTCCAAATTGCACGCAATACACGTATATTTGGATGATGTGATTTATCTACAGGTAATAATACTGGACACCCTTCAATTTCGATAAATTCTGACTCCTCATATTTCAAAACAGATTCCCAATCTTCTGGGCCTTCGTGCTTTTCAATAATCCTATCCCATCTAACCGACTTAATTCTTTCTAGAGTTTCTAATGATAAATCAGATAATTTCATACAAACTCCAAGTTTTTAGGGTTAATGTGTTCCATATTTTGATTTTATAAAATCTGCGCTTGTTCTAAATCTGTTGCTGCCATAATTAATTTTGTTCTAAAGACTACTGCTGAATTTCTGTCTCTTGAACCTTAGACTTTGCCAAAACTGCCTGAGCCTGATTATTCGCTTGCTCAAAAGCTTGTAATACCTGTGGTGTAACTTGATTAATTTGCACTCTCCCAGATTCCAGCCTGAAAACTACTTCACCATCTTTTTGGGCAATCACTAAATCTTTGCGATCTCCGTTGTAAGCCAAATCGTAAACTTTGCCCCGAACCATAGTAAAACCATCTTGGGCAGGCTGTCCCCAAACCATGCCAATCCTTTGCGCCATTTCGGTGAGCCGACTGATGTTCTCCAAGTCCAAGTTATCTTGCTGCATCGCGGCGTAAGCTTGAACAGATAAGGGCTGACCCGCTTTAAAGGCATTGCCTATTTCCACGATGCGATTTTTGTATTCATCAGGCTTTCCTAAGTTATGAGCATTGTTGTACCAATTGCGTAGGTCTTCAATTGTCACGGGGGGAGTAGGAGAGGTAGGGGGAGCGGAGGAAGCAGGGGAGGCAGGGGAGGAAATGTTAGTATTACCTGTAATTACAACTTCGTTTGTTGATGGTGCAAATATTGGTGTGGATGCGGGTGGATTTGGCGAAGTCTGTTGTTCAACTTGAGGAAACGGCTGTGACGGCTGTAAAGACTCAGGACGGTTCGGCAGCGATCGCACTACATCCTGATACTCTTGAAGTGATTCAATCACTGCGCCAAATTTCTTAGTCATCGCCGTACTAACTTCTTCAGGGATAGTTGAATTAACCAAGTTAAATACCGCCAGTCCCTTTTTCGTTTCTAGGGGAAAATCCTCTGGGGGCATCTGAGTGAGTGCAATATTCTTCTGGGTCAACCACTTGGTTACAGCCTCCACCTTGTGATTATCAACTGCCATCTGTGTGATGCCAAGCATTTTATCTTCCCGGCTGGCAAATAGAATCGTCGGGCGCTCTTTGATTTTTTGCAATATCGGTGCAGTCTTTTCTAAGAGAAGTTGCTGTTCTTGGTTGAGTGCTTGAGTGCCAAAAGCCTGAGATTCCTTTGTCCAACTTTTGGGATACTTAATACTCTCTGGGTCTACTTTCAGTACAGTGGTCGAGAAATTACTTTGGAGGGTTGCTTGCACCTGTGTCAACTTTCCCGGTTGTAAAGCGCCTAGTTCTTTAAGAGCTTCCTTGTCTTTTTTGAAAAACAACACACCCAACGGCTGACCATTGAGAAACACTGCATCTTTGACCTGAGTTTGTGATACTTCTAACGTCAGCTTGCGATAGTTTTCATCATTAAATGTTTGCCCTTTGTAGTCATACTGTCCAATATTATTGATTCTTAGTAGATTTCCGTTTGGCGATTCAGCCAGCACAAATCCCAGATTTTCTTTGTCAGAAATTGTTTTTAACTTGAGGTTGAAGGGTTGACCATCTTTAACAAGATTAAATGGTTGCAGCTGTTTGATTGAATCAGCATCTAATTCCCCTAGAGTTTTACCGTCTAGTTTGATTTTCACCGTTTGACTAGGTACTGATTTTGTGCCAATCTCTAATTTCACCGACTCAGCATTGAAGGTTTGACCTGCATAAGCGAACTTGCCAATTTCTCTGATAGTGAAATTTACCTCCGGCTTTCCTGGAACTGCAATCGTGGCATTGGCTGTGTATGTTTCACCAGGGATAATATTAGCCAGAGCTTGAGT
Organism: Trichormus variabilis 0441; assembly: GCF_009856605.1. Classification (NCBI taxonomy): domain Bacteria; kingdom Bacillati; phylum Cyanobacteriota; class Cyanophyceae; order Nostocales; family Nostocaceae; genus Trichormus; species Trichormus variabilis. The sequence goes on along the minus strand of NZ_CP047243.1, from coordinate 71,305 downwards.
ACCAATTGGTAGCTGTCCGGTTCTTGGTTCGAGCGATGCGTATTCCTTGTACTCGCCATTAGTATCCTGTACGAATACTAATCTTGAAGCGTGGCGCTCATGTCCTCTTGGATGGTGAGATGCCCTGATTTCAATCGGGTATTTCTCGTCGGGATGCCAAACTTTATCTTTGAAATTGTTCGCCTCGCTGCCCAATGTCCCTAATGTCATTTCATCAAATTGCAATTGTCTCAGTCGGGAAACAATTTCTTCTCCAAATGCAGCAAACACAAAGTTGGGTATTTTCTTTTGGATTGCAGTTTGAGACTGTTTATTTTCCTCCTCTCCATCATTTTTACGTTCCAGTTCATCCTGTCTTGCCGCACCAACACTCCATGCGGCGGCGGCGGCTCCTAATCTCTGCTCTGATGGTATACTTTCTCGGAACTTCTGGGCGTACTGGTTTGCCTTATCAAACATCAGCTTTGTCTGAATTATTAATGATGCCCACGCTAATACTATCGCTCATGTGTATGGCGATTTCTTCAAATGGCGGTTGTATCCCATCTGGTAAATAAAATGATTGTTTCTTCAGTTTTACTGTAGGAGCATAGGCGTTTTCTCTCTGGTTTCTATATTCTGCTTCTGCCGTAAAGTTGGGGTAATTACTTGCTAGTGTTACTCCGATACAGTCACCGTCAAAATCTCTACCCTGGCGTTCTGATTCGGTTTCTAATGGGGCTATTTCGTCAGCTTCAAGTCTTGCTAATATGCGTTTATGGTCTTCATCGTTGACTACGATAATACCCTCTAGTGGTTCACCATCAGGTGTTAAATAATCATCCACCAGCTTATTGACAGAGACACACAAGCCATTCGAGTTTAGGAATGGTGAACGGAAGTTTAGAACTTTTTCCCCTTCATTTAACCAAGGTACACAAATTTCTCCGTTTTTCAATTCTTTAGACGGAATAATCATCGCTCGGTCAAATGTGATAGCTCTGCCAATTGCAATATCGCACCACTCATTTTGGACAAATCGACTTAGTTCTTTTCTTACTTTTTCTGTTTCTATAAGTTGATTATGTCCACCAATTAAGTCAGCTTTAATAATTCTGTACATTAACAAATCTTCTTTTGGAGATTCGTCAAGCTCATCACTTATTTCAAATTCTTCTGAATCTTCATTTTTAGTTAAAAACTCTAATTTTTTAGCGACTTTTCCATCAGCAACCTGTTCAGTAATTTGCTGCTGTAGCAAGACTTTTTGCTTTTCAGTAAAAGCCTTGCGTTTTTCATACTTTTCACAATACAGTTGAGCTACTTTCCTGGGGTCGGACTGCATCTGGGCTAATTTTTGAGCCTGCATCTCTAATTCTTCAGCGAAGTCCTTAATACCTTGAGGAAACGATGCTAAAAGTTGAGATATGGCAGTTTTACCTTGTTGAGATTGTGACTTTTCTCCTAACCAGATTTTCTGTCTATAGAGTCCTGGTTTAATTTGTGGCTTGCTAGATCCGCCTGGACAATCCTTGTCTGTTCCTTTGAAGCTGGATAGGGGGAGAATTATATCGATTTTGGGTTTATTGCTAGAATCTGCATATCTTAGCTTATCTAATTTAGACGGTCTTAATGTTCCCTTGCCGAATCTATATTTGTTATCTTCTCCATCACGTTCAGTCCATCCAAACCGATGTTGAATAACGCGATAACTTTTGTCCGACTGTTCTTCTCGTTTAGTCAATCTGTCATAAAGTTCGGTTGTGATTTGTCCATAGCAATCACCTACCATCTTGTACGCTAAATCATTTGATAATATTTTTCCGTTTTCTCCAGTAGAATCATCAACAACCAAGATATTTAATTCTTCATGGATTGAATTTTTACAAGCACCTAGAAAAATGGAACCATAAGCACCTCTGTCTTTTCTATCTGGACAAAGTTTTTCAATTTCAGGTAAACATTCTGGAGAACCATACAATAGCCTTGTTTTGGAAGACAGTAACAGAATATTCCCATCTGGATGATTTCTTAAATCTTCTGCTTTACAATACTCATCTATATGTCCAAAAGAAAATTCTTTACCTGGAAAGTAAAATTCTAGTAGAGTGTTATCTAATTTTTCAGTTAAAATTGAACCAGGATTGTTTTTATCTCCGTCAGTATGAATCCACTGATTTAGCCTAGTATCAAAATGCCTAATTTCGAGAGTCATAACTTTATTTAAAACTAAGTTTTTAGGAGTTAAATATGTCGATAATTATCAATATGTCCAGAACCAAACGCTGGATCAACATGAATGGCAAAGAGTTCAATTCAGATGGAACCTTAAAACCTGAAGCTAGATTACAAATGTTATCTGAGGGCATGAGTGAAGGAGCAATTGATGACTATGCTCAAAGATTGAAAGAAGAATTTCAGGAATGGAAAAACTTAGACGAAACTGACCCAGAGGAATGGATTGAATACACCGCCTACGATTTCTTCACTGAAGAGGAAAAACGGCAGTTTAACCCTGATGGCTCTCTCAAACCCCAATACAGAGAATCTGAACTGGCTCGTGGAACTAGCGAAGATTGGCTCAAGGAAATGGAACGCCGGAAGAAGTTGGAGGTTGACAGTTATAATCAACTATCTGCTAAATATGCTGACAAAGGTATCAATTTCGGTGCGTGGCAAATGCGATCGCGCGTTAATGCCAGTCGCACATATCTAGAACGCCGCGAACAGATGGAAATCGACTTGCGTAACTGTGAAGAACCAAGTAGTTTGCCTTTTGACCCTAATACGCCTTGGTAGATACAACAAAATATTTTAGACAAGCTGAAAGTGTTTTTTTCCAAATACTTTCAGCTTTTGTATGTCCCATGTATTGCTAAGGAGCCTGCCGTTGGATTGCAGGCGGGGTTGCTTGCGGGATTTGTGAACGCACAACGGACTTATTGGAAGCGGCGACAACAAACGCAAACATCCCCAAGATTGCAAAAGATAAAATAAACACTTGTTGTACAGATGCAAATACTGATTTTTCTTTTTCCTTTTGGACAGCAATGCGATTGAGTTTGTCCTGAAGCGCTGAAAAATACAAGTAGTCTAATACTTTCTCACACAAGGTTGGGTCTTCGCCAAGTTGTACTTTTTGGCACAGGAGAGTCTCTAACTTCTCTCGCCGGCGATCGCTTGTACGTAAATCGCGCTCATCCCACAGTTTTGCTTGGGTTGTATTTAAAGGTCTATCAATATTTAATAAAGTCATAACTATCGCCTCATTTAATTGTTGAGTTACTTGAGGAAACAGGTGTAGTAGAGAAATCAACTACACCAATTTCTGGAAAATCTACTTAACTCAAGAAGTTTAAATATTTTTTTTAAAAAGAACTAGCTACTTTCGTACTGAAAAAAAGAGTACGAAAGTAACTAGTAAAATCGGAAAACATATGCTATATTTCCCACTCCAGATCAGGCTCTTGAGATGGAGATAAAGCCTGAGCCTTAGACGATGGTTGGGGTGTATCTGGCTCCAGTGGATTAGTCCCATCTTGAAATATTTCCTGTACCAAAGTGCGCCCATCGCCGTCAATGTCGCTGCTCAAAAAATATTCCAAAACCTGCGGTGGCGCTCCATCAATTGCCGCTTGTGCTAGTAGAGATTTGACAAATTGGGGTGATGCCTCACTAGCAGCCAACACTTTCAACGTCTGTTCGGCATCAGAGACGGTCATTTTGGAGATATCTTTTACCCCCGCTTCCTCCCACACATCGCCGAAATATTGCTGATACTGCGCGTTGAACTGTTGTTCTTGCGCGAACCGGGTTAATTCTTGTACCTGTAATTGTGTATTTTCAGCCATATTAATTCGCTAATTTCAGTTCTTCACGCTTGTTCTTGCTTGAACTAACCATTTTGAGTAACTGTTGATTCAAGTAGCTTTGGGCTGAAACATAGAGACTATCCCAAATCACCGGATTGCGGCAGATTTTGCTACCTACTGTATTACCGGAGAATTTTTCGGATACCAAATACTTGCGGTAGTAGTTATTCCATAGATGTTGAAGGAAGTCCTCAGCAAAATCATCAAAGGGAATCAACCAGTTGTAGTTCTCATCTAAAAACACCCGATAAGCAGCAACAATGGGCATGGCAATATCCGCCGGCGCACTAAATCCAAATGAGTAGCGGCTGTCGGGTAAAAGGGTATTCTTTCTTGCATCAATTGATGCTAGGTCTACCCCCTTTTTCTTGGGATTGGTGATGTAGGCTTCTATAGTTTTAAAAAATCTCTGCTCAATCCATAATGCTTTAGGCAGTAGTGGCAACAATCTTGATAGCCTTTCTCTTTCCGCATCAGTTAAAGAGGGGTTATTGCTGACAGGTGGATGTTTCCCTTTACTCTTATTTGTATTAGGGTTGTATTTGTTTCTGTCCAAACAGTTCATCAACTTAATTAAATGATTGACATTGCACTGTGGACTTTTGGGCGCACCGCTTTGGTTCTGATAGTAGGCTATGCGGAATTTTGTGTCTTCCTCGCGCTCAAGTTGGGCTAAAAACTGTTTGATGAATTGGTAGTCGCCCCTAGCATTCACTTTGGAACGCGCATCTACTGGGGCCGATGTGTTTGATGCCAAAGCAATGTCTTTCGCCTCGTCCTCACTCAATCCAATGTGGATTGTGACTTTCACCCTAGCTAGAGTTAGGTCATATTTAAACTTTCTTGCTTGCTCAAAAGCTGAAACACTATGTCCACCATTAATCACCCCATCGTTCCCGCCTTCGTTTGCTTGCAGTATTTCTAGCTCTAGCTCAGTCCTGTTTTTCGGCTTTACTTTATTGACACATAGTACAATTCCGTTATTTCTTTGAAAGAATTTTTCAGGTTCGGTGGTGAGTGAATCAAATATTTGTTTGTAGGTTGAGCTTTTGAGGTTTGGTTCGCGGATATTTGGCTCTAGTGGTAGGTCGGTTGGAAAACTATCTACATGGGCTGTAGCAATGATGCAATTGGAATTTGCATTGATATATTGGTCAACTTTCAACGTCCAATTTTTTGGCATATTTTCCTTAATTGACAACAGAAACTCTTGGTTTACTAATGATAAAATAGCAATAATTATGATGATAATAAAACATTATCTCTAATTAGCTACTTATTAAGTATTCTATATTCTATTACCAGAATATATTAGATATTTTCTAGCAAACTTGCTAAATATTGTGAAGTAATTTCATTATTGATAAATACATTAATCAGCTAAAACGTTGAGTAATATTTGTATTGAGAAAAGTCAATTTTGTAATCATTTTGCAGTACACTAGTTCTACTAAACGGTGAAAATCGTCTACTGGCAAAAGTCAAAACACACCAATTACTTCTGGAATATTCCAGAAGTTTTTTGTTGCTAACCTCTAAAAAATAGAATCACGAATAATATCCATATCATCACCACAATTAAATAAATTAAACTCCAATTATTTTGAGTTACATCGGTATAAAATACTCTCTCATACCCATCAAGAATACTTTGAATCAACAGATTAGCTTTTAATAAATCATTATTCAGTGATGATGTTCTTTTTATCTTACCTAAACCCAGAAATTCGCACTTGCTAAAAACATTTTTGTTGTAGCAGTTGCATTTAGCTATCAAGGCAGCAGGTAATTCTACTTGGCTTGGCTGAAACTATTACAGGCAGAGGATTTGGCGATGCTCAACAGAATCTCTGTCGAGCATCAAGGTGATCAAGAGCGTCTACACCCTATGAGTGGAGGTGAGATGATTAACTGGTGGAGAATAAGAATCTGGGACTAATTTCTGCTTGCGTTCATAGCCAAAACTCTCATCAAGCATTCTCACATAGTTAATATGGGTAGCCCAAACATCAGCCAGTCGCTCACCCAAGCCAACAGTATCTAATGGTTTAGGAATGATTACTCCCCCATTCCAAACAATAGGAATGCTTTCTTTTTGAAAATACTGTGTCAGTTCTTGACGCACAAACTCACCAGTACCACCACAAATAAGAACTTCATCTAATGGTACATGGTTTTTCACCCACCGCAACAATGCCCGACAGTAGTCATCCCGAATCACTCCTAAAACTGATTTAAACAAGTTTAAGTCTGAACTAATCTCTGTTGCTGTATTTTTGCGCGACAAATTTTGTAGTGCAGTTAAATTACCTTTACTTGCTTCCACTAAAGCCGCCGCTATACGTGGATCATCTTTCGATAGTCCTACACTGGTACGTTCGACAAACTTTTCTAACACCCAATTCATCCCCAAGTCTGTCGATTCCTTTTTGACTGCTTTTCCTTTTTCTGACAAGGTAAAACTGGCATTACGATGACCTAACATCAATACGCCTATATTTTTTTGTAAAAACGCTGTAGATAAAGACCGACTACGATAAGCAATAATTCCCGTCCCTTCTGCAAAAAGCTGAAAGCTACTGACCTTCAGTCTCATCTTTCCTGTCGGGGTCATCACTCCCTGCTTTAATGTTTGAACAAATTTTTTAATCAAATCCTGTAAATTCTTGTCTTCCCCCGGCGGTAATAAAATCTGAACAAGAATTTCTTCAAAGTTGACTTTTAATTGACACTTAGCTAACCACAACAGACTGTATATCTTTGGTAGAGCATAGTTTGATTTTAAATCTTTTAATGCTGCTGTACCTGCAAACTCTGTTCTGGCAATACTTCCTAAAGCATAATATTCCTCTGCTGTCCCTACCCAACTACTATCTTGTGGTAAAACATCTGCATTCAAATGTCTCACTGAAGCTACCCCCACATCTGCCACTTCTGGACTCATCCGCAAAACTATTGGAACCCCCTCCGGGTAAATCTGCGCCACTGCCTTAGTTGAACTGCCTCCCAAGTCCGTTGTTAGTAGTAACTTGGTATATGTTTTTGCTTGTTTAGCTGTTTCTTGGTCTGTCTTTGTCATAGATTTTTACTAGCTTGATTAATTAGTTTGATTGATTAAATCCCATTAAATCGTTAGCAATTTTCAGGTCATGGCTTAATGGCAATTGGAGTAATCCCAAATCCTCTTCTTCAAATTCTGCAAAGTCCTCATCTTGCAAGCCCTTTTGCTCGTCTTCATTTTGCAGTAATGGCTTATTTTCCTGAACCACAACTGGCACTTGTGTTGAGTTTGAGTTAGGCACAACTTCATCTACAAAAGAGGGTTCTGTTTGTGTTACTACTTTTGCCGCTACACTAACACTCTTCTCCACTGTTGGAACTTGCTTCTCCCTCAACTTGGGTATGCCACTAATGGTTCTAATGGTTATGAGTTTTCCTTCTAGTGACCCCATAACCAACCAACTTGCCTTAATTAACTCTTGTTCACTTATCGTCCCTACTAGTGCTTCCACTAACCAATAGTTAGTTACCGCTTCCATTACTAATTCATTAACTGGTTTCTTTGATGGATGGTTCATCAAATACTCAATCACTATCCCATCCCAAGAATCAGCTTGCCGCCTCACTCTCGGTAGTTCAATATTTTTTTTGCTTGATATATTCATGTTGTCCTAAGTACTTTAAAGTGCCGAAGTTTACGGTTTTACCACGCAAACAACTTTAGGGGTGTTTCAGGGGTTAACCGGGGGTGTTTCAGGGGTTAACCGGGGGTTCTTCAGGGGTGTTTCGGGGGTGTTTCGGGAGCAAAATTGGAAACGCTTTCCCAAAACTTCCAAAATTACTTCGGGGGTGTTTCGGGGGTGTTTCGGGGGTGTTTCGGGGGTGTTTCGGGGGTGTTTGAGGTATTTCGCTCTCACAAGGTTTTTGCGACCGGAGCAAAACTATGAAAGCCTTGCTGGGCAAAGGTTTGGCTTCGTTAAGTATGAGATTTTCCAGAAAAATTTCTTTTAAGCCGCTAAAATAGTCGTACTTACTACGGCTATCTTCACTTTTTCGCATTTGAGCGATTTAGCTATTTTGGCGACTAGTCGCAATTACCCAAATTTTGGGGAAATCAGCGTCATAAAAAAATCATACCAAGTTTATTCAAGAAGTAAAGCCATGAGCTATGCGATCGCCCGATTAAAAAAATTAAAGCGGGGGAATATATCAGGGAGTGCATCTCACACTGCAAGAGAACGTGAAACTCCTAATGCAGATCCCACCCAAAAAAATATTAGGTTCATTGGTAGCCTCGAAGAGGATGAACGACTAGAGGATTTAGTTTTAGCCAAGATAGAGGAGCATGAGCAGAAGCGAAAGATTCGCACTGATGCGGTCTACTGCGTAGAGTTACTGTTGAGTGCATCGCCTAGTTATTTCCGCCCAGACTGCCCAACTAATGCTGGGTACTATGAAGGGCAAAAGTTGGATGACTGGGTAGAAGCGACTCACCAATGGTTGGCGGATGAATATGGCGATCGCATTGTTAGAGCCGAGTTACACCTGGATGAAGCCACACCCCACATTCACGCTTACTTTGTGCCGATTGATGATGCCGGGCAATTGCGCTGTAATCATTTCTTCGATGGCAGGCAAAAAATTCATGAGTTTCAAGATTCTTACTACAACACGATGCGCCTAATTGGGTTGGAGCGTGGGATTAGGGGAAGTAAAGCCCAGCACCAGGACATCAAGGATTTTTACCGCATAGTGGAGGAGGGGCGAGACTTAGAAGTTGATGAACTGAGTGCAGCGCAATTAAAGGCTAAAGCGGCTGACCGAGACAGAGCGACTGCGCGTAAACAGGAAATGGAAGCTACGGCAAAGGCGTTAGCTTTTGAGAATGAACAATTAAGGCAACGAATTGAGCAATCAGAGCAAGAAAATCAACAATTACAAAAACTAACCGAATGGTCAACTGATTTAGCTTTGGATGATGTTGCTTGGGAGTTGGGGCTAAACCGTGAGCATGAGCAATGGCGGGGTCATGGACATATCATTACTATCGATGGCTCTGGATTTACTGACATTAGCAATGGTTCAGTATTGTCGGGTCATGGAGCGCTCAATTTGGTGAAACACGTTAATAAATGTGACCAAGTTCAAGCTATCACATGGTTGAGGGAGCGATTTGGTGAGGTTGGGGCGCAACGTGCAGCGATCGCCTCTACTAGAAGAATGACAAGTGAGATTATCCAGACCCAGCCAGTCCCTCAATTCACATTACCTATTGAGGATAAAACTAGCTGGCAGCAAGTAGAACATTACCTCAAACATAAACGGGGCATCCCCTCTGATACTGAATAGGGAAAGGTAGTATCATTTGAAGCAGAGGGAAAAAGGCTAGAAAAATGGTACGTCCCAGGATAAAACTAACAGAGCATCTATCAACAGAAGAAATAGAACAAAGTTATCGCCGATGTGAAGATGCACAAGAGAAAACCCGATGGTTAGTGATTAAATTGCTCAATCAACAACCACAGTTGTCAGCGCAAAAGGTAGCAGAGATTGTGGGATTCTCAGGGGACTGGGTGAGAAAAATCGTGCGGCGATACAACAAGCTAGGAGCAAACGGAATCATCAATCAACAGAAACTGAAACCAGGAGGAAAAAAACTTGCACTCACAAACGAGCAACAACAGTGGTTGCGCCAAAGGTTAGCTTCACCACCAGAAGATGGGGGGTTATGGAGTGCGCCAAAAGTAGGGGAATTGATCCGAGTACAGTTTGGAATTACACTCCATGTCACTACAGCTTGGGATTACCTCAAAAGGCTAGGATTTAGTCTGCAACAACCACGACCTCTGCATACTGAGGCGGCAACTTTTGTTCAAAGACAGATGTTTAAAACTGAGTTAACGGAGTTTGTGCGATTGTTACGTTTCCTCCATCCGCACAAATCAGTTGAAGTTTGGGCAGAAGATGAAGCTCGATTAGGCCTCAAACCCATCGTCCGTCGAGTTTGGACACCAGTAGGTCATCGTCCCAATGCTGTGCATCGCACTCGTTACCAATGGCTTTATACTTATGGATTTGTCCATCCAGCTACTGGCGAGAGTTTTTTCTTGATTTTACCCAGAGTCAACATTGCTGTCATGCAAATGGCTTTAGATGCTTTTGCCGCTGAAGTCAATCCTCATCATCACAAAATCATTGTTTTGCTTGTTGATCAAGCTGGTTGGCATACCAGTAAACAATTAATGTTGCCAGCTGGTATCATTCTGTTTCCTCTGCCTGCTTATACACCTCAACTCCAACCGACTGAGTGTGTTTGGTCGCTTCTACGTGAAGCTGTTGCTAATCAGATGTTTTCTACTCTCGATGAACTAGAAACTGTGTTAATTTCTCGTTGTCAATGGTTAATGTCTCACCCTCAAATTGTTCATGGCAAGGTTGGGTTTGATTGGATTTGCCAAATTTGACCTCAGTTATTCAATTAATACTTCCTTTCCCAATTTAGTATGATTGTGTACAAATGTTGCACCAGCAGGGACTAGTTTACGCTGACTCAAAAGCAAATGCCGTATTTGTGATGCGGGATCAACATGGAACTTCTAAAGGTGCATTTTTACAGGGAACGCTCAATGATATCTCAGGCTATTATGTGGGAACCCATCGCAGGGATAGTTGGTTTTATTTTCACCTGGGGGGCAAGGCGAATGATGAGAACTCAAGAGCGGTGCTGTGTCAGTCTCCCGTTGAAACTATTTCACTAGCTATGTTGGAATACCTCACCAAAGGAATACCCGAATCTAAAACCGTATTCATAGCTATTGATGACCCCAAAAACCTACCCCAACAGCGATTGCAGAATATTCCTCATGTACAAGTGGCCTTTAATCAACTAACTGCGGCAAGGGCTGTTAAAGCAATACTGCCACAAGCGACTCAAATCAAGTGTGAAAAGGATTGGAATCTCCAATTAGTTAATTTTTCTCGTCAATTACAACAACGCCAATATCACGGACAAGAATTGGAGCTTTAGCTGCACAAATGTCAAGTTACTTTCGTGCTATTTTTTTGGGTACGAAAGTAACTAGTAAAGAATTTTCGCTGTTTCTATTATCAGGGTGAACTCAATTAAACACTCTGATGAATAATCAGTTAATCAAGCAAATATTTGGATTAATTAAGCTTAACAATCAGCTGATTGCTGTCGAATCTCCATTGCAAGAGCGGCGGCAACTGCTGACCAATCTTGCTTCAGTTTGCCAACACCAGGACATTAACTGTTACCTGTGGACGCTGGAAGATGATGCGCTACACCAGTTAGAGACTCATGAGCAGGGATTAACTTTACAAACAGTTGACCAGTATCAGGCGATGCCTGCGGCGGGCTGCGCCTACGCCAAAAACCGACGCGAACATTACTTTGAAATTTTGAGGTTTTGGAAAACCACCCATTTAGAAGGAATCCTGATACTGGAGGGCATATTCCCCTGGCTGGGAGAGTCCAACACAAACCCCGATTTCTTCTTAACTGCCGAGTGGATCAAGTCAGCCCTGATTAACCTGAAGCTTTCCAATTGCAATACCCGAAAGACAGCAATACTTTTAGGCCCAAACGCTAGTCTTTCATCTGACATTGCACCGGAAATTCCCATCATTGTGCAACAACTGCCAACTATTGAGGAAATTAAAACTTACTTACCCCAAGTATTACCTGATGACAATCAATCATCCATTCATGAGACTGCGATCGCCTCAGTAGGGATGTACTTAGCAGATATTGACTATGGAATTAAACAGGCTTTAGCTGATGAAGTTACACCGTTGGAGTTAATAGAAAAATTGTCCGCTTACAAAATAGAACTGTTTAAGCGGATTTATAATATTCAGTTCCTTCAGCCCCCAAGCACCCCTATCGGTGGTTTAGAACTAATGCAGCAAGCGTTTAAAACGTATAAACGCCTGTTAACAACACTAGCTAAAGCCTATAATCTGCGTTTACCCAAGGGGGTTTTACTAATCGGCCCACCGGGGACTGGAAAATCGTACTCGGCTAAAGCTTGTTCGGCACAGTTAGGACTACCTCTAATTATCTTGGAGTGGGGGAATTTCCGCAGTTACGGCAATCTGGCTGAGTACAGGCTTAAAAACTTACTCGCACTCGTAGACCGAATTAACCGTGTAATCCTGTATTTGGACGACTTCGACAAAGGATTTGCTGGGGATGATGATTTATCTAGGCGACTGGCTGGTATGCTTTTGACCTGGATGCAAGAGCGCACTAGTGAGGTTTTAATTATCGCTTCGGCTAACAATATTGAATGGCTACCACCAGAGTTAACCAGAAGTGGGCGCTTTGACGAGATTTTCCAGGTGGATCTCCCAAACTATGGAGAACGGCACGAAATATTCAAAATTCACTTAGCCCGTTTTGATGCTCGGTTCCGCAATGGGGGCGATGGGTACACCGAACCTGAATGGAAAAGGTTGCTCAAAGCCACACAACGCTGTGTGGGTGCTGAGATTGGCGCAATTGTAGAACGTGCCGCCATCTCTACTTTTTGCCAAATGTTTAACGATGATGTCACACCACTTAATGAACTGCCACCGCTCTTAATTACACTGTCAGCATTGGTAACTGCAAGGCAGAACATGAATCCTCTGGCCATCCGTGAGGCTGACCGGGTTGAAAGTATGCGGAACAAAGCCGCTTTGCAAGGTCAAGCATCTAGTCCGGTTGATTCATCTATATATAGTCTCGGTAATATCGATATTTTTGGGGAGCTATGAAAACTTTAAAATTCCCTCAACAAGAGAATTTGTATATTACTGCTTTCAATTTACTGAACATACTAGGCCCTCTAGCTGGAGTATCAATTATCATTGGCACTGCGGCGATGATTTATGCCGAAACTCGTCCTCAGAATTTACCCCTCACTCACATCCTCACCCACAACAACCAGACATTTAAGCTAGAAGTCGCTTCTACACCGGAACAATTAGAGAAGGGGCTAAAATTTCGTTCCTTTTTACCACGCGATCGCGGAATGTTGTTCAACCTGGGGAGCGAAATCTATAATGTGCCTTTCTGGATGTACAAGGTAAATTTTCCCCTAGACATTTTCTACCTGAAGGACAATGTAGTGTCAACTGCTGTTTACAATGCCAAACCTTGTCATAAAACCCCTTGCCCCATTTATAAAGGTCGGGTGGCCAATCAGGTGCTTGAGCTTGCCCCTGGCGCTGCCGATATCAAGGTAGGAGATAAGCTCAAGATCCAACCGTTATCAGTTTCAGCTAAGAATGATATCGGTTTCGATAGCAAACAGCAGTTGGTAATTAAGTAAATTTTCCAAGTATTGCCCTATGTCATTAGATATTTTAGCCATTAGATATTTTAGAAGATGAATATATTTGGCGTAATCGGGTAATTGAGAATTGGGCAACAAGGTCTGAGGGATTAATCAATAGACCCTACACCCTCTTCATTGCGTTTTTTTCCATTCATCAACTGTTAAGCAAGTTTTACCAGTCGGGATAGATCCTGTAGCTGTTGATATGCCAAAGTTAGTCAGGGCGTAATTCTCTATTTCTGCGTCCCTGAAGGCTTGTTCCACTACTTTCTGTTTCTCTTGTTTTGGAACAACCTCTACTTTCACATTTTCTAGTGAAGGAGTAGAAGCGCTTTTTTCAATCATAAAATTTTTAACATTGTAAAACCTCTCTTCTCGCGGTTTACCAATATTTAAGCATCCTCTTGATTTTACAAATAATCCTGTAGTCCAAGCACCTCTAACAAAATTCTGTTTATTAACAAACTGTACTTGATTCGCTGCCCATACATACGCAGGTTCAAAATACCCTTTAGTTGTCGGAACCCTAGTTTCGTTACATCTTGTTCCATTATTGTATGGGGCGTTCCAGTCTCCACATATTTTCCAACTGATTCTATACAAATCAGGCGTATCTTCTACGTACTGTCTGATTTGCTCTTGCACCGCCTTCTCTTTGGGGCTTTCCGCATCAGTTAACTTGGCTGCATAATCATTTTCTGCCTGAGCCACCCTGCTCTCATCAGATTGGCAAGCCCCTAATGTTGTCCCTATCAAAGCAAGGGCTGTAAACAAAGCTATTTTATTCATAGAAAACTCCAACAATTGATTAACAAAATTACTTATCAATTTTCTCGTTTAAGGCAATATCTACTTCTTAAAACTGTTTGACTACGAGCTGCAAATATTATATATATTTATCCCGCATATGCAATCAAGTTTTAACGATTTTTTTAATAGACGCAATAGTAAGAAAATACAAATGCTATCTAGTCGCGCTAGTGTCGATGTATTATCACACTTTATATATCCAGTGTTTCATATAGAAACTTAGGACTACGCTCAATCTCGCCAAAATAGAATGTAGCGTTTAGAAAAAACGAGGTTTGGTAAAAGGCTAAAGATTATATAGCAATTGTCAAGAAAGAACAAGACACTTTCTTACCAAAAAAAACAGTACTAAAGTTTCTTTATTTATCTAAGCAGAATATGTCATAGATAAAGGGTCTACAATTTGCAATTCGCAATTGGTGCTAGATTGATAAATTCTAAAAACTTAACAATGACGAAAGTATGGACATATTGGGAGTTTGAGCACCCTTTGGGTAGTACAGTGCGGATAATATCTACCCCATCAGGGCTAGAGATATTTGCTGAAGATGTGTTTAAGATTATCGCTCCAGAATTAAATAATGAAAAAATAGTACCTTTGCATATTCAAAGCCAAGAACGTCATGTGGTTATTCAAGAGCAAGTAAGAATAGTAAAAACTTTAAATTCTTCAGCTATATATAGTTTAAAGGGCATAGTAGAAGAACAATTAGTTAAGCTGTTTACTCAATGGGTGAGAAGCAACATTTTACCTATTTTCCAAAGAGATTTTGTGTAAACACTTGAGAAGCAGTATTGAACAAATGAGAAGGAGAAATAAGAAAATGACACAGACTATTGACAATAATCAGAATGGGAATCTTCAAGGTAAAGCTGATATAGCAAACATTGAAGTAGCAGAAGAAATAATAGTAAAGGATTTAACACCAGAACAGCAATTAGATTTAGAAAAAGCCACAGTAGAATCAGATGTGAACCCAGCAGATATAGCCACAGGGTCGGATAAGGATGTAGAAGAAGCTAATAAGGAAACAGAAGCAGTAGTTAAAACTCTGCCAAGAAGATTAGTAATAGTAGATGGAGGAAAAGGTGGAGTAGGTAAATCGATGTGGACGAGAGGGTTTTTGCAAACTTGTCTAGATGAGAAAAGAAGGATTGTGGCAGTAGATGCGGATAATTCTAATCCTGATTTATTGAGATATTATGGTGAAGATGGAGAGCATTGTCAAATACAGCAGTTAAATATTTTTAAAGATGGAAGTATAGATAGGTTTTTTGATCAGATAAAGGGAATGATGGAGCCAGAACCAGATACATATAGCCAATTACTACCACCAGAATCCTTGTTTTTATTAGAATTACCACCGCAATCAAGACAAATATTTAAAAGATTCATAGAACAAGAGTTCTTGGAAACAGCCGCTAATGATTATGACATTAGAGTAACAATGGTTGTGGTAATCAGTCGAGTATCAGATTCGGTAAAGCAGTTAATAGATTTGTATAGTTTTTGTGGGGATAAAGTAGATTACATAGTTGTGAAAAATTTATTTTATGGTGAGGATGAAGAGTTTTCTAGATATAAAAACTCAACAAGAGTTCAAGAGATAAAACAAGAGCTATTAGCAAGGAGAGGAACTTTATTTGAGATCACGATGCCAGATTTACTTGAATATGCCTACGATTATTTAGATGAAAAATCACTAACATTTTCTGAAGGAATAAAGCAAAAAGAACTACCAGGAGTGAAAATGCGGGTGAAAAGCTGGTTGAAAACTTTTAAACAGCAAATTGAGCCAGTTAAGCATCTATTAGGGCTAGAAAATATAAATGTGGAAATCTTCTAAAAGAATGGTAATGACTGTAGGCGATTCGCGTGTAGGTAAGTCTACAGTTATTAAACTGTTGCTAGAAATGTATCAAATTCAAGGTAAAAGACTAAAAGTTTATGACCATGATAACCGTGACAGGTTTTTGGCTTATAAAGATTTAGTGTGTATTGAAAAAATAGATTTTTTCAATACCCGAACTGACAGGATATTTAATGATTTGATAGTGGATAGTTTAGACATCATCTTGGTGGATATGCCAGGACAGTACTTAGACAAAATTTGTCAGTATATTATTCAGTCTGAACTATTAGGAGCTTTAGCTGAATATGGGTGGAGTTTAACATTTGTCCAACCCATATCACATAGAACGGACTGCATAGATTACTTAAGTCAAATCGTTCAAACTGCTACTAACAATGCTAACTATGTGGTAGTAAAGAATTATCATTTTGCGCCAGAGTTTAGAGAATATGAGCAAACAATGGCGAAAAATTTGTTAATGATAGGAGGTACAGAAATAGAATTGACGGCTCTACATCGAAATCACTATCAAGCAATGGAGAAAGCAGGAATACCATATTCACAAGTATGTCAGGATATCTCAATGATTTTGTTTTTGAGAAGCTACATTTATCAATGGATCAAAAAGTTTCATGATTCAGTAATGGATAACGATTTAGCTGTTAAATATTTAGGACTTGATTGATGAAAACACAAGACATATTGCAAGGCTATTCCCCAGCAGAACAAAAACGTATAGTTGAAGGAGCGTATCAATTAGGAATCACGCCAGATGACCCAATATTCAGGATGATGGCAACCTTGGGTCGGTATGAAGAAACGATGCTAGACCTCCAAGCAAGAACGGAGGCAATGATAGATGCGTGGGCGGTAATGATAGACCAAAAACTGGAAAAGACAACTCAATCTGCTGAGAAAATGCACTATACAGTTGTCTCCAGTGCAGTGCGGGATGAGATGAAAAAAATCAAGTCAAGCAGTAGTACAGATATAAAAGTGCAGGGGGGCTGGGGATTAGGGGTGGTATCAGCAATATGTGGATTAGCTGCTGCCACCTCTGCGGTACTTGGTTCTTGGATAACGTGGAATGCTGTCTCAAACTGGGGAACAAATCAGTCAGTAGTAGTATCACGCAATGATCTCAAAATTTTGCAATGGGCAAAATCTCAAGAAGGGAAACAGATGTATCAAATAATCTTGAAAAATCAAGCAGCTATTGAAGCCTGCCAAACAGAAGATAGAACTAAAGGCTATTGTTTGATTCAAGTAGATAAGTAAGCATGTAAGTTCTTAAATAACTTGGGTAGCAGTGTTGGAGATATAGCCGAGTTCAGAGCCTTTGAGAATGGCATTGATCCGACTATCAACACCTAATTTAGAGTAAATATTCCTAGCATGATTTTTGACAGTATTCTCACCAATAAACAACTTTTCACCGATTTGTTTATTAGAAAAACCAGCAGCAATTAATGCTAAAACACTAATTTCTCGCTGGGTTAAGTGGTCGTCAAATATCTTGCCTTTAGCTTTCTGTGTCGGGAAAATCTTGAGTAACCCTCTTTGAATAATTTCGGAATCGAATAAGCTTTTGTTATTGTAAGTGGACTTGATTGCCTCCACAATCAAAGAAGTATTATTTTTCTTGAGAATATAAGAATCAGCACCACTACTGATAGCAGCAGTGATAACCTCTTGACAAGAGTTGCAAGAAATGACAACAACTTTAGTGTTGCTTTTAGATTTCTTGATTTGTTTAATGACCTCGATTCCAGAAATATCAGGCAGCCCAATGTCTACTAAAGCAACATCAGGGCTTAAACTTTTAACTAATTCCACCCCTTCATTTCCTGTATGACCAACCCCTACCATTTCTATATCTGGTTGTTGATTAATAGCGGTAGTTATTCCGAGCCTGATGATATCATTATCCTCAATAAATACTACTCGAATCATATAGCTCTTTCATTACTTTAGCTGTAGGTATCCAATATTTATAACACAGTTTCTGATGTTAAATCTTTGACTTTATATATATAGAGACATAAAGTAAAACTAGTGAGTTAGCAGAATATGTTTTGGGAAGTGAAGTGAAAGTATTAACCCTAAAATATGATTGTATAAAAAGTTTTTCCAGACTAAAATAAAAATATTCTAAAATTTAACAATAAAATCAGCAATCATAAAAGTCACAAAAATAACAATCTGTCTGGGGAAGCATATATGCAACAAGAACATCTAAGCAAGCAACTGGATTTATTAGCTCTACTGCACGATGTGTCAAACAATCATCAAGGAGCATCAATAGTGCTGAATCAGATGATTGCTGGTGCTTATGGACAGTCTTTAGAAGAAATTAGACCTTTTTTGATAAGTCTACAAGAACTCAATGAACGAGTAGTGAGTTTAATTCAATCTAGAAAGACTACTTTTTTTGAAGTTAATCCAATGACGGTAACTCAGTTTGATATGTTAGCTTTTTTACAGAAAACTTACTGTTTGTTCAATCCTATAGCACAGTATCATTCGTTGAAACTGCACTATGAAACTCAAACATTATATAAGCATGGAACTCAAGTCAGGGCTGACGGAGTAAGTATTGATAGGATGATTTGCAATATTCTCACCAACGCCATCAAGTACACTAGTCGTGGAGAAATCTTTTTAAGACTTCTCCATCAATGCGATGATTTAATTATCGAGATTGAAGATACTGGGATAGGAATTGCTGCCGAACAAATCTCAAATATCTTCTTACCATTGTGGCAATCGCCTAATTCATCCAATCGAGTAGGCATGGGACTGGGATTGTACATTGCTCTGTCTGTGGCTTACGCTCATGGGTTGGACATCAAGGTAAATTCGACTGTAGGGCAAGGAACTAAATTCACCATAATATTTCCTTACAAGGATGACGGGATATATGGACTTGATGGTAGGATGTTGCCCAAATCGCAGAAGGTGCAAGATGCGTTACCTATATGATGTCAAACTGTGGGACAGAATTGAATCAGTGGTGGAGTTTTTGATTTTTGTGGCTTTGATGATAGCAGCAATCATTAAATTGAGCCACAACGATTTTTTACAAGCATTATTTTATATAGTATTAGCTGTCATTATTTCACCCTGGTCACAATTCGAGCGTGTAACGAAGCGGTACGTTTTAGTAACTGTGTATTTTCTGGGGTTGTTCGTTGGTTATTTTCACTAGTTCATTCTAATTCTGGGCCGTCAGGAGAGCGGTCGTTTTGTTGTTGCTGTGGCGGCGAAGGTAACTGTTGCTGTTGCTGTTGCACTCTCATATCAAAATTGATCAGCTTTTGTGTTTCTTCTGGTGAAAGATTATTGTGTAAAATTTTATATTCTTCCTTAGCATCAACTTTATAGGCACTAAAAGCAGATTGATTATCACTTTTGCGCCAAATCACGAGACGTTGCATCCCCTCTCTCATCATGAGATTTAGTCGATAAGAGATACCCTCATAAATGCGACCGCCAACGGTGTCTTGTCCTTTGGTTACGAGGATGTTCATCAATGCAGGAATGAGAGATTTTTTAGCCTCCTCATGATTTTCGTTATCCTTTGGTGTAAATGTTTGATTGTTAACTAAAGGTAACTTGCGTTCTTTAGACTGTAATATCTCTTGTAAGAAAGTCTTTTTCTTCTCGGCTATTAAATTTTTCACCCTGGTTGAGTTGTCCATATTAGGTATTTGTTCAGGTTTATTTAAGCCAAATTTCTGAGCGTACTCTTTCAGGTATTTCTCCTTAAGACTTTGCCGATAATCTTCATTACTTCGGGCATTGTGGGATAGAGATAGAGTATTTTTCATCTCAGCCATAATATTAGAGCGCTCTGTCGGATCTAGCGCAGGGGTTGACTGTATTGATGAAGGTGGGTATCTCTCCATCATCAATGCCAGCCTATAGGCCATTTGGTTTTGAGAAAGTCCACTATCGCGGTTGATGGTAGTGATGGTTTCGGATACTAAATTAGACTGCATATTCAGGTGTATTTGGCAGATGTTGATTACAATTCTAATTCTTGTGAATTAGTAGATTGTTGTGAAGTGTGAGATTTCTGAGGAGAATGTACTTCAACTTTGGGCGTATAAGTGTGGTCAATTATCTGACTACGAGCATCAATCAAGTCTTGAACAATATCACTTAAAGGAGGAAGAAAAATATCAGTTTTGCCTTTTTTATGCTGCTCAACTTGACTTTGAAGGAGAATTTTCTGGTAAAGTTCACGTTGTTCCCCAATAGTCAGCTTACCAGTTTTTTCTAATTTATTCCGTAAAGGATTGTTGTACTGATTGGCAACACTAAACCAAGTGTTATTGGTTTCTAAATTCTCCCAATGAGCAGCGATATCTCTGTGGAGAGGCATTGGTGTATCACAGGCTGGGTCAGAAGAAATGTTTGGTTGTGATTGTTGAAGCGAGAGCGAGCGCAAATCATTCACAATCACAGCCAATGCTGGCAGTACAATATCAGTACGCCCATTGCGGTTAATCTGGTTCCAGGCTTGATTTTGAATCTGTTGATAAAGTTCACGCTGTTCACCAACGGTTAATGTTCCAGTTTGCTGAATTTTAGTTTGAAATTCTAAATGCCCTTGTTCTACGAACTTATTGCCAGAACCATCAAGTTCTAACTGTTCCCAGTATTGTTTCAAAACTGGATGCAGTGGTAGCACAACGTTATCTAAATTAAAAGAATAATTCTGCTGTTGTGTAGATTGTGATGGTTTTGTGGCTTTAAGTATTGGTGTAGTTGATTGTGATACAGTACTCTGTTGTCTTTGATCATCAGACTCTCTATACTTTGAAGGTGATTGCCCGGAGTCTAAATTAAGGGCAATTTCGGGATGAAGGGGCAATTCGATGTCACGAGTGTTATTAGGATTGCCAAACAAAGCTTGATAATTAATATGCAGTTTTTGAGCTAGAAGTCTTAATTTTTCTAAATCAGCTTCAGTAATAGCTAAAGCTTTGACTTGGTGAGTTATCCCAGCTTCAGTACGCTCAAATTCAAATCTTACGGCTTCCCTAGTAATACCATTGTGTTCGGTTTTGAATAGTTGTAGAGTCGATGTAGTGCCAGTGCTTTGCTCAAAAAGAATGCGGTAATTGCCCAAAGTTAAGTCATCTTGTCCAAAACTAGTGATAGTTTGGGTCAGGATTTGTAACACCTCTTTTTCTTTAAAACTTTCTAAAATATTATGTGTACCTTGAGGAGATAGCGAAGAAAGAGTTGAGGCAATTTTGCGGGGGTCACAATCGACAGATGGTAATTCTTTGCCTGCTTTAATGACATCAGCCACTAACAAAAACTCTTGCCTTTCAATCGGCAGAATGTTGATTTGTTTTTTTGGCTGAGTTTTAAGTGCATTCTTGATTTGGGTGTAAGAAAGTTGAATATTGCCTACGTGTCCCCATTTATCAGCTTGAAAAGTCATTAACTCTACATGATCATGACGACGATGGATACTGTATTTGTCGCCGCCATGATTCTTAATTACAAAAGCATCAGCATGGTAAATTTTGCCAATAGTCTGCTGTTGTTTATCTTTAGTATCAACACCATATTTTTTTAACAAAGTATAAGCAGCAGAAGCTATTTGTTTATTCTCACTAGCTTCAAGACGCTTTCTAAAGAAGTTAGGCTCATAAAGCGTAACATTTTCCTTTTTAGCCCAAGAAGTACCACTTGTGTTTTGTAAAGTTGCTCCTTCAAGTGGTTGATTTTGTCTGGAAGAAATAACCTCAACATCAATAATTTCTGCATCAGTAACTTTTATATGTATGATTTGTGAACTAGGGTTAATAAGTGATTTAGCCCGATTTTTTTTAAATACACCAATGTTTTGTTCTGATTCATCAAGGGTGACATTTGTTGTCAAAGTAGAGTCTCCTGGTTCAGAAATTGTTCTGACTGTGCCATCTTTAAGCTTGAGAGTGCAACGTAAATTATCAAATTTATTTTTATTCCATTGCTCTAGAGATATTGCCATAGCAGATAACTTTTCAAAAGCTTCTGTTCCTTGTGAGACTAAAAAATCATCTACACCCTTATCTGGCCCTAGCAAGGTTACTACTTTCACTACACAACCCAATTCTTGTAACAAACTTCCTGTTTTCCAAATATCCCTGTCGATATTGAGTTTAGTTTCTGGTTTAGTTTCATAGTCAAAGCAGATTTTGATTTCCCTGCTCTTAGTAGCGAAAACAGCTAACTCTGGTGCTAAATAGGAATCACCCATTTTTTGACCCCATTCATTTTTAGGTGTGCGGTATCCGGCAGAAATTCCCGGTAGCCCGATGGCAGCATGACCTTGGCTTAAGAGACTAGCCGCTTTCTTTGCACCCTCAGTAATGGTGATAGAAATGTTATGTTTCCATACGCAATACCAAAATCCAGAAGTGCGATCGCTATCGCTGGGGTTTACTCCAGCCAAGGAGTAAATATTTTGAGCAATCTTGTCTGGGACATCTAACAAAAAAATACTCAATTGAGTTTTAGGCGGATGTTCATATTTAATGAATTTCCCCTCAATTATCTGCCCGTCACGCTCTCTTTTTGGTCTTGGCTGATTTGGCTTATAGCATCCCCATTCTTTATGGTGGGCAGTCTCACCAGGATTTAAGCCCTCAAAAGTACGCGGATCTACTCCTGCATTACACCACCAGCCGTCTGTCAAATCTAGATAGGAATATGTTTTCAATATCTCACCAGAGAGCCTACCTGTATTTGTGCGTGGTAGGTTTTCGCTGATCATTAACCGCTCCCAAGCTTCGTGTGAACCGTTTGTCTGGCTAAAGTGAAGACTTTGAAAGTTCATCTGTGCAATCTCAGGAGCGATCGCACTGTCTACTACGAGTTCGTGCCAATGTTGTGGATCAATATGTTCTGGGCGAAGATTTTCACTCTTGATTGGAATTGTGTTGTTGCTAATCAACTCTACTGTTAAATGCTCATCAGCAATTTCATGAGAATTAATCACTTGACTCTGCTCATAGTCTTTATCAGGGTTGGCATCGTCTAAAATAGAGGAATCATCCACAATCTCTGTAGATGATGTTATTGATACATCCTGAATTTCAATAACATCATTTATGACATAATCATTACTCCAGTTTGGCGGAGTTAAGAATATTTCTTCTTGGCTTTGTAAGTATTGATATTCTAGAGTATTATTGCTTTCAATTTGTATGGCTAAGAAATCAACAAGTTCACCAGAAGGGGGAAGACTTGGAGGAATATTTGGGTTAGGTAAAACTGGAGGTAAATCAGGGGGAGGAGGAAAATTGGGTGGTGTTGAATCATGACTACCGGGTAAAAGTCTAGGTAATAAGTATTCTAGGGTTCCTTCTATTTGTTCTATTTCTTCATTAGTTATTTCCTGTTCACCTTTTGACCATTTCCAACCACCATCCTCATCAGGAGTTAAGAAATAAGTTTCTTCCCCTATTTCGATGCGGCATTTTAAATCAATAGCTTCTTCAATGGATTTATAAATAAACTCACCTAGAGGATAGATGAAAGCTCTAATAAAATGCTGACTTGCTCTGTCGTAAGCAGAAGTGAGTTGCAAATGTCGTTCATCAAACATATTTTTTGTTAATTATTTGTAGACTGTGCCTCATGTTGTACTGTTGTTTATGGACAACAGTTGCAGAATTTTCTTTGCAAATATTTATTATTAATAGGGTTTTCTAAAATCCGACAACAAGATTGACGTAAGACCTCATATTGCTGCCAAGTTGCCCCTAGACATTTAAGCTCAATGAGTTGACCCTCTGGTGTAACCCGATTAAAAATAATATGAATATAAACATTGCTATTTTGAATATCCAAAAAACAGATATATTGCAAATCATGCCAACCAATACCCTCAATATATTGCTTAACAATTTTTAGGCAAGATTCTTTATTTAGTTTAATGTAAATGTTTTTTAGACTAATGATAGTATATATACCCAAACTTCTCAGCCTTGGTCTGGTTTGGGATAAATTCTTAAACTCTTGAATAATCTGGAGCAGAGGCAGACTAATATCAATAAGGCTACCATCTGCTAAAATATTCTCTTGAGATAGTGTTTGAATTAGCTCAAAGTTATCAATCTTCAATTCTTCAATATTCATTTTCATAATTATTAAATTCCATTTTGAGAACTTCCTTGATTAATTATGTTGCCGACTTCTTTAGCTGTCAGTCCAGTATTAGAAACAGCCCCTGGATTATCGGGAAGGGGAAAATGCTGTTCAACAAGATTCACCCGTAAAGCTAAATCTTGCTGGGAGGGAAATTTCTGGGTACTCTTCCTGGCGGCTAAACTAACAATTCTTGCCCATTTAAGTTGATTATATTTATCAACATTTTTGAGAGGTTGAGAGATTTTAATCGTCTTTAGTAGTGGAACAGATCCCTCATTATTGTTGGCGTAGGCAGGATTAATAAAAACACATTTACCTGCAATTAGTTTCAGGAATTGAGCCGATTCAAACAGCTTTCTAGTTTTTTCTTGCTCACTAATGCTGGTGCTATTATTTTTACTACCACTAGAACGGCTTTTCTGTTTATACTTAATTTCCTCATCACCTAAAAAGCTAGAGAATAATTGCGCTGATTCATTTTCACCAGGATTAAAAATGAATTTAGAACTGCAAGCGCCAAGGATAGCCTTAGCTACTTCTTTACCGTAATTCTTCTCTAACTGTCCCATATTTTGGAAGCCGATAATGCCGCAGAACCCCTCAGAACGGGATTCGTTGAGCCACCTATATAGATCAGGCAAGTAAATCGAGGGTAATTCGTCCAGGGCAACGATTAATGGATCTTTGCGTTTAGAAGCGATATTACGGGCGATAGTCATGTGTAAAATGCTGGTCATCAGAGGCCCTACAGCATCTCGCCGTTCTCTGTCCAAGCCAAAGATAATCATCTGCTTACCCTTGATTTCTAAAGGCAGAGTCGTTTTACCGATGAAACAGCCAAGAGTATTTTTCGCCATAAAGCGAGTAAACATAATCGAAGCGGTCGCCACAATCCCGGCAACGGTTTTCTCAGATGCGGCAGAACTGAACAACTGACCAAAGGCAATTTTCACCCAAGGGTTTAAGGAAGCAGCCATCAGGCGTTTGACCATGTGTTCACTAGAGAGTATCGCTGCACAGGTCATGACATCGGCGTAATCACCAAACTCTTTAGCTAACATGATGATTGCTTGAGTCAACTGATCACCAGATGGCCCAAAGAACCCATCTTCACTTGAATTACCCAGAAGTCGAAAGTTCTTATTGATGACAGTGGAAATTTGTCGGGCAGTTTCCGCATCACTACTGTCGCGCAGAAAGTCTAGTGGATTGCAGACTTCAGATTCAGGAAATCCTGGGGCGAAGATATGCACATCATAGCCCTTGTATTTAGCATAGGCAGCAACTTTGGCTTGAGATGGATACTTAAAATCATAAGCAATAATCGGAAACCCCTGATCTATAGCGGAGTAAATCATGGGGTTGATGGCAGAGAATGTTTTACCACTACCCGGAGCGCCGATTACGGCTGTACCTCGTTGTACATCAGGAATATAGAAAGTATTGCCATCACCTTTGTCCTGATGCTTACCAATGTAAAGCGCTGCACTATCACATTGAGGATTGGCGATTTGTTTGATAGCCTTTTTCTTAGCCACTGTCGTTTCCTTACCCCCACCCCAATAAGAAGTAGCGATTTTCTTTTTATTAGAGTCGCTAAAAAATACCCTTATGAGAATATAAGCACCGAGCAAGGATAAAACTGTTAGACCATTAAGGGTGAGTAATTGATGAGTGTACTTGCCAATTGCATTATCAGGATTTTGCAATTGCTCAAAACTAAATTGTTGATTTTTAGCACTATTTGTTTTCAAGGATTGGCTCATATTTAAGGTAGAGAATTGGGTTGACCAAGAACGATAGGGTCTTTCTCCCGGTAGACAATAAAAGGCACAGGGCCAATAAAGTAGGGACTGCAAGTGCGACCAATGAAGGGAATGGTTTTGCAAATGCGGAAAAACATTGTAGTTTCCACCTTCCCAGTGTCTTCATGAATATTCCAAACAACTTGTTTAAAACTGGAACCAAAGGGGTTTCGCCCCGTAGGTTCTTTACCACCGTTAAGAGCTTTTAAAATTCCAAATCCACCATTAACTTTCTGAAACTTACCAGACATCCACTGTGTACCAGTCGTCTGACCAATACCAGACATCTCCATGTGAGCGCAATTTGTTTGGTAGCAAGGAACATTAAACCCTTGTTGATAACTACCAGAAATAGAGCGAATACGATTAGCCTCAACGTCTCTTAATGGCAAGTCAACTTTGGCAACAAATGAAAGGTCAAGCGATCGCAGTCCGGGTAAATTATCCCAGGTGAGTGTTGATAGTCCAGGCACACCAATAATTTTCGAGTCCTGCCAATTAGTAAAGCGATTAATTGATGCGTTCTGAATATTAGGAATGGATGTGAGTGAATAATTTCTTAAGTTAATTCCTCGCCCCAATTGCACATTACGTAAATTGGAATAGCGACTAGCATTAGCGATTGTACCGCCATTAATGCCAAATCTCCGGGCAAAATCCCGGATGGGTCGCACACTATTAATATTTCTGTTTCCCAATCCAGGCACGGCTTTAACTAAAGAGGGTAAAGTTTGCCATTTGCTAAGTTCAAAATCTCCTAGTTTCAAAGCGCTTAAATTTATTCCTTGTACTGAAGCAATAGTTGAAAGCTTCAGATTTTCTATGGCTAATTGGGGGGTTTCAAAATCACCCAGTTCCATAAACTCAGCAATGCTTTGACCAGCCGTCCAGGTTCTAGTTTCTATACCTCTTGAACCAGGATAGGTCACGCTGCCGGACTCTGTTATAATCATGTCGCTGAATTTAAGGCGTGACCAATCAGGCACAAAACCATTGGGTGCATTGACTACTGGGACTTGTGCCGAGGCTTTAGGTATGATTAACCCAATGGTTTGATTGAGTAGCCCGTACTTGATAAAACTGTGAATAAATAAACTGCCTGCTAAACCAAAAAAGATAAAGTAACGTAAGGCGTTATCATTGAGGCTTAATTTTGATTTCATAAACCATTACCTTGTGTTAAGTTATTAGAACTATTGCCCAAAGCCATTAATTTATTGACTAACTCTTGAGAAACAGAAGCCTTATCAGCAGCAGTAGAAATGTCATCACCTTCTTGTAAATAACCAACAAACTTTTGCAAGCGTTGATGTAGTGTATCTTGATAATTCATCTGTCCATTTTTAATAGCGATCGCCATCCCGCCCCGAATTTGGTTGATGGTTTTTTGCGTTTGGATTAGTGAAGAAAATTGAGGTTTTTGTGCCACAATCGGATCAGCACTCGTAATCACTACCTGACTATATTTAGGAGTGCCATTACTGGTTGCCAATCTGAAACTGTAAGTCTTACGCTCACCAGAGGATGATTGTGTAACTACTGTTAATAAAGTTGTTAATGTTTGCGGTAAGCCGGGAATATTCACCCTTTTAATCCGCCGCAGATGAATCAGACCAGCGCCAGGGTTAGGGCAATTGAGATCCAGTCCTTCTAAGCAACCATCTGTGTCAATGAGAATTTGTGAGGGGTCGTCCAACCAGACTTTTTTGATAGTTTCGCCAGTTTCATAGAATGAAATTGCGACACCGTGACCATTCCAGACGTTGATAGTTTGTAGCTTGGCAGTTGTACCACTAGCTTCTTGTTGTCTGATGGTACGCACGACTGGGGCAGCAATGGTAGATATTGGTACAAGTGCAACAGCGATCGCGCAACTTATACCAATCAACAAATTTTTCATGGCAACTCCAGAGAGCGATTAACTGTAATGGTGACTTTATTCCCTGCTGCTATGTACCAAGCATTTGGGCGAGAATTAATTTCTTGAGTAGCACGTTGATTACGTTGACTGACGTTTTGACTGACCTGCCCAAAAAACCCTTCAAGCAATGCACCCGTAACATTGCGACGATTGCCACTGCTGCGCCGTCGAATCCGTCCGGTAAATTCATCCTCAATTTCTTCTTCATTATCTGGTTGGTTTATAATTTCCCCAACCTTGCCCAATGCAGACACAGCACCGCCAAACAAGTCATTACGGGCAATCTCGCCGCCCCTGTCTTGAAATTTCTTGGCTATCAGAGGACGACCACCTTCCCCAGTCACAGAGATTGCACCAGTCGAGATCGGGTACTCGGTATTATCTTTGATAATCGCTCTGACCGACGCGATCGCTACACTACCACCGTCAACCGAAACCAACTCGACTGCCAATAAAGTTCCGGCCTGTATTGCCACTTGCCCATAGTTATCGCGTAAATCTTGAGTTAGTCGAACGACTGACCTAGTATTATTAGCTGTTGATGTTTGTTGCCCAACAGAGCTATTAACTGTCGCTTGAACTAATGGGGTAACAATCACACCATTAGCAAAAGTACCAACAGTGAGGTAGCGAGTTTGTTTACCTTCAAGTATTTGCCGTTCCTGGTCTAAATATTTATCCGACTTAGCTTGAGGTTGGGCTTGCCACCTGGGGCGGATCTTTTCAATAGAGTCGTTTGAGTTTTGCTGTGTGGTTTGGGCAGAAGTATCATTATCTACATTATTATTATTGAAATCACTTTGCTCCTGTGGTTGATTAGGTAAATTTTGAGCCGGGTCTAATGAAGAATTGTCGCTAATACTAGATTCGGCATAGGCGATTTTGCCATAGGAACCGATGGTGCGAAGTTTGTTGAGTTGTTCAAGTGGATCTAGGTGCGTTTCTCTTGGTGCAGATATAGAGGGTCTAGGAGCGAAACTCGTGCGTGTTGCTGGTGGAGTATAGGTTCTAATTGGTTGTGGGGCTGGACGTGGGGAAGGATTTTGCACCCAGCGTGGGGCAGGACGCGGTGACGGCGGTGTTCTTGGCACGACCTTTTCGGTTTGAGAAACTTTTACTGGTGTTGGTTGTTCTTTTTTGCTGAGGTTAATCTTGTTCAGTTCTGCCTGTTGGTCAGATAAGGCTAGTTTTGCACGGGCATCACCATCACCTTCTTCATTTTGTTGGGCTTGTTCAGTAGTTGTTGGTTCTTCTTGTTTTTGGACAGTTTTTTGAGGAGTTGGGGGATTAAATACACCATTGAGCATCAAAAATATAGCTAAAAATCCCACTCCGAAAGGCACGGTGATTATTGCCAGTCTTGACCAAGGAGAAGTGACGAATGTGTGCTTAGTCGGTACTAATAAACTTTCTGGTTCTGGTTGTTTATTATCATTAAATTTTTGAGCATCATCTATATGAAGCAAATCCTCTAGGGTCGCTCCTGAACCATTTTTATGATTGTCTACACTCATTTTCTTTTGCCTAAATCTAAATCAACAATTTCTGTGATTTCTACTCCAGCGCCACGGGCTGCATATATTTTCTTTGCTAATTCACTAGTGTTAGCGGGGATATACTCTGGATTATCAATTGATGAAACTGTGATGGTTTTATTAAAGGCAATTCCTCTACCTGAGTTATCTGCACGGTCAAAAGTTACTAAAGTCCCAATAAAATCTATTTCCCACTTACCTTCTCTAATTTGGCGTGGTTGGGAGATGAATCTGGGAATTAAAGATACTTGTGATTCTCCATTAAATACTCCATTAGGAGTTATTGATGCTAGTTTTTTGAGAAATGCCGCTCTAAATCCACCATTTTCACTCAAAGCGAAAGCAGTATCATAAGCTTTTGCAACCACTCGGCTATTAGATTTATTATCAATTCTGCCTACTTCTATGCCAGTATCTTGCTTTGTAATTGGTTCGCCCTTCTCGTTGAAGGTTTGTACTAGCCCATCCCAATTAAACATTTTGATAAAGGTATCAGAAATAAACTTTTTAATAACTTCATCAGACCTTTCTTTAGGGTCTACTGCCCTAGCAGCAATCGTATCACCTGATGATAATTGTACCAATGCCAATTGCTTTCTATTTAATACAGAAATCGCGCCGTAATTGAGGAACTGCAACAAAAGAGATAACGCCGCCATTGAGAAACCAGCTAAAGAAATTATACCTACTCTAGTTGTGACGTATTTGTTATAACTAAGCAGTTGCAATGGCTCTTTCTTGCCAGGAGATGCTTTTTTAAGATTCAGCATATAAGAAACAGGTTGTAGGGAGATAACAATTCGCAATTCGCAGTACCCCTTTAAGGAAGCAAGCTATACAGTTCGTATTTGTAAAGCAGCTAATTTTATAGGCTCATTTAGCAATTTTTCCAACTAAACTACCGCCTTTAGTCACAATACCTTTAGTAACTTCAAGAGCGATACCAGTATAAGTTTCAGAAGCTTTATTGATCTGAGTAAGAACAGCAATCCCACCACCAGCCGCTAACCCCGTGGCTAAGAATGGGGCAATAATACCTATAGTAAACAAGAAAAACATCGGCTGATAAGACTTAGAATCAGCGACTAATTGTCCAGCAAATCCTACGATGAGATTAAAGCATAATTTTCCAAAACCGACACTGAAATAACCAATTAGCCAAGTGTAGAGAGATTTAGCTCCGTAAGGTAATAAAGAACCACCAACCGCCATCGGCCCAAGCAGTGCTGTGATCAGCATGGTCAATTCAATCCCCCATTGATAAGCTCCATTCATGCCGACTAGAATGATAGTAATTACGTCAGTGATTGCAGACCCGACAAAGGCATTAAGTGGAGACATGATCGCATCAGTAATTGAAGATTTCCCTTGAGCTAGGTCACTATAAGCATCAATCATTCCATCAACAGCATCAATAAACCAAGAAAAAACTCCATTATTTTTATTAAACTTATCAGGATATTTTTTGGTTAATTCTTCCTTGGCTTGTTTTAAACAATCTATCTGTTCTTGTTGACTTAATGATGAATTTTGGCATCTGTTTACAGCCAGTCCAATTGCACTACGTGCTGCTTCAGTTCCTAATGCACTTTCATACGCTTTTTTGAGGTCAATTCCCGCAGCAGCTTGGCTAAGAACTGTATTATTTACATTATTTATGTAGTTTCTAATCCCAAAAGTTGATTTTCCTAGCATATTTCCCTTATTGCTGAGTAAAACCACAACTATTAAAGGCCAAATAAAATCTGTATAAGCCCTTTGTTCCTCTCCATTCATCATTCTTTTTGTCCATTCAATGATGAAAAAAGTTAGTGTTGCTAGAGCGAATAAAGCACCAACATTACAAATTGCCCAGTATACACCTCCATTAATAGTTTCGACCCAAAGCTCATCAAAACCTTGCGCGACTGAAGCTGCGTTTTCTTTAGCTAAATTAGCTAAATCACTACCATCTAGTTTTGCTAATAAAAACATGATTTTAATCCTTGCTTAATCCAGTAATTTTGGTAGCTATTTGAAAGCTGGTTGATTGTTTGTGTAGGAGGAAATGCTGCTCCCCCTGCTCATTAGACGACGATCTCACTATGAGCGCGTTGTTCCCCCTCCTACTGTGTTCTTCCCCTTTTAATCAGCAGAAGCTGGATCTAGTCGTGCATTAAGCACTATTTCATGAACTAGAGACAATCTGCCATCTTCTTGAGAGTTCTCTTTTTTCCGCTCTGAATCAAGGTGTTCAGCTACTTGTGTCAGCATCAGGTTAGAGTAAGCATTGTCCTGTCGGGCAGATAAAGAATCAGTACGTTGCTCTGCCAGCATTGATACAATTAGCCCATTTTGAGCAGCGATCGCTTTAAGTACATTCTGAGAGGCATCCATATTCTGAGCCTCATCAGCAATACTTTTTGCTTGCTGGGCGATTTGAGCAGTAGTATCAATTTTTTCTTGGGTTTGTTGTTGTCCGTCTTTGCTAACGATGCTGGAGACAGAAGCCAGAGTTAATTGACGCTCTAGTTGTTGTGCATTCTGTTGAGCAACAGGATAAGAATAGTCATCCTTAAGTGAATCTTTCAACTGATCAGCTGAAGCAATCGGGTCAGGCGCACCCAATTGTCCGATAGAACTATCAAT
Source organism: Trichormus variabilis 0441 (assembly GCF_009856605.1). Classification (NCBI taxonomy): domain Bacteria; kingdom Bacillati; phylum Cyanobacteriota; class Cyanophyceae; order Nostocales; family Nostocaceae; genus Trichormus; species Trichormus variabilis. The sequence goes on along the minus strand of NZ_CP047243.1, from coordinate 39,401 downwards.
TGCGGCGATAGCATCTGTTTTGATTCCAGCCCAACTGATATTAATTTTTTCTTTAGCATCATCTTGGATTTTGGAAATCTCAGTTTGAAAATCTGAGACGATGGAACTAAAAAAATCGTTAATGCTAATGCCATAACTAGGTGCAGCAATAAATAAACTGCCAAAAGTAGTAGCAGCTATCGCACTAATAGTTAATTTTTTCATGATTGGTTTCATGACTTACACTACCTGCTGTGAATTTGATTTTAAAATCAACCTTTTAGCCAAGTCTGATAAATTTTCTCCCCGAATCATCCTGATGTAATCCTCACTAAACTTGACTAAACCAAGCAGAGGATTATCTTTGTATTCTTTGAGAAAAAGACTGCGTAATTCCTGCTCATTAGGATTATTAGCAACGGAGGCTAATAAACAGTAAGCCGGATAATATCTACAGAATGTGAGTTTGCCATTATCATCTAAGAGCCAATTAGAAAAAATCCCCTCCTTTTTTGGATAAAAAGCTTCTGTACTGTTGACCCTAATAATTTCGGGGGGATATTTAAAGCGAACAATAAACGGATCAACAGCCGATGATTGAATCCTGCCTACTAAGCGTGTAGTCATATTGCTAAATATCTTCTGTGCGGCTTTAGTTTGGTATATAGTCTCAGCTTCTTGAGCCGAAAGTATGACGCGAATACCAGACTTAGCACCGTTGGCACATAATCGCCCAATCAGGTCAGCGATCGCATCAAATTGAAATAAAATTGGCGCTTCATCAAGGAAGAAGATTGAAGCTTTTGAGGAAAGTGCGCGGCGTAAAGCTGCTGCATAAGCACTAAGAGCAAGTATCGCCGCATCAGCTTCACTAGATAGATTTCTCAGTGCAAACACTAACAACTTAGCATCAGTTCTAAAACTACTGGGCTGAGAAATTGATTGCCCTACCCTGGTATTTAACCAATAATTTATTCTCAGTCTAATTTGATTTAATGCTTCGCTAATCTCTTGACTATTACTAGCAATAGAATCTAATTGTATGAAAGCAGGAGAACAAAAATTATAAAAGTCTTTGAGGGTGGGAGTTTCGTTCCATTCCTTACTACCAAAGCCATTTTGTATTGCAAGTTTATAACGTAATTTAATTTCATCATCATTAAAAAACGTTTTTAATGTTAACGCAATGATTGACTCAATATTGGTGATCATTGAGGGGCTGACACCAAGCGTACTAGTGCCAATCACCATCGTCATCAGCACAGACGAGAGAAATTCCTTAAAATCGTTCAATCGTTCATTTCTCAGTTCTGCATCTAGAGAGCGTAAATCAGGAAGCTCAAAAAGATTGTTTGACTCCTTAGAAATATCGAAGTATGCCCCCTCAACACCCAGCAGATTGGTGTAATCGGTAAAAGTAGAAGTACCGTCTGGTTTAGGATAGTCTAGTGCCACTACCGGAATATCTTGTGCTAGGGCTGGGGTAAGAATACCTGCCACCAGAACAGATTTACCTGAACGAGTAGCACCAAACACAGCCAAATTTTTGTGGTTTTGGTACAAATCCAGGTGTACAGGTGTGCCACCTTCAGAGGCGATTAACTCAAATCCAGTGAGATCACCACTAGTAGTCCGAATCAATGGCATCAGCCCTGGTGCTTCTGAACTGAAGTAAGGTAGTCGGCGGTTAAACGGTTTGGTTAACAGTGGTTCCCATACCATAGGACAGCACTGCAACCATATCTTCCAGGCACACTCAATTTCCCGATCAACTACTGCCGGACGCAGAAAGTAACTTGCTAGATATCGGCAAGCCTCATCTAATTCCCTAGTGGTTTTGCGGTGAACGAGAAAAGCTACTGCTGTATATATGACAACACTACCTTTGTATATTGTCTTCTGCGCCTCTACAGCTTCCTCAATGTTCATCCCTGACTTAACATCAATATTTCCTTTCTCTGTAGATAGAGAAGTATTAGTAATTGATTGTTTAGTAATGCGTTGCAAGTTGGTTTTAGAGATAGTTTGATTAGCTTTAGTTAGCTGACAAATTATCTCGGTATCAGAAATACTATCTCTAGAAATTAGTTCCCAAAGATATCTTAACTGTGCTTGTTCGTCATACCACCCCCCAGGTTTTTGGCTAAAGTTCAATGCGCCAATATATTTATTTTGTATCTTGACCCATTTCCTATCAAAGAACGGCACAGATTGCTCATTCTCTAGCATTAAATGACGGATATGGAAGTCACTTGTTTGAGTTTCCACTAGTCCATCTGAGTCAATTTTTAAAGGATTAGGAATGGGCGGAGGAGCAGAGTGATTAAATTGCTGCCAAATGACTGACCAGATTTCTTCGGGGCTTAAAGCTCTAATTCCTAACTTCATCTTGTTGCCAAGAATAGCTGACCACTGCAAAAATCCATCATTAAATGAATTTTGCAGAATGCTTTCTATCCTTGTATTATTTATGGCATGAATTTCACCTGTAAAACTAAACCAGCCCTTCTCTAATTTTCTAATAATAGATTCGATAAAATCACTCTTCCGTTCATCGTCAGCCACTACAGTATAAGTACACCATAGTCTGAGAAACTTGTTCTTCCTAATCCCGCTTTGTGTTAGTTCTTTAGTTCTTAATCTCTCACTACGAATCAATAATTTTAATTGGTCGATAGAGCAATTAGATTCTAAGGTTGATAGTTCTTGTTGTCTGTTGTAATCGGAAGTAAATGAACCTAAATGTATTGTTAAGCTTTCGCCTTCTGGTATTTCTTTTAGTCCAGCTTCTATCCCCTCAAAAATAGCTAACATTTGCTCTGTTGGTAAGTTCGGATGAATACCCAAGCAATCAAAGCCGAATTTAATTTGAATACTTTCACCCTTTTTCAGAATTAATGCTCCTATACCTTGTCGCCCTCCCAAGCTAAGATCACATATTCCCGCCAAGTGAATAATATCTTCAAAAGGAGTGAGCATTTTGACAACACTAATCTGCTCATTTTCTAACTTACCTTTCCCTAATTTATCTTTAACTTTTTTAGAAGATTTTGGCATAACTTTATTAATAGCTGAAATTTAAGGTTCTTCAGAATTGCGAATTGGTTTGTGTCTCATATATCCCCGACTAATTCGCGGAGTGCTAACAAATTTGCCAAAGAAATCTTTATTTGTAGATATCGTCCACCAAGATGCCCATCCCCATGCGATCGCCAATCCAGTAGCTAACCAACTTGCTTTAAGTAAATAATTGAACAGGAAGACATTTCCTACTGCTATCAATGTCCAAGGAAATATTTGGTCGGCGGGAAATGGCCCTAATCTTGGTCTTTCTCCTAAAATTCTGTTAACCGTGCGAAAAGAGCGTTGTTGTGACATCTTGACCTTTTTTTAATTCAAAATGCAAAATTCTGTTAGGAAGAATAAAAATAATTTTGAATTGGAGCGTAAAGCCTGCGGCATAGCTTCTCCTGTCGGAGAGGCTGCGCCGACGCTTAACACGTAGCGTCTGTCTTCGACACGCTTCCGCGAACGTAGAGCAGCGACTTGACTCAAAAAAGTTATTAAATAGAGACTTAATCCGGGCTGATGGGGAGAAAATATACATAAAAATCCTCCCCTTTTCTTGTACTAAGGTGTAGTTGTTCCTACAATTAATGTAGTAATTAAATCGCCACAAAAAACAGCCAAAACTATAATTAATGGAGTTCTTGCTAGCGACTGGATGAAGTCGATAAAGAAATCACTTTCTTTAACTCTTCTACAGAACTGGACGTGAGAGTTTCCCCTCATCCAGCTCCTCAACAAATTGGCTTCTTTCATAAGTACCGCTTTTGACTCAGAGATATTTAAAAGGGATGAGCCTCTAGATAATCCTGTGTTAAAACTGAACGTGAGATTGACCCATCTGTAACAGTTTTAGTATCGTGACAATGGCGGTGGAGTAATTGGAGGTTGTTGTAAGAGTTTTTCCCTTTTCTAGATTTAGGAATAACATGGTCAACTTCCATCAAATCTCCATCACGGAAAAAGAGTCCGCAATGAGCGCATTTACCTTGTTGCTCTTTTAATAAAGTTGCAACTGTTGTAGGCGCTTCTGGGTGATGACCCATTCTGCAACTCCAGTAAACCCAATCTCCATCGTAGGGACTGCGATTATCTTTCACTTTGACGTGTCTGATAATTTTGGTATCACTGTGCTTAATAAGCTGATGACCATCAGGTGTACTAAAACACCATTTATTTGTTTGAGCTACTCTCCAGTATTTGTTAGCAATTTCGTGCTTACTACTGTGAGTACATCTATTAGTAGCCCAAGCACGCAGTTTTTGATAAGTTAAAAAGTCCGCTTTTGAAAAAGCTCTGCTACTGACACCGATAGAATAAAAGTTTGCCCACCCTTTGATCACAGGATTTAATTTACTGATGAGAGTTTCTTGTGGAGAGAGAGCATGGGTGTCAATTATTCGGGCGATGTGAAGCAAATGCTGTTTCAACTTATCCTTGCTTGGAGTAATCAGGGTTTTAAATCCAAGTAACTGACCATACGAATTTTTGGCACTTAGGTAGTTTCCTACGGGATATTGCCTAATATGAAATCCGAGAAAGTCAAAACCCAATTTTCCTTCATAAGATTGGAAAGTATGAGTTAAAGATGTTTTACTTGGTTTTAACTCTAGTCCGATGCCTTTTAACCAATCAGCAATTAGAGTTTGACATTTTTGAACTATGGAGAGGTCTTCATGGATGACCACAAAGTCATCTGCATATCTGATTAAGGCTGGTGGTCGAATTGTCCGCTTCTTACCATTAATTTTGCGGTCTATTCGCGGAAATGCCATCTTAATCTGATTTTCTAACCCATGTAAGGCAATATTTGCCAGCAAAGGAGATATAACGCCTCCTTGTGGTGTCCCTTCCAGGTTAGGAAATAAACTATCTCCATCTAACACCCCAGCCCTGAGCCATGCTTTGATTTGACGGCGTAGGCTGGGAAATGTGTTCAGTTTTGTCAATAATGCTTCATGGTTGATGCGTTCAAAGCACTTGCAAATATCAGCATCTAGCACATACTTTGCCTTTTGCTTGATATTAAGATAAATTGCACTAATTGCATCATGCACCGAACGCCCTGGTCGAAAGCCATAAGAATTAGGTTCAAAACGTGCTTCCCATTCGGGTTCTAGTGCCATTTTGACTAAGGCTTGCAATGCACGGTCATACATTGTGGGAATACCCAGAGGTCTTTTTTCTTGGGTTAGAGGCTTTGGTATCCAGACTCTTCGCACAGCATTTGCTTTGGAAGAGAGTTTGAGACGTTTAACCAGTTGCAAACGTTGGTGGGGTGTTAATAGTTTGACACCATCTACCCCAGCCGTCTTTTTCCCTTGATTATCCTGAGTTACCTTTCTGACCGCAATACATTTTGCTGACCAGGACTTGAGTAGGGTTTTCTGAAGCTGGCGAACTGTAGTGACATCTTCACGATTCGCGGCTTGGTATATTCTTTTTTGCAGCTTGTAAACTCGACGTTCCAGCTTCTTCCAGGGAATGGACTGCCATTGAATGGTCGGGTCAATTCGGGGTTTGTGCGGTTTGTCTTGTTCTGATTCCATCCTGAACTGTGGTTCGGCTTTAGACATATTACTGCTAGTGGAGACTATACCTTCCAAAATGTCGTGTGTCTGTCTGCATATCCCAGGCATTACTCTGGGCTTTGGCTTTTGACACATTCCCTTCCATTTATGGCTTGTGGGTGGTTCCCTACTTGAGTGCTAAAAACTCAAGAGCGCATAGATGGATTACTTCGTTCCGAATGACCATTGATTGAACCTTTAGAGTGACGCTCTCCACCGGGTTTAGAGGGAAGTGCTGACTGGTCGAGACTGGAATCGCCAGTTCCCTATTTCCTTGCCTTTTGGCTTGGGCTGATTAGCCGTCGTTGCCCATCCGACGTAACGATGGTTCAATCGCGTCTTCACATATAGTTACTCATGGGTTCTTGCTAGACAGGTTGCTGAGTACGGCTCTCAGAAGTCTGCCCTTCTTCCCCGCTTTACTCGTTTGATAACCAGTCTCCCGAATAGGGGAAGTGCTTTTACCGTTGCACTTACGGAGTAGGACTTTCACCTACATGATCATTCAGTTGTCATGGTTTTAAACCAAGCTAACTATCCCCCAGTATTTCTACTGGTTTCAGTTAAACGAATCGCACCCAATCTTCATCATTTCGGGCTGCTTGAATGATGCGAACTAAACTAATACCAACATATAAAAGGAATAACCCTCTTAATACATTGAAAAATAAATTAATAACTGTTTCTATTTGGTTTCCAGCACCTCCACCTCCTGCACGGCTAAAAGCGGTTTTCATCCAAGTTTGAGCGCCATTAAAAAACTGAGCATTAGCTGGAGCAGATGCAAAATCTAGCACACAAACCACTGCTAACAATGCAAACAAAACAGCATAGAGGTTAACTCCATACTTTCGCTGTATTTTGTCAAAATTAGTGAATAACGCTTGAGACTGTTTCGGCAAGGCAATGATCATAGCCGCACCAATCATAAATCCACCCATCAATATATTGTGGACGGACATCTCTGCAATCATCAGCACACCAGTCACTCCCATGAGTGCAAGTGTCCTTTTTTTCGCTTTTTCATCCTTAGAGCCAGGGGGAAGTGTTACGGTTGCTGAAGTGGAAAAACTTTCGGGATATGGGTAGTTTGTACGCATCTCGTTCTCCTGAACGATTTGTTTGAGGGATACGCACATTGTTAAATAAGTCAATTTCAAGAGTGAGACACTTTAGTACTAAAAAAAATAGCACGAAAGTACTAGTATAATATTGCTAACATTTGACTTCTAAGTAGCTAAAAAACAAATACAGTATCAGCAAGCTTTTTGATTGGTATACAATCTCTGCCATCGTTTATCAGTATAAATATTTTTGTGATTAGTTCAGTAAGATAAAAATAAGGGCATTGACTTTTGTCTTGTTTTATGGTGAGACACAACCCAATTAGCTTTAAACGTCCATTAATTTTAAAGAAATATTATCGTTGAGCTTGGCTTTGAGATAACAGTCGGTAATGGCTAAACTGCTGTGTCCTAGCGTTTTTTTGACTAAAGTTGGATTCGTCCCCCGCTCAATGGCGTGAGTGACGTGTGCGTGACACAGCCAATGGTACTTAAGTGCAATTTGGTTGTTAATTGCAAAAGCTAAAAGATTGTCAATTACAAATTGCTTTGACGAGGAGTGTAAGGGATACTTAAGTTTTCCACAGCAAGACGTTTAGTTTCTTCCCCGCGACGGTCATACTTGGACGTGGTTGCAGGCGAGGCGTGTCCGGCTAATTTCTGAACAGTGACAATATCTGTACCAGAATCTAACAAGTCTGAGCAAAACGTCCGGCGAAAATCATGAGGGGAAAAGGACTCTACCCCTGATTCGCTGGCGCGTTTACGTACAATTAGCAGTACCGCCTGTGGGGTCATCCTCCTTAGTTGTACTTGTCCGCCTTTGCGAATCGGACATAACAGCGCTCCTGTTTTGCGACCTCTTACCCGTAGCCAATCTTCTACCAATGCCATTGCCGCCGTTGGCAGATATACTGTGCGGTCTTTATCTCCTTTACCTTGTCGAATTTCCAAAGCGCCGTTACTGCTCAAGTCTCTCAACTCCAAATTCACCACCTCTGCCCGTCTTACCCCAGCACCGCGCAGTATGGCAATCAAAGCTGCGTCTCTGACACCGCACGGTGTGGGGTCACAAAGACATACCTCTATCAGTGCGGCAATTTCTGCCGATGTTAACGCTCTACCTCTGAGTTTTCTTTTGACTTTTACATTTTTGAAATCTACAGCCTTGGCGTAATCCGTAGCATCCATTAATTCCAGTCGCAGTGCTTCTTTGAGTACGCGACGCAATGCACACAGCATTTTATTCGTTGTCGCTGGGGCGTATTTCTGCATTAAGGCAGTACGAATCGCCGCCGTGTGCTGATAGCGCAAAGCTGCCCAATTGAGCGTATAAGCATCACACTCCCCATTGGAAATTAGTCGGGCGATCGCATTGAGCGCTTGTTCGATGGTGAGTCTCGACCCTAGTGCCAGCCCAGCCAAGTAGACGGCTGCCGGGTGAAGGGTCACTGGCGGCGGAGTAGTCAAAAGCAAGGATTGGACTCTTGGGCGAGACATTTACTTATCAGAAATGTAATTCTCATAAGTAATTTTCTCGCAGAAGGAGACAAGGCGATCATGCTTATGCCTCCATCGGCAACACATCTTCACTTAGCAGCGAGTACAATTCCGGCACAGACGTTTCGAGCGATCGCACCTCAGCCTCTGCGATCGCTTCCCACTCCAGCACGACCATCCACCGCAAGTCAGCACCCCAACGTCGGAGAATGCCTTTGACTGCTTCTAGTCCTTGAGAAATACCAGAACGCAGCATTTCCACGCAGTGAAGTACGGTGGTTCTATCAATCAGTGAATCCTCATCTATCCCCTGATTCTCTAACTCGGAGGCTGTAGTCTCCCCCTCCTGATAAGGGGAATTTCCTATACCATTTATGGGGGGGGTGAATACCGAAGAGGCAGAGGCGCAGGGGGCAGGGGGCAGGGGGAAAGAGATTGCACCTTTGTTGCAACTATTTGATTCTAAGTCTTGAGTGTTAGAGATGAAATTCTCCCCCATGCTCCCCGCTCCCTGCCCCCATGCCTCTTGTTGTGCTTGATTTTCGGCTCTTTTGGCTTGCCTGTGACCAATCACTTGTAATGCAAAATCTAATTCTTTCTTGGCAAGAGAGAACAGTTTCACCTGTTGACCCCGTGGCCCCTGCTTGCGATAAGTCAGCTTCAGTCCCAGTTGGTCAAGCAAGATTCCCAGCAACCAAATCGGTTTGGGGTCAGGCGGGACAGTAAAGCCAAGGATGGCTTTGATGTGGGCAGCGCAATCAACGGCGATCGCCGACATATTCAATAGCTGTTGGTCGTCCGCCGTAACTTCCTCAAGAGCGACAAGTCGAGTCAGGATGTGGTGCAGCCCCAGGTTAAAACGTGCCAGCCAACGCGCCGAATAATTGCCCCAGTCCATACAGAATGGTAATTTGTCTCGTTCGGCTCTATCTTTATTGGTGACAAGATCAGGTGGTATAGGGTACTGTTTACCGTTATCATCAATGGTTTCGCTTGGTGGTGAAAGGATGGCTTCGAGGGCAGCGATCGCTCCAACCAACCGACCACCGTTATCTTGCTCAACAAGTTCTGGCGTAACTTCCATACCGTAGGAATCATGGATGCGGAACTTCTCACACTCGTAGACTTCTTCGGGTGAGAGGTAATCCTTGCTTTGACGAGCGCGATACTCACTTTTGGAAATGTTGTTGGCCTTGGCGACGGCATGATGATGAGCAGTATCGAGAGCGTCCGCCGCAGTTTTGAGTAATTCCCAAGCTGGGGCATCAAGCTCGTCACCCACTGGTACAATTTGATTGCCCATCTGCTTCAACAATTCGCGTAAGTCGGTGCGTAAGTTATTAATCGACTGATGACGAGCAGATTTGATTTTGCAGTAAGCCTCAAGCGCCCAGTCTTTTTCAGCCCCGCGCTTACCTGTTTCTCGGTCAATCCGCAGTAAGAAAGCCGTAATCTCGTTAGTTTGTAGCAGCCGTTCTTTAATCTTAGTCGGGTTAGTGTCGAGGTATCCAAATGGGGGTTTAGGGGCCACCCAAACGTGAAGCGGGACTTTTGGGCGATACCTCCAAAGCTGTTGAGCGCATTCGGTGGCTGTCTGCGAAACTCCGTGAAATACACCAAACACTGCATCAAAGTGATACTGCGAGATGTCAACCCCAGTCCCCAGGCTGGGAGAAGTGAGGAGGATATCTATATTCTTGATGGCGTTGGTGATGTCTTTGATGAAGGCTACATTTTCCTCGCTGCCTGAATTATCAGAATGAATTGACCAAACTCGTAAATTGCTTCGGCTTTGAGGTGGTGGAGAATTAGATATTGGGTTAATGTCAACCCCAGGACTCGCATCGGACTGTACCACAGTTTGTAAAGTCAATAGTGACTTTTCAAGTTTCTTAATAAATCGTTTAGAGTCAGAAACCACCATAACTTTCTGTCCAGTCATCACCGCCGCAGATATTTTGGCCACCAAGGCTGAGGAATTATCTCCCTCATACCAGTAGATAGTGCGATCGCCGTTTTGCCATTGGTTTTCCACAACATATGGTTGTTCACCAACAGGGCGCATGGCGCGAAAAAAGTCGATGGTAATATCATCTAAATGCGCGTCAGCAATGATGACTAAAGGGCAATTGTAGACAATATACTGTAGAACCTCTAAAATTTCTGCACGATGTTCTTTGCAAGTCTTACTTAGTAATAGGTGGGTGAGATACTGGCAAGCCTCATCGATGAAGACGCACCCATAGGTTAGGGCTTCGGTATTTAATTTATAAAGGCTATCAATGGTAATGGACAGGGCAATAGCCTTAGCCATTCCTACATGACCAACTTCAGAATACATGAGAGTTTTCAAGCGCTGGGCTAAATTTTTGAGTAAATTGACCCGATGCCCATTGTTGAGAAATCGTTGGGTGGGGTAAATCTCGCGCCACCAAGCCATCAACTCGGTTTTGCCTGTTCCCATACCGCTTTTCAAACCAACTAATCCTGATTTTGGTAACAGTAATCTCCGGTTTTTACCAACAGGAGCGTTAATTTGAGTTTCGGTTGGTGTGACCTTTCGAGGTAATATTTGCGGTTGTATATTCGGTGTTGGTGGGAAAAACTCTAGTAATAGTTGTTGTGTATCATCTTCATAAACAATATTATTTTGTTCTAACTGGACGATACTTTCTACTGGTGGCTGCGGTGCGTCGGTTAGTTCATCCTCAACTACAAGTGCTTGGGTTAGGTAGCGTTCATTCACAACCAAATCTGGTTTGTACTTCCTTAGCCCGCGATGCTTGACGAAAAATGATTGCTGATAATCTTTAAGAGAAAGCGCATCATGAGCGATCGCGGTTAGCAGTGCATTGGCATCTTCACCTCGCGCCACCACGAAATCATCCACACCTTTCTCTGGCCCTGGCAATTGAATTATCTCGCACACACATCCTGCCGCTTCAATCGCTTTGCCCGTGCGAACTGTTGCCTGATAAACTGACCAACGGGTTTTTAGCTTTGTCTCGTAGTCGAACAAAATTTGAAACTTCCGCCCCGGCTGCGCTAGTGGTAGCAAGTCTGGATGTAGTCTCTCGTCGAAATCCCTACGTCCTACCCGTCCGTTCCAAATACCGGGGAGTGCGATCGCTACAAATCCCAGTGACAATAAACAAGCGGCCTTCTTCTCACCCTCGCAAAGTATGACGGGAATTTGCGGGTTAGCGATTACCCATTCCCAGAATATCAGTGCGCGGAGTTTATCTTGTAATCGGCGGGAGAGGGATGAGTGATATCGCTTGATGTTATAACGTTTAGCTACCAACCCCCAAATATAATCCGGTACATCAAAGTAAGTTACTCGGTTGGCAACTTTCGGCGGCGATTCGTACTTAACTGGCTTGCCTTTTTCCCAATCCATGCGGGGGTTGGAGGGTTTGAATCGTCCCCACTCCATCGGTTGCCAGTTACGCTGCGGGTCTAGTCCCGATATCCACATTCCTCCCGCTAGTAGGTGCAGATATGCTTTTAAGAATCCATCTGTCACCCGACCCGCATTTTTACGCGGAATCTCAGGAGAAGTGAACAGGTATTCGTAAACTGTTTCACCTTCAATATGTGAAAAGTTACGCTCAATCAGTGATGGATGAATGGCGCTGCCCACCGCTAGCTCGTGGTACTCGGCGGCGGTGAGATTATTGGGGTATTCAATTTCTTTTGACAGCAATTGATCCCCAATACCCGACTGTGGGTATTGGTTATTTTTCACGGTAGATTCCTCCGATAACTTGGTTTTCAAGTCTCAGAGAGAGTTGATTTCAATTCGCTGCTTTTCGCCTTGGGGTGTTAGCCTCGTTCCATTGGCGCAGCCTCTTTCTGCGACACACTACGCAAACGTAGAGAAGCTCTAAATTGCGTAGCAAGAACCCGTAGGGCGTTGCGAATTGATGATGCTGCTTTACAAAAATTTACTAAAAAAAATATAAAATTTTTCACCAATTCGCCAAAAAAAGGTCAGCAAAACCTGTCCTTACCTTCCCCTTTTTAGCTATAATTGGCAAAGCAAAGCAGCGTGGCATCTTTTTGACAAGTCAGTGGAATGCAAGTCGCCAAACTTTAAACCCCACTTTCATTGTCAGTCCGAGATCAACCTCGCTCTGAAGTTATTCAATTGTCCGGATTCCAGGCAAAGCTCTACTCCTTAGTAGGTTTTGCCTACATTTTTATGTGTTCTCTGCTTTTCTCCTATTTACGTAATATTGACAAGCTTGATCTTACAAAACTTCGGGTCTTTTCGCATCTGGTAAAGGCTGATTCTTTAGTAAATTACCTCCTGTTGTGTTAACTTTGATAAAATTACCCTATTGAGTAAGGGTTTTTCTTTTCTTAAGCCAACCCTGGTAGATTAACATGATGTAGGGATTGACGCGGGAAAACTTATTGATTAGGTTCATTCAACACGAACCTATAATTACTTAACTAATGATTTGAAGAGCAAGCGCCATCAAATGCTTTTGATAATTGCCCTTTGAGTTCGTCAGTAGTACATAAGCAATGAACTGTAATGTGCTGCCATCTAGTGTATAGAAGTGCATCTGTAAGAGTTTAACAAAGTGTAGGGGTTTAAGTCCCCGGCTTCTATCAAGCCGCAAGTGTTGTGGCGGGGTTTAAATCCCCGTTAAAACACGTAATTGCGAATTGCGAATTGCGAATTGATTTAATGAGCATGAGTATTTTTTTGAGTGGTGGTGGAATAGGGGGTGAACTGCTCAGAGGGATGTACTAAACCTGCTGGATCTGTATTAATATATTTTTTAACGACTGGTTGCAGAGTAAAAGTAATTTCTTTAGTAGTATTATCTTTTCCACTTTCAATTAATGATAATCTTTCAAGTTTTTCTAAATCTGTTATCAATTCTGATGTTGACACTGGTAAATTAGGGAGTTGTCTTAATCGGGTTAATAATTTAGCAAAACTGATTGGCTGAGATGTTAAGACTAAATCCTCGGTTATGCAGATCATAATCCGGCGTTGAAGATCACTTAAGACCTGACCGAACATTTCATTAAGCATCGTCTGAAGTTGAAGGCTAATAAGAGTAGTTTTATTCTCTAGAAACTTTAGAGTGCTACCACTAAAGAAACGTTCAATTCGGCTAACTACATTTTTTAACTCTAAAGGGTTTCCCCAATAAGTATTGATTAGAGATTGATAATTTTCTTCCTGTTGTAATCCTAAATCTGATAAAAGTTGTGTCGCTGCATCTATATCTAGTCCATTAACTTTAAAAACCTTAATAGTAGATGGATTATTTTTGATGAGAATGTTTAACTCATCAGGTAAAATTCGAGTAGTTAAAAGTAAGCAACTAGGAGAAGCTTCATCAATTAAACGATTTAAAAAAATGCTATATTCGAGACGTTCTGTAAAATTACTTCTTTGAAACAAAGCTTCAAAACCATCAAGCACTAGCAAACAGGGACAAGATTGCAATTGTTGAATTAATATTGAAATCAAGTTATGTGTAGAACTAGATAAGGGTAACTCAGGAATTAAAGATGGTTGAATCAGAGCAATTAGCTCATGCGTTAACTCTGGAAGTGAAGGAATATGAGATAGTGATTTCCAAATTAAAGCATCAAATTGCCGTCGAGGTTTCTTGCTTAATTCTACTATTAATTTAGTCGCTAAGGAGGATTTTCCGACTCCAGCTACCCCTACAAGTGTTATGCAACGATGCTTAAAAATCAATTCTTTAAGAAGGTTGAGTTCATGTATTCGTCCATAAAAGTTAGATATTTCGGGTAGTTGCCCTCTAATGATTAAAGATGAATTATCACTAGAGGATAAAGTTAGATATGGCTCAAAAGGAGATTGGATATGATACTTTTGGTTAAGTTCTTCTAATATTTGCCGCAGTTTTTTCTTTCCTACCCGATCGCCATTGCCAATAGTTTCAGAAAGAGTATCCCATAACAGAGGAGCTACACACCTCTGCAAATAGTTCACAGTATAATTTGAGTTGTGGGCGATCTCCTCATAATCTAAATTATTGAGCGCTCCCCGCATCACAACTAGTTCAGCGTCAGTTAAATATTTGCCTCTTTTGGCAAACACCAAGTCATTTACCACTACTAAAGAGAACTCAAAAGCCTCCGGCACGGAAAATAAGGAATTATGAAAATTTTGTTTTCCCAAAGTGCTAGAACAAGAGTCCGGCAAATGACTAGTTTCATTGGAGTCAGTAAGTATACTCATAGAGTGCCTTTGACATACAAGTACTGGTGTTAGGCGTAGCTCAACTTGACAATAATCATACTAGATTTTTCGGAATATGTTCCCGTGAAGTTGAAAAGTATGGTGATATTTGGCTGATTTTATGAAGAGAAATTTCCTACTATCTCAACCATCAAATATTACTCTGAAAAAAGAATAATAAGTAATGTAGAGGAAGTAAAAAAGAAAAATATTGGTTTTACATAGACTACCGACAATAATGCTGAAAATTTATTCTATACCGACAAATAAATAAATGATTAGTTTTTGTTTATAAAAACCTTGACTTGTATTAGATATTAAAATCAAAGAAATTTAGCAAGACCATACTTTAGGAAAAGTATGGTGGGTACTAAAAAGCTTAAAGTCTTGCTATATCTAGATTATGAGTCATAAAAATTGCTATTTTACTCCATACTTTAAGAGTAATATACGAAAATTTAACCTTAACAATGTAAAAAATAGCGTAGATTGAGAGAGATACAGAAACTATCTATACTCAAGAGCTTTGCACATAAAGTAAAATGCTAAATCTGTATCTAGAATTATATTGAGGATGAGATACAAAACTTTATATTTAATCGGAAAAGTTATTAAAGACTGGACAAAATGTCAGTTTATTGCATAAACCCCCTATGTGAACAACGAAAAAATCCGGACAATGCAGAAGTCTGTCTTGCCTGTGGGACTCCACTTATAATTAATAATCGCATCCGTCTACTAAAACCATTAAGAGAATTAAGCTTCGATCCCCAGAACTACTTTGAGGTGTTTGAAGTGGAGGATAGGCGGACTCAAGAGTATCCTGTTCATCAACGGCGAGTGATGAAAGTTTTAAAATGGAACTCTTCTAAATATAGAGAATTGATTGAGCAAGAATTTCTAACTTTACAGTTAATTAAGTATCCAAACATACCTAAATGTAACATAAATGATTTTTTTACATTCACGCCGCATAATAGTCCACTAGAGTTACGTTGTTTGTTGATGGATAAAATTGAAGGCAAGAATTTAGATGATTGGATAAAGAGCCACGATAAGATTACACAAAATCTTGCTTGGGAATGGACTAAACAATTAGTAGAAATTCTTGATGTAATACATCATAATGAGTTTTTTCATAGAGATATAAAACCAGCTAACATCATTCTGCAACCAAATGGACAATTAGCATTAGTTGATTTTGGGACGGCTCGGCGAATTACAGATACTTACTTAGCGAAAATTAGTGCCAGTGGAGGAACAGATACAACTATAGGGAACTACGAAGTTACAACTGTAATTTCGCCTTTATACAGTCCATTAGAACAAATTAACGGTAGAGCAGTGCCTCAGTCGGATTTTTATGCACTAGGTCGAACTATTGTCCGTTTGGTTACTGGGGTGTCCTTGTTGCAATTACCAACTGATAAAAAAACGGGCAAACTAATCTGGAGAAATAAAGCGCCTCAAATTGATAAGCCTTTTGCTGATTTTTTGGATGAGTTAATGTCACCTCTACCGGGAAAACGTCCACAAAGCACTAAAATTATTTTAGAAAGATTAGAAAATCTGCCTTGGCATTCTCAAGTTCATCGAATAATTAGTTCACATATATTTAAAATTAGTATAGTTAGTATATTTTTATTAGTTAGTTTAGCCTCATACATATTTTTACAACCTGTAATAGCAGAAAGTTTTTTAAACCAAGGAAAGAAAGCTTTAGAACAGAATCAGCTTGATGAGGCTCAAAACAAATTTCAGCAAGCAGTTAAAATAAAACCTGATATAGCAAAACAAGTATCAAATTTTTATCTGGAGCAAGGGATTAGACGTGATATTTCTCCCCAAAGAGCTAGACAATATTATGAGTTATCTATTAAATACAATCCTCAGAATGGTAGCGCGTATAATAATTTAGCGTTAATATGTCAGCAACTACAAGACATTGAATGTGTAAATAACAGTTATAAAGAGGTTTTTAAACTCAAACCGAATAAATGGGAATCTCATTATGGATTAGGTAGTTTCTATGACGAATTGGGCAAATATGATTTAGCAGAACAACAATATAATCTAGCTATAAAAAGTAGTGATCTAGCATTAGATGCTGTAAGTAATTTAGCACGAATAAAGGTTATACAGGGACAATATGAAGCTGCTATTAATATAGCCAATAAGGGATTACAAAAAGCTGAAGAACCTGAATTAAAAGCAGCACTATATAAAACTATAGGTTGGGCGAAGTATGAAGAAAAGAAGTATGCAGAAGCTGAAAAAAATTTAGAAAAAGCCCAAAGTTTAGATTTACAAAGAGTAGATACATACTGCCTGTTAGCCAAAACACAAGAGGCTCTAGGAAAGTTTGAAAGTGCTAGAGTTTGGTGGGAACCATGTTTGCTAATAAGTACAAATTTGCCTGAAGTAGTACAGTGGCGAGTAGAAATATTGCAAAGAATCCAACTTCCAAGAAATTATGAGACTAAAAAATAATTTTTTTTGATAAAACCATCTAAATTTTTTTTAAACGTTTTGTTATAAAATTATGAAAATAAAGAATTTTAATTTATTCTCATTAATTACATTGCTAACTTTATTCTTCAGCAATCACGAAAGTTGGGGACAAACTATTTTAAAACAGGATAGTAATCATTGTACTAAACCAATCGGGCGAATTGTTGAAGCAGGTAAAGGAAGATTAATTTGTCAAAATGAAAAAATCACTTTAGAAAATGAATCTTTATTTATATGTTACTCCGACCCAAAAATGCTGAAGCTGCAACCAGGAGTTTACATAATAGATTCAATATGCAAAGGAACTCAGGCAAGCCGGAAATGTACTTTACTAACTACAGATGTTTGTCCAAATCGTAAAGGGCCAAATCGAAGAGAAAATGCACCTAATATTATTCAGCCTTACGGTAAAATGTTAATCAACCGTCGTCCTTTGATATCCTGGACTGCTGTACCAGGAGCAACCAGTTACATTGTAGAAGTTTCTGGTGGAGGAGTGAAGTGGCAAAAGCAAGTAGTTGGCACAACACTATCTTACCCTCAAGACCAACAAGAATTGTCCTATGGCAGTGCAAATAAAATTATAGTGATTGCAAATAAAGGTGACACCCCCATAATTGATGCTACTTTGGTAGTGCATCTGTTGTCTGAGCAATCATCTCAACAAATTAATCAAGCTGCTGAAACCATTCAAAGTTTGGGATTATCTGCTGATGAAACAGCCTACATTGACTTAGATGCAATCTATATGTCCCAGAGACTGCTCAACGAGACCATCAAGACATTAGAGACACGAGTTGTTGCAGGCAGTTTTAATCCTAGCCTTTACCGCATCTTAGGCGATCGCTATGTAGAGGCATGGATGCCTCAAGAAGCAAAAACTGCATATATAAAAGCACTCCAACTAGCTAGATTTCAAAAAAACCCTGGTGAAGTGAAGTTGGTACAAGAGCGTTTATCAGCTTTAGTTCAAAGCCAACTACCAACCAGAACAAATCCTGCCCAGTAGTAAGGGTGTTGATATTGAGGATGAGAAAGTAAGCTTATTTGAGCTTGTCGCAGTGCTTCAGCTTTAGAGAGGTTGTTATTTAAACCTTTATAGAATTGTTCAACAAGCATAGCTGTAGATTCGGCATCTACTAACCACAAGGAAGCGAGTGTAGTTCTTGCGCCAGCCTGTGCTGCTACCCCAGCGATACCTAAAGTAGAGCGTTTGTTACCTTTAGCAGTTTGGCAAGCGCTGAGAACTAATAACTCAATAGGGTCTTGGTTATTTTGAACTTTTAACCAGCCATCAAATTCTTGAATGTTAATGGGTTTGTCCCAAGCTAAAAGTACTGTTTGTTCAGGGTCAGAACTAAACTGGCCGTGAGTAGTAACATGAACAATAGGAAATTTAGCCGTTTTCAATTCTTGTTGAAAATTGTCACTAGTAAATTGTTCATTTAGTAACTTAATTGATCCTCTAGTCTGTTGTTTAACATCAACTACTTCTTTTTCTACTTCTGGTAAAGGTTTTAATCCTGGAGGGGCGTTTTTTGAATGAAAACTAGGACTAGATTGAGAAAGCCCAGCAATGAGAGCATTTAGCTGTTCTTTGAGCAAAGCTTTGGGTGGTCGGATTCGAGAACCTAATGTGGTTGTAATACTATAATTTTTAAACAAGTAATCTCTCCCATCGTGAAGTAGACTCATCGGAATACTTTGGAAAGAATTATCAAGAGTAAAAAGCAGTGTTCCAGATGATGGTAAATATTTTTTAATGGGTGCAATTAGTTCTTGATACAATATCTGCGAATGAGTAATAATTACAGATTTCTCGATATCAGCAAATTCTTCATCTTGTAAAGTATTTAAAAAATCTTCAAGATTAGTTCTGATGTTTTTGGCATTGACTGAGTGGTGATGTAATGATTGATTTGGTGAGCGAACAATTACTTCTATACTGTCACCCAAGTCTATAATATTAATTACTGTCGGCTTATTTTTTAGATTAGCAATACTATTTATAGGTATAAATTCCAGCTTGCCACATTTTAAGTAATTTTCTAACTCTGCCAATTGCAGTTGTTCGTAAACTTGAATTGCTTTATCTAGTTGAAGATGAGAACTGCTAATTAGTAAGCGTATATAATCTCGATAGATAGGTTCGACTTTTTCATAAAATGAAAATTGTAAATCTAAATTATTTGTGGAAAGGTTATCTCTAACTTTAGTTAAATTTTCAATAGCTGCTTCATAAAATGTAATAGCTTTTTGATTCTTTCTTTGTTGTTTATACAATTTACCTAATTGTTGTTGCCATCTATAGGCAATGTCCCAGGCTTGGATCGATTGAGCTATACTTAGCGCTTCACTTAAATAAGTATGAGCTTTTTCTGGCTGTAGCTCTCCTAAAATACCACTACTATACGAGATTAATCTTTTATTATTTATACTATTGGCTTTTTGTAAACTTGCTAATGTATATTTTATAGCTAATGAATTTAGTGTTTTATCAGGAATTTGATTCAAACTTTTAGCAAAATTTAATTGAGAATAAATCGATTCATTTATTGGGACTTCTTCAAACAGATAAGAATTATTTAATAAAACATTGACTGTCTCTTGAACTTGCTGCTCATTTTTTAGGGAAGGGTTTTGAGATTTAGTATTATTTAGCCACTGCTTATAATCTAATAACAAGCTTAACTTTTGTACGAGTGACTGTAACTTGATAGAAGAAGTTATATTCTTCTGGCTAAGAATTTGTTGATATATCTCAATCGCTTCTAATGCTTTTTGTTGGCTTAAGTTGGATATCTTTTGGCGGAATGCGGGTTCTTCTACTTGCAGATATTTATCTTTGAAGAATTTATAAGCATAAAATTTAGTATTGCCTAAGCTTAATAATACTGAACTAGTATTGAAACTAGGCTGTTCTTCAGAGAGCATAAGAGTTTTGCTGAATACTGCTTCTGATTCAGTAAGTTTTCCTAATTTACGCAGTGCATTACCTAAATTTTGTAATGCCAACAAATCAAGTGATGAGACTGTTTTTTTGTCAAATAGCTCTAATAGTTTTGTAGTTTCATTCGGTGGTGTCGGAGAGGTACAAATTCCAGAGGCAGAATTTAGTTTCAATGCCTCTATCAGTACATTGCAAGCACGAGGGGTTAAACCTAATGTTTGCAATGCGATACTTTGATTGATCAGACTGCCTTTTATTCCCTGTTCATCTTGAAGCCGTCGATAAATTTGCGTTGCTTGCTGCCAAGACTGTAATGCTTGTGATGCCTGTCCTTGATTTAACTGTTTTTGTCCTTGTTGGATCAGTGATTGCGCTTGCTGTAATTTTTCAGCATTCGCTTGAGCCATCAATGATGTTGGCTCACTGATAGCTAACAAACAACTTACTGCCACTATGAGCAGGTACTTGAGCAATTGTTGATTTTTCATCAGACCTTGGGTTTTGGTTGATAATTACAAGAACTTGCAGATTGATTTGCATTGGCACTTACCCGATTTGCTTGGGCAGTTAATGTGATTGAGCCATCTGAATTTCTTACCCATCCTTGCACTTCTATGATTTCATTATCTACTGTTGGTTCGATGTAAGAGATGTTCTCAGTCGAGTTTGCTTGCCAAGTAGATTCAACATCGGGTAATTGTTCTGAACTTGCTGGTAATCCTCCTGTACCAGTCATGATAAATTCATTATTTCCTTTTGTATTTGACCTTCCTTGGCAGGTGGAAACAATCTGCGGTGACTCTTGAAATCCCTGTGATTTAACTGGAGTTTGGGCTAAAAAGACATTTGCATTGATGTCAACTGTTCCGTCAATACCTCTTTGTGATTTGGAGTTTACTTGAGTATTAGGTGAAAGAAAAACGCCTTGACCATTAATTTGAATATTGCCACCTCTACCCTCGAAGGCATTAGCTACGATTTGGTTATTGTTTGAACCTACCAAAATGCCTGTGTTAATTCTAATGTTACCGCCGTTGCCCATGCCTCCAGCCGTTGTTGTAATCCTGCTATTATTTAAAAATAAATTTCTAGAATTGAGAATAATATTGCCACCTTCTCCAATCGTAGTGGTGGCGTTAACTTCTCCTTGAGAGTTAATGTTTATTGTGTTCGCACTAATCCTAATATTTCCTGCATCATTGACACCTTCATTTCTCGCATTAATCAGCCCACCATTACTTATATTTATAGTATTTGTATTTAAAAATATATTGCCTGCCTGACCAATAAGTAAAGGAGGTTGTCGATACAATAATTTTTGCAAATTCGGATCGATTAAAAGAAAATTTGATGAATTAATAAAACTTGGTGAGTTTGAATTAAGATTCGTACCTACTACATTTATTGAATTACTTGAGTTAATGGAAATATTACCAGCCTTTCCCGCAGATAGTGTGCTACTACTTATACCTCCTCCGTTGCTAATAATTAAATTTAAAGTGTTTATGTCTATGTTACCACCATTGCCATAACCAAAAGTGGATGACGTAATATTACTAGGACGTAATAATGCTGATTGTCCTGATATATCTATGTTTTGACTCTTGATAAAAACATTTCCGCCTTGCCCACTACGAATAGTGCTAGACCCTAATGAAGCTCCACCATCTTTAATGACAAGATTTTCCAATTCTAAAAATAAATTTCCTCCTGCACCTGAACCAGATGCAACAGTATTTAAAACTCCATCTAGCCCTATGATTATATTATTAATTTTACCTGCAATATCTCCACCCTTTCCAGAACTATAACTGAAAGTATTGATTCCACCTAAGCCATCAGGATTAGCATAAGAAGGGGTGTCACCGGAAATTTTTAAAGAATTTGAATTAATAGTGATTAATCCACTAGGGGCATTAGTAAAAGTAGTAGTTGCTATTTGTCCACCTTGAATTGTTACATCTTTTACGTCAAGTTGAATAGACTCGCCAGGAGTAGAGCCAAAATTGCTTGTATATATTGCACTTAAAGCTAGATTAGATGATCCTTGAATATTTAGAGATTGAGCATCAATTTTAACAGCACCAGTTTTAAAGCCATGATTTTGTGTAAATACTAATGAACCATCTAAAATGTTAATATTTTTACCTTGAATATCAATAGTATTACCTGTGCCTGCATTACTATTAATGAATAATAATGAATTTTTTGTTAGAATTATATTCCTAAATGTATTAACATTATTGAAATCAAAATCTATATCATTGTCCTGCTGCTCTAATCCAACGTATCCATCTAGTACACTGCCAATCTGGAGTTTTCCATTTCTGGTGCTTAGTATCCCCCCTTCAAGTGAAACATTTCCGCCTATTAAGGAAATATTGTTTCCTGGTTGTACTTGTAATCCAGAAAATCTACTAGCGTCTATAGGAGTAATAAAATCAAAATTCCTATTAGCAATTCTATTTATATTATGACCGCTACCTTGAAGTCTAATCTCTCCAGAATTACCTATAAAAACTAACCCTACAGGAACGCTAACTTTTAACAAAGGGTCAAGCTGATTGCGATTAGCACTAAAATCTATATTGTTAGAAAACTTAATATTATTTGCTGTAGTAGCCAAAAAAGAACCACCAATATTTAATCTAGCACTATTACCAAAAAAAAATCCGTTGGGGTTGAGAATAAATAAATTAGCTTGACCATTGTTTCGGATTGTTCCATTAATATTAGAAATAGAATTGCCAGTTACTCTGCTAATAATATTTTGTATAATAGAAGCGTTATTAAAATATGCAGTGTCTCCATAATTAATTGAAAAATCTTTAAAGCTATGAAATAAATTCCCTCCTAATTGAGTGCCGCCCTCAATAAATATTGTATTACCTTGGACATTTACGGCACTATTATTTTGTGAGCTATTATCAGCATTTATTTGAGCTTGACACAATGGAATGAAAGTTGTGAAAATTGTAATTAAAAAAGATATTTCTGTAAATAAAATAGTAAATTTGCTATTCATATTAAAAAATTAATAAGCTACTAGAAAAGTAGAGTATAGTAAAATATCTATACTCTGCTCCTATATTTATCATTTGCTATTCATTTAAGAAATATGGCTTCCTTTTCTTTCAACTCAGCAGGTAATGTGTCGAGAGACTGTAAATTTGCTGCAAATTCTAGTAGTATCCCGTTTGGATCAAAAAAGTAGAAAGAAGACATGGGTACATCTGTATGATGCAATACTGGCGTTGTTTGTACTCCTTTTGATACAAGCTTTTCTTTGTACTCTTCTAATTTTTCTAATGGCACATGAAAGGCTACATGATTCATAGAACCATGAGCAGTTATGATATCGCCTGTCAAAAAAGCCTCTGGACGAACGGATGAGATACCAGGTACAGATTCAGGAGCTTTAGTTGACCAAAAAAAAGCTAAAGTATTATTATTTCCAATATCAATAAAAAAGTGTTTACCACCAGATGGTAAATCAATATTTTTGATTAACTTGAGTCCAAGAGTAATAGTATAAAAATCTATAGTTTCTTGAAAGTCTCTACAAACTAATGCTAGATGATTAATGCCTTTCAGTTCAAATTCTTTCATGACACTATTTATGTTCCTAGAAAAAATAAAAATGGGTTTGTAAAATAGGTTTTAATACAGATTACTAAAAACCTATCTAAGAATTTTGCATATTATGAACAATTTAGCAAGCAACTATCTTGATTTTCTACTGAGAATTGAAAAATCTCATCCTAATAGATATTTATATACATTAATTACGCTGCCAAATTAATATTACATCTATCTATAGATAGGGAAAAATATAAAATTATCTGAATAATAAGCAAAGATTTCGCTCTATATATTATGTTTATACTTATCGAAGTAAAATCATCTCTTGCTTAAAAGTACTGTTAAATATTACTGTGCATATAAGACAGATGTGTAAAGTATCTTTCAGATAGTAAGTTGTTCGTTTTAGGAAGTGATGTCTTAAGTAGAAAAAGAAAATTAATGAACAGTTTTCTTCAATTGCTGTAGAGTATGTATGCACAAGAAGTTAATAGTCTTGTCAACTTAGATAATAATCTGTATACAAATTACCGAAAGATAGAGACGATAAGCGATCAGCTACGCTGGGCGCTTGCGCCATCGCATCTCTAGCGCATACTCAAGCGATCGCATAACGCCCTGTACAATCAATCACAGAAACCATCAACCCGCAGATCGCGCCAGATGTCAGAGACTTGCCAGCCGGAGTTGCCTACAGATTGCACTAGAGGGGAATCGTAGACTGGAAGATGAGGAGGAAGATACTCTGGGGCAGGGATATCTACATCTATTTGTGGCTGTAGTGGCTGCTCAATGATAGGTGTGTTAGCAGCAAAGGCATCAGATTGAGTTACTGGTTCTTGTAGTGGCTGAGGATCAGTAGATTTTTTGAGAATGCGTAACTCAGATTTTTTGATAGGTTTCATATTTGGGAATGAGAAGAATCTTTTTAAGGTTGAATGTAAAAGAGAAATCAAAATGCCTCATCTAGAATGAGTGATTTCCTCTGACTTTAGCAAGTAGTGAAAACAAGCTAATTGGTTCGGGTGATTAAATCTGCTGTTGACCAAAAGTGTAAATATATAAGGATATGGAAAACCCCAAGACTCTCGTGAGGCTGGGGGTACATTGTAAAACACTGCTTCTATGATGACACAACTCAATACCCACTTAACCACCTACAGTTTGGAGGTGGGAGCATGAGCCAACCTACCTCCAAGCGCCGAAAAAACACTCCTACAACTACCGATAAACCAAAGCCAGCACTAAAGCCAGCACAAGAGGCGGAAAATCCTAGCGCAGTCACTGTTGATATAGAGGCGGTCGAAGTGCCAGAGATGACCGAGGAGGAACAGCGCGATCGCCTGAACTTGGAGCGCAAGGTAGAGAGAGCGTTTGTGGAAGCGGGGAAAGCGTTAATGGAATTGCGCGATCGCCGGCTGTATCGAAATACGCACAAAACATTTGAGGAATATTGCCGCGATCGCTTTGGATATAGCCGTGATGCTGCATACTTGAAGATGTCAGCGACGAATGTATATGAGAATATTCAGAAACATTTGCCGACCAATGGTCGGCAGATACCAATGCCGACCAATGAGCGCCAATTGCGTTCTTTGGCTAAGGCCGAGTTAGAACCGAAAGTTCAGGCTAAAGTATGGCGGCAAGCAGTCCAAGAAGCGAAAGGTAAAACCCCATCTGGTCGAATAGTTCAGGATGTTATAGACCGGATACGCGATCGCACTTCTGTACCCAATCCCTACCAAGTAGGTGAAATTTGCGTCCTGCATCCTAAAGACAACCCCGACTTGAGGGGCAAAAGTGGCTACTGGGGTGTAGTAACTCATGTAGGTGAGTATAGTTGCACAGTCAAGTGCTGGGATGGCGACTATACAGCCAAAGTTGAGCATTTGAAATCTCTGGAATTACTAGAAGATGATTGTAAATTCATGCAGCAGCTATGCGAAAGACTGCGGCGGTTGCATGAGGTAGCCGTGCGGGATGAGGCAGTAGATTGGCTGTTGCAAGGATTGGGGAAACAGTCTAAACCGTATTTGTCTGCATTGCAGGCGAAGCTGTTGGCGGCGGTGGAAAAGGAGTATAACTTGATTTGGAGGCAACAGAAGTGATGCAGCAATGCTACAAATTAAAAGTAGTAGGAATAGCGGATTGAAATGGTCGGAGGTCGCGTTATTTTAAAAAACTCTAATTCCTTTCGTGAGCGAAAAGCTATTTAATCAACAATTAGAGTCGGGCTGCGAAGCTTGCCAAGCAACTGATGTAATCATCTACACCCCGCTAACAAACTGGGCGTATCACATGGTAGACACGAATATTTATAAGTTGGCAACTAAATTATTAAACTAAGAGTCTTATTCATTATGTAATTCACTTTGCTCTATTAATACTTTGTATGAGTAAAAATATAAAAGCAATTTCTATCGCAATGTTGATATTTGCTTCGATATTATCAAAATGGAGAGATTACAGAAAATTGTATCGAATCGTTTAATAAGGTCTGATTTACGTTCTCTGTTTTCTTCAGAATCGGAGTTTGGGGAATAGCTGCATTAATTATTTATAAATCTTTTAGAGGAAATAAGGAAATCACATCATAATGACAAAATTTAACTATAAATCATCTCTTTATCTCTTCAATACAATTTTTCTGATTTCCCTTACTACTTTGGGAACAATGGTAATGATACCATTTGCTGTTGAATCTAAGATACCAAAGAAAACCTCTAATTCCATCTCTCCTTTTTGCAAAGTATTATCGGAAAAATTTAGTCCCTTCGGTGCTGCTCCCGATTTATCAGTAGCTTTAGGTAAGGCCATTGCCGAAGGAGGTAATTTGAATCAACCCTGCGATATCTTTGGTGAAAAGTGGCTACCGCTCAACTTTTTACTATCCACAGACGAAGAACTGTCTCAGCGTTTAATCCAAACTGGGGTAAATGTAAATGCCAAGGATGGGAAAGGAGATACTCCCCTACATTATTTAGGAAAATCTGAGAAAAATGCGCGATTACTTCTGAGTAGAGGAGCAAAAGTGAATGTCGGCAACCAAAATGGTAATACCCCACTCCATAATCTTTTTGGACAGAAAACCGCTTATGTAATCAAACTTTTGATAGATCGGGGTGCTAAGGTTAATGCTAGAAATCAAGAGCAAATGACACCGCTACATTTTGCTGCTAATTCCGGAAAAGCTGATATCACGGAGCTATTAATTAGTCGTGGTGGGGATGTAAATGCTCGTAGCACTCAGAACTGGACACCACTACACTATGGAGCATCAAATCTAGAAGTCGCCAAAAAACTAATCCAAGCAGGTGCTGATCTAACTATCCAAAATCGTGAAGGGGCTGTGATTCACTCCAGCAGTTTGGAACCAGCAGTACTAAAACTCCTGCTCGATAGGGGAGTTAATGTTAATTTACGCAATCGTCAGGGGCAAACTCCACTCCACATTCATCGTTTCCAACCCGCTCTAGTGAAATTGCTATTGGCTCGAAAAGCGCAAGTTAACCTACGAGATGCTCAAGGTAAGACTCCTCTGTACGATGTTAACCTGGAAGTGGCTCGACAACTGGTTGCGGCTAATGCAGATTTAAATGTTCAAGATAATTTAGGAAGAACACCTCTGCACCAAGCAGTATTGGAGGAACAAAGTTTCTTTGGTTCGGAATTAGTAACACTATTTCTCAGTAAAAATGCTAGGGTTGACCTCAAAGATAAGCAAGGTAAGACTGCTCTAGACCTAGCTCGACAACTTAATAAAACCCAAATCATTAATTTGTTAGAGCGACATATGGCAACTAAAAATTCTCCTGGTAGTGGAACAAGCACAACCAAAGCAACAGAACAACTCCAGCAGTTCCTCAAGTCTAAAAACTGGAGTGCTGCCGATCAAGAAACCCGCCGTCTCTTATCACCTCAAAAAGATCTCTTTGGACTTAACGCTGCCACCATACCTCTAGATTTAATTCAAGAGATTGATCGAGCTTGGTTAGTAGCTAGTGATGGAAGGTTTGGACTCAGTGTCCAAGCAAAGATTTGGCAAAAGGTAATAGCATCTCATCCGAACAATTCCGAAACTGCCGCCAATACCTTTCGCGATCGAGTCGGTTGGAAACTCAAAGTTGCTCGAACCGAAAACGATTTTATCAGCAGCGACTGGCTGAATGAATCCGAACTCAATTATTCACTGCAAGCTCCTGTCGGACACTTACCCTGGGCTGGTGTTTCAGACGCATCTGTACTATCGCTTGCAGTTCCTCCCCCTGGAGAACACTGTGGTAGCTGTACCATCGATGCAATGTTTCTGCGAGATGGGCGATTTTATAAATATCTGCCTCAACTTTTTGCACGGGTTAAAATGGCATTGAATATGAATGTCAGTAGACCGAAAAGTTTGGCGATCGCTAAAAAATAGTAGCCTGTGATACCGTTTTTGGAGAGAAGTGTAAAAGCGGATTGCTTGGCATAAGTGATAAGTTTAGCTTATTAAAAACCCCAAAAACCAAGCAAAATTAGCCGGACGGTAAATAAACTTCGCAGGCTACTCCATAGCTGCGATCTACGGCTTGGCGTAAAAATTCAAGCATCTGTTTGAGGGTAAATAGATCAGAAAAAACTTGTCTGGTGCTTCTTTTTAAACGGCTAATAAAATGCCATACCAGATAAATCCAAACATTAATAATTAAGAATGCCAAAGCTACAAATAAAAGCCGAATGGTAGGATTTTTAATAGTAGTTTTGATTCGGCACTGGTTTTTCATACGATAACTACTCTCAATCCCGAAACGTAGACGATAGTCATCATGTATAAGCGACAAAGTTAACTTAACTTTATAGACAGCATAAACAAAAAATTCCCGTCCATGCTCTCGTCTTTTACCATTTTTATATGTGCAAACTATCCACACATTAAAAGTTACTGAACCATATTTATCGCTGTTTAAAGTGTAACTGGTTTTGTAACTCCGCCTATCTCTAATTAATTGTTTAGTTCCACCATTTTTGCCCCGGATAATAGCTGGCATTTCAAATGGAATATCCAAAGCTTGTAACCATCTGATGACAGGTACGCAGAAGAACTCCCTATCTAAATATAATCGTTCAATTTTGAGATTTAAAGGCTCAATTATTGCTAAAAGGTATGTGATAATCGCAACTAAAGTATTTTGTTGTTGAACAGCTTTAATGGCTAAAGTTACTCTTTTATGCTTTTTAATGACATAGACAGTAGCATAAGCATAGAAAGAACAAGTACCATTTTTTGCTTGACTTCTATAAATATATGGTGCTTCTAATGGTGATGGCTCACCATAATATGGAATTAAGTTAAAATCAATGGCGATTTTCTGTTGTCCTTGTCGTATACCTGTTGGTAAGCGACTTTGAAGTGCTTTATTTAGAGCATCTTCGAGAGAAATAAGGTCTGAATATTTTTCTAAATGGTAGCGGATATCATTACTGGTCGGAACATTTTTTAAGACTTTGGTAGTGTTTTCAATACTATCTCTTTGAGTGGCAGCCCGAATTAAAATTTCAAAAATATTCCTTTGTTCACATTTACCTTGAGTCTGAATTGGAAGATTCTCCGTTAAACAGTTAACCACTTCATCCAAGGTTTTATTATCAGTTAGAACTGGGGTAGTTGCAGTCATAGCCAAACTAAATAATTCTCTATCTCAATTTTCTCTCAACTCCTTTATAAAATTACCTACAACACAACACCAACATAGTTCTGGTGCAAGAATTCCTCTTACCTTTTTGGCTGATTAATTAGCTTTACTTATGTTATGAGTCCAAATGAGCTATTCAATACCAGTATTTAAAAGCACAGTTTGGAGGCAAAAAGTTACTGGCACAGCTATTCATCATAGAGTGATCGCCAAACTTTTCGGTCTACTGAATGTACGTTAGTGGGGTACAGCCGGGATAAGCTGTCGTATAGCTAGATTGTATGATATGACATTAAACAGCTTATGTGAGTTGGAGTTTGGAAAGCCGTAAATACGTCAACATAGCTAAACATCTTGGCTAAACGACAGCCTGAAACCCTCGCTATCCGTAGGGCATTTTTAATTCACATAAGGCGTATTAAGTAAGCCAGGTTCGTAAAAATGATGGACAATTGCTAATACCTCACACCTCACGTTAGATCATGTCCGATATCAAGGTTGATACGGTTATCTGCATTAACGGCACTGTCCTAATCGTTTACTATACCCCTGGACAGTGCTGGCAGTTCCGCATTATCAGCCGTTCAGGTGGCATATTTGGCGAACAGAAGATTTACTACAGTGCGGCGGCGGCGTTGCGGACAGGATTGGAGTGGATGAGGGATGAATGGTAACTTTACATGAGTAATAAAACATAACTGACGTAGTGTTACTGAGGTTAAAGTGTATAGTATAAAACGTTATTACTTGTGTTTCCCCCTATGGCGTTGACTTTTAAGTAACAAAGGAGCGCTAGCTAAAGCAAATGCCAACATCACAGATGTAGTCTTGTTTTCAGTCACAGTGATTGTTTGGACTTGCAAAGTAGTAATTGGGAAGAGATAATTAGTATCAAAAATAGAATAAACTTGAAAACTGCCTACAACTGGACTAAAAGGAATATCACCCGTGAAAGCTCCTCTCACAAAAGAAGCTTCGTAGAGGGCCGGATCACTACTAAGTTGAGGGGTTAAATTTGCACCTTGAAATTGTAGGAAAAGTTGAATACGTTCGTAGCCACTAGCATAACAAAGGTATTGAGGTTCTCCTGTTTGGGAATCGATAATATCAATGCCACCAGAACAAGTCTCAGAATTAACATTGATAGTTCCACTACCAGATTGAAAGCTAGCTCCACCAGAAAAGCTTAAAAGTTTAAAGAAATCATTGTCAGGGTCAAAATTAGAAAAAACTTCGCCAGTACGAGTATCCAAGCGAAAACTGCCAGCATCTGTATTAAATTGTAATAAGGCAGCGTAAGATGGTGCTATAGCGGCAATGCTGACAAACGCTGCACCTATGGAAGGCATTGTTAAATTGAGCAATTTGAGCATATGACGAATGACGGTATAACTATATGCACAGATGAAGATAAGACGAAAGTTGTGCAATCTGCTATCTAGCTGAAGTAGGAATTAGGTCAAATTGCTCCCATGCGATCGCTCTTGGTGTAATAGCGACCCCTACCGAGTAGGTGAAATCTGCACACTTCAACCCAAGGATAACCCCGACTTGCGGGGCAAAAGTGGTTACTGGGGTGTGGTTACTCATGTTGGTGAATATAGTTGCACAATCAAATGCTGGGACGGCGACTATACAGCAAAAGTAGAACACCTGAAATTATTGGAATTACTGGAGGAGGATTGCCGATTTATGCAGCAGTTATGCGACGGTACAGAAAAACTGGTTCGTCCCGCCGTGTAACTTTTTTAATCACTTGTTTTAAGCTGGGGTCTGGGCTGTCGCTGTCATACCAAATAATATGTGACTTTCCCAAGTAACTAGCATTCAGGAAACTTGCAAACAGCCATTCCATCAATGATTGAATCTGCTGTTGGTCAACGCCGCTACTCTGTTGTCCATAACTATCAATAGTTGGTTGTGCTGGTTTGGGTTTGAGGAAGGAAAGAATCTTCATACAAAAACTTTTATTAATTTTAGTCCTCAAAAGTCGAGCTTAATTTGCATAAAACATCTGCACAAGTTTAATCAAGTCACTTTTTGCAGGTTCACCTTTATTCAACCATTCTATTAAATCAGAAGGGTATAACCAAAAACTTTCAATAAAATCATTCTGATTGTAGTCTGGTTCATAATCTAATCTAATTTCATAAACTTTCATAAAAGCAGAAACTTGATATTTATATGGTGTTAAATAACCCAATAACTGCGTATTAACCATGTTTAAATCTAGGTTTAATTCTTCTTCGAGTTCACGTTGCAGAGCATCTTCGTAAGTTTCTCCACTTTCCACATGACCACCCATGCTGACATCAAGACAAAGGGGAAAAATTCGTTTTTGGGCAGAACGGCGAGGTATCCAAAGTTTTCCAAGTGAATTAACTACAAAAGAATTGACAACTCTAAAATTGCACAGCCCTTGACTATATATTTCCGAGCGTTGCTTTTGTCCGATAATGCAATCGCTTTCATCTACAATGTCAAGTATCTCTAAATCTTGCATCATACAGATAGAATTAACACTTATTAAATAATATACAGGTCGTAGAGGGCTAGGGGTGTTCCTTCTTTGTTCGCTCTTTTCCTCTGGTGCGGACGCTACGCGAACGCTTGATTTAGGCGATCGCTAAACGGCTGTTATCGCTGCTCTCTACCACTTTACCAATGAATAATGACGTTGTAATTTTTCTTATCAGTGCTGGTCTGCTGATTATGTATCTAGTGTTCTCGGCATTGACTGAGATGGGGACAAAGTTACCTTGGAAGAAGTAGAGGGTGAGGGAGTACGATGGACTGCGACCTAAAAATACCATTAAGATCTGAACATCATTCCACTTAGTAAACAAGAGGATATGTCTAAACTGTTTGCCGTTGTTGTAGCAACTGTTCCAGAGTATTACGAGTATAAAAAAGCTCACCCAGAACATGACCAAGACCAACTGGCTTGGTTTCGTGAGCAGCAGGAGAAAGGAACACTACTGTGCTGCGGGCCGTTTTTTCCCCATGATGGAACTGGGCTTTGGGTAATTCAGGCGGACAATTTAGAAGCGGCTCAAGCCATTGTTAACACCAGCCCCCGTGTACGGGATGGAATGTTGGCTGACTCTGCTAGAGTTGTGGAGTGGCAGGTTCACATTGGATATGAGCGTTTTGAGAGGTAAAGCTATCACTTACGCTTGGGTTTCCTCTAAGAATGAGGGAGCGATGAAGGGACGTAGCAGAGCAGCATCACATCTGTCTCTGATTTGCGATGGGCTACGCCCCACCATAGGCGATCGCTTAGGTTTCCTCTAAGAAAAAGTTGAAGTTACAGTGCCATGTTCAAAGGTTTTGGCAATTTGGCATTACAACTCTCTGAATTGCCGTTTAAATGAGATACAGAACGCAACAGTCACAAATCGCCAGTTGTTGACCCAACGCTGTAGACTCAGCAATCAACTCACAGCACTCGGTCATCGCTTCTCTACAACTGGCTAGTAATATACTAGAAAATACATAGTAAATCTGCGATTGCGTATTCACCTACTTTGTAGCGATCGCTCCCCTTCCACCAAAACTAGGTTAAGGAACTACTTATCAGTATTGGATTGTGGGAATAATTACAACAGCGATACTTATTAATAACCTTTATGCCTCAGCTTCAAACCAACAACACTGCACTTAGTACCCAACAGTCAGCAGAGATGAAAACTACAAGACTGTTAAAAGTGCTAAAAATAATGTTTCCTCGTGAAAACTGGACTAGTCAGAAGTTAACTAGCGAAGTCAATGTTAAGGGCAGTGGTGTTTACAGGTTTGAGCATGGAACTATAGCTCACCTTGGGCAACCCGGTGGCCCCCGCACTGAGCATCTTTGGGAAATGACTGTAGATCGAGTATGGGCTAAGGCGTTAATTGAGGCACACAATCAAGCCCAAGAATCTGAGGCTTTAGTTAGAACTCAGGCTGAAGTTTACCCAAAAGATTGGTATGGTTTACGTTTACGCTCCCCGGCTGAAGCTGCGATCGCAGAAGCTTTGCAAACAAAAGGGGTACTGTTTTTTGTGAATACTGGCTGTCGATTACATAATCACTCAAAACAGTATGAAACTAGAGAAGTTGATTTTTTAGTTTTTCATCAAGGTAAAGTCAGGATTTTAGAAGTTGACGGCATCACATACCATCAAAACCCATTAGCTGATTACAAGCGAGACAGGTTATTTGATAGAGAGGGTATTAGAACCAGTCGATTTAGCGCACAGGAATGTTTTGAAAATCCTAACGGGGTTGTTGAGGAGTTTTTAGGGTTGTTTAAATTTTAAGACTAAGCGATCGCCCCTCCCGTTCTTAGAGGAAACCCCAATCGCAACCATGTGAAAAGTAGCCTAGATATCTTGCAAATTACCCCATTTACCAGTACAAAGCCCGTAGGCTTATTTGGTCAAATGAATGAATAAAATCTTGTTCTTGTGTACAGGCAACTATTACCGCAGCCGCTTTGCCGAAAACTTATTTAATTGGTTGGCTACCAAACAGGGGTTAGATTGGCAGGCTGACTCTAGAGGTTTAGCACTTGAGCGCGGTATTAACAATGTGGGGGCAATTATCTAGGTATGTGGCTGAGGCTTTAGCAGTGCGTTTGGTGAACCTCCCGGTTGATGAACGGTTTCCACTGTCAGCCAGTGAGCAGGATTTTCACTCAGCTACTAGAGTTATTGCCCTAGATGAATTAGAACACAGACCACTGATGAATGAACGCTTTCCCCACTGGGCAGATGCGATTGAATACTGGCTAGTTCATGATATTGATAAAACCTCGGCTACAGATGCCCTTGGGCAAATTGAGAAACATATACTGCAACTCGTAGAACAACTGGCACAAAGTTAGTGGCTGCAAAATTCTTAGAGGATAAACACCAAAACAACGCTACCGTCTATGCTCTTGAGGGTTTGAGCAAATTGACGCTATGCCCATGCGTCAGCAAGAAATGCGCTCTTCGAGTTAGAAAGTAGCTATAAAATACAAGAGAGGAAGCAGCAATCGCCTAGCTTGGGTGCTTTTGAAGAGATAATGCTTGCAATGTTGATATATTTTACGGAGAATTTTGACTTGTGATGAGAGATTTTCGTTTCATCCTAGCTGTTGCAAGCCTAACGGTATTTAATACTGTTGCTGTTGTACCAAACTTTAATGTCCTGCCAGTCCAGGCACAAGGTAGTAAATGTCTTAGTTTAGAAGAAGCTC
The DNA here is from genome assembly GCF_009856605.1 of Trichormus variabilis 0441. Taxonomy (NCBI): domain Bacteria; kingdom Bacillati; phylum Cyanobacteriota; class Cyanophyceae; order Nostocales; family Nostocaceae; genus Trichormus; species Trichormus variabilis. The sequence goes on along the minus strand of NZ_CP047243.1, from coordinate 5,045 downwards.
TTGTACCTGTTAAACATCCTATACGCACCAGCTTAAATAAAAAGTTTCGCGCTGAAGGAAAGCCTGGAGAGATAAACAACGTTGTCAGAATCGGTAATTATGGGGCTGCTTATTGGTGGAATACTGACGGGGCTACTCCTGTGGCAATAAAACTTAAGGGTGACAGCTTAGATAAAGCGGTAACTGTTGGTTCTAACTTGGTTAATGTTCTGAAGTCATGGGGGGCTTCTCCTAACACTGCTAAATGCGTCCAGCAAGTTCTTGAAGAGTCAGGAATTTAAAGCTTATCAGGAAGAACTAAACGGATGTTATGAAAATCCCAGAGTGCGATCGCTGCCTCCTTTACTCTCACAATCCCCACATCATCTGTGCCGTACATCCAGATGGGGTAGACGGTGATAGCTGCCTCGACTTCAGAGAAGACCCCAACGCCCAAGTAGAGGAACTATGGCAACCAGAAGGGGCAACCTATTACAATGGCGAGTTGATTTTACAGCCCCGGCAACGCTGGACACCAGAGCAACAGCTAGAACTGCTAGATACCCATCCTTTATTTACTGGTAAGTGTCCCCAATGCGGCTGTGAGTTTGACCGAGATTACACGGCGCGGGTGCATTGGGACTGCCCTGAGTGCAGCTGGATGGATGATAGCGTGTAGAGCAATGGCAATTTCTAACTACTGTTGTGCCTTGGGAGTTGCAGTAGGTGGATGTTTAATCTCTCCCTCGCTGTAACCTAAATCATACATACTTGCTGCTTGAGCATCTTGTTCTGGTGGCGTTTTGGGTTTTCCCGCCCAAGCATCAGATTTTCCTAAGTTAAACCAATCTTCATCACTCATCTCAGAACTGAGCGTGTTCTTTGTTGTGTTGTTCATCGATGCACTTAAACTTGACTAACTTGTTTTTTGTAAAGTTCATCAGATACTTCTTGAAGTTCTGGTTCAACCACTGTCAAGTGTTTCTCTAAAATTGCTAAATTGCGAATATTAGATTTGTAGAAAGCGTCAAACAAATCTCCTACTAAAGGCACAGCCCCAACGACTGTTTCTAAACCCACATTAAAAATCATTTTGGATAAATCTTGGCGTGATATACCAAAGCGGGTAGCTAAAAATATAATGTAAGCTGAAAACGCTGTACTGATTAAATCACCACCACCTGGAATTAAACCAATAATTGGGTCTATTCCAATACGAAAACTTGTTAAAGGAATGCGTATTGATGTATCCATCAAACGACTGAGTTGACGGATGCGATTTAGAGTAGCGAGGCGTTTAGCAGCGTCCATAATTTCCGATATTTACACCACTTTTAAATTGCACTATTTTAAATTATTTGTCTTGTACCGTTAGAAATAATTAAGTCTAAATAAAAATTCTGGTGTCTGACCAAAATGCAGATAAAGAAGCAATACACTTTATACTTGATTGAATAACTCTCTTATGGTTTATGGTCAAAACCAACTCAGAAATTTTAGAACAGCTAAAACAGGCATCCGATGGCTTGTTATTTATGAGTGAGTCTGAATACCCATTTGAGGTTTTTTTGTGGGAAGGATCTGCACCTCCTGTTACACATGAAATAGTTTTGCAGCAAACAGGTCACGGACAAGATGCGCCTTTTAAAGTGGTAGACATTGACAGCTTTTTTAGCAGAGCCACTACTCCCCAAGACTGGTATGAGGATGAAGAAAATGCTGTAGTTGCTAAATTTCAAAAACTGCTAGAGGTAATAAAATCGAACTTAAAAAACCCGCAGGTGTATCGACTGGGTGAGGTAGAACTTGATGTTTATGTTATTGGTGAAACTCCAGCAGGAAATTTAGCTGGTATTTCTACTAAAGTTGTGGAAACTTGACCTATTTACTAATTATCAACTTTACTCTCAATACTTGTTTGAATATTGGGGGAAACATTAGACAAAAAATCATAACCCGTCAAACTTTCTAATTCATCAACACTGACTTTATAAGCCCTCCAGTCATTATTTAATTCTGGGTCGTTGGGAATATTTACTGCGATAACGCGAGTATTAGCAGTAATACCTTCAAGCCCTGAGCCTGGGCTATCTAGTACGACAACAATCTTCCAAGTGGATTTGGGAACTGTCACCTTACCTTTGAGGGGTTTGCCAAGACTACCATTAGGCCCGGCAACAATGTAAAGCTCTTTACCCTGACTGACTAATTCTCGACAATAATCTTCTAAATTTCCCCACGTATTTCTATTGTTATCGGGTGTTTGGGGCATCATGTTTGTCATCAGGAAAGTAGCCGCATTATCTTCTGTTGTCTTGGTGCGGTCTGCTGAAGGTGCAATATGCCCCCGGTCATAACCACTCCCAGAGTACATAGAAGGAGTCACTCGCACCCAACCCGCAGGCAATGTTTTGTCTGGGCGGAAGTTATCTTGACGCTCTGCGTTCCCTAGCCATGAGGAGTTAAGCTGCCAAGCTACCCAGTTAGCAGTTCCCTTGCTGTTGTTGTAGGAGAGTGCATATTGATTTTTGACCATCAGGTAATTATCAGGTGTAAGCTTTGTTGGCGTTGCACCACTGGGATTTCCCAGCAGTAAATGCACGCTGATTGATGGGGAAAGTTCAGTTAATGGTGGCACTTGGGATTGGACAGGCGAACACCCGACAATCAACGCCACCAACGCCGCTACACCCAATTTTCCACAAATTCCCATAAATTGACGCACCTTTAGAGATTTATTTCACTTCAACACTTGTGATTGTATTTCCTGACTTTCACTCAGCTAGGCTTCAAATTTTCAAGTCTCCTGCCCGATCAACCCTAATTTTTCCTCTAAAAAAATTAGGGTTGCTGACGATCAGCTACGCTCTTGCGTTACGCCATCGCTCTTTCGGTGTAGCGTAGGTCATCGCTTACTTTTCCTCTCTGCGAGAGGCGGGAGCGAACGCTTGAATTTGGCGGAAGGGCTAAACCAAACTCAATTGCTTCCCGTATTCCTGCTCCAAACACTCCCCCTTGAGTCTAAAGAAACACACACACCACCTATCACCCACCACCCGTTCAATACCATGCGGCTGCTTGTTGTCAAAAGCAATGCAATTGCCCTCCTGCGTTCATCTCAGTGTGCCATATAGTAAGAAATAGTAAGAAAAATTGCTACTTTAGAGTAAAAATAATGTATTACTATGTCTAAAGTAGAAAAAATCAGTGTTGCCCTGACCCCAGAAATGGTAGTTTTGGTTCGTGATGCTGTTGAGTCAGGAGAATATGCTAGTAGCAGTGAGGTAATTCGTGAGGCACTGCGCGAATGGAGGCAAAAACGGTTACTTCAATTGCAAAATATTGAGGAACTGCGCCGTCTTTGGCATGAAGGAATGGAAAGTGGTACTGGACGCTTTACAGATATAGAAGCCATCAAGCAAGAAGCACGCTCTCGCTTAGGTCAAACAATTCAAAAGGATACTGAACTCAAGTGGGACGTTTAATTCGCACAGCTAAAGCAGAAGAAGACTTAATTGAAATATGGATGTACATTGCAGTTGAGAACCCAGAAGCTGCTGATAGATTACTTGACCTTTCCGGGTAATTTTCTCTCTTTTTCTGGCTTTTATGACATCGAAGATGGTATTTTTTCTAACGAAACTAAACCATTGTCCTCAAAATCTATGCCTAGATGATATCCATTCATCATTCCAGTTCCCAATAAAGGCTTATTAGCAGAAGCCAAAACGAAAACTACTTTTTCTACATTGTCCCAAACAATCGTTGCCAAATGTATAGATGATAAAACTTGGCTACCATCAGCTAATATTGCAGGTATAGTACTATGTAAGGGAAGGTTCATTGCACTGACAGCTTGTGGTGGTAAGGTAATGTAGCCATTAAATCCAGTATCAATGACAAAATCTAGTGAAAAATCTGGTTGTCCAGGTAAACGAAAAATTACTGGAACTGTTGCCCTACCAGCAATTAACCGTCCGTTAATCATTCGGCTATACGCTCAATAGTTCCACCAAAACCAAATGCAGCGTTATAACCTATTCGCATCATAAATAATCTAGCATTTGGGTTTTTCTGCTTTAACTTAAATCCTGCTTCTATACCAATTTCATCAATTCCATACTCCCCAGTCTCAGCATCAATCACAATCATCTTGCCAATATTATCGCCATGCTCAACCTCTTGGCGAATACCATTTTCATAAAATTGATTAGCTCTTTGGGCAACTTCTTCTACAGTCCAAAAGATAGCCTGCATAATCAAACCTGCTTTATGCTTTTGAATTATTATAGCTAAACCAAACTCAACTGCTCAACCCGCTCACCCTCCAAACACTCAGCCTTGAGCCTGAAGAAACACACACACCACCGATCACCCACCACCCGATCAATCCCATGCGACTGCTTGTTGTCAAAAGCAATACAATCGCCCTCCTCTAGCCAGTAAGACTCCATCCGCCGAGTATCCTGACAACCGGAGATGGAGAAACGCGCCCGGCCCATAACGTTAATCTGTGCTGCCCCCGAAGCATAAGCTGGTGAATCCCGATGTACTTTGATTTGTGTCCCGGCTGGGTAAAAAAGTATAAGTGCTTGGTGAAAATCAGGCAACAGCTTCTCGCCCAAAGCCTCAATCACCTCTGCGCCGGCATAACGCCCCGGCTCAATCACCTTAACCTCAGCCTTCTTCTCCGACTTAGCACTGGCGAGACTAACGAACCGCCGCAGATGCAACTCTAGACGACCATCGGCATATTGAGAGACTGAAGGAAACATCTGGTTTTTGATAGACTTGCACCAATCCTGAATTTGTGCCAACTCCTCATCCTCCAACTTGCCCAGGCGAGTAATCAGTTCGCTTGATTCGGGTTGTGCGGCAACAGGCTGTGGAACTGCAACATCAGCCGTCGCGTTCTTTCCATCAGCAGCAACCATAGGAGTAGCTAACGACGGAACCAGTCGAGGACGATAAAACTCATGCCGCAGTCCCGAAAGCACCCCAAGCACCCCCAACTCTGACCAATCGCCCAAATCTTCACCATACAGAGACACCCGATAGTAGCCACA